>DATHCH010000109.1:0-12151 GCA_035319625.1 Thermodesulfobacteriota bacterium
TTCACTGTTCAATCGCTGTTGGACTTCGCGGTGAATATCTATTCTTTCTAGCATCCCCCTAGCATGAATTATTAAAGTGGCCAAAATTTTGCCAATATCAATCGATGCCCATTTCACATATGTAGGTCATAACATCACGAAGTTTCAGTGTATTGTGAGATTTCATCCGTTGGCACATTAATTGCTCGGTACATATGGCCATTCGTAGAGCTCCCATCTTTCTACGGTAACTTCAATATTCCCTAAAGACCGAGAAGTTACGGAGAGGATAATAATGGAAAAGCGCCCATTTATCAGTATGTTAGCCGCGGCCTTGGCTATTTCGTCTGATGATCCGGAACCAGGGAAGCTCTTAGTCATCCTGTGAAAGTTGTTAGTTTAGGCGGTCTATGATGGTAAACTTCATAAAGTTCTCTTGGCTCCCGTATGAAGAAAAAGGGCCAAAAAGGGAAGGCACTAGGCCCGTCAAAAAGATGCTCAAAAGAACCTTTCTTCCCCGACCCAGTCTAGTTGCTACGGCCAATCTCCAGAGGGCGTTTTCAACGTCCGAAAGAAAAAAGAAAATTGTCTGTAAACCAATTTGAAAGCTGTGCGTTATGGACATTAAAGATAAGCTCAACCGATTTCTGACGGATGTTGAGCGGCGGGCATTCAAAATGGCCAGATTTGCAACCGGAAACACCGATGAGGCTCTTGATTTGGTACAGGACGCGATGTTTGGGTTTGTGCGTCACTATACGAGTCGCCCCGAAGGTGAGTGGAATGTCCTCTTTTATACGATCCTGCGAAGCCGAATTACCGATTGGTACCGCCGGAATTCTGTCCGTAAGCGTGTCCTTAGCTGGTTGGGTCGAGCTAATAACGATTGTGAAAACGGGGAAGACCCCATTCAGGATGTGCCAGATACAGCAACCTTGAATCCTTTCGAGGATATTCTACGGCACGAGGAAGCCATGGCTTTAGAAAGGGCGATCCAAATGCTGCCGATACGGCAACAGCAGGCATTTCTGCTTCGCGTCTGGGAAGAGATGGATGTGAGACAGACAGCACTTGTGATGGGATGCTCCGAGGGTAGCGTAAAAGCTCACTACTCCCGGGCTGTCCACACCCTCCGAAGTCTTTTGGAGGATATCCGTTGATGAACGCGACTGAGCAGGAGAAGCGGTTACTTGAAAAAGCCAAAGGTCTTTTGTGCGAGGCCGCGGAGAATCTCGACAGCCTGACAAAACGACGCCTAGAGCGTATTCGGTTGGATGCTCTGAGCGCTGCCGATGGAAAGGAGGCGAGATTCTTTCTTCGATCGCGCTGGGTTACGGCGGGCGCCTTCGCGGCTGCGGGAATGGCAGCGGTGGCAGTATTCTTTTGGCTAAGGACCTCCCCGGGCGATTTTCTCGGTAAGCATATTGAAGATTTCGAAATTATCGCCTCAACGGAAAATATCGATTTTTATGAAAATCTGGATTTTTACCGCTGGCTGACGACGGAAGAAAATGGGACGTAGCCTATTGTTCATCGGCCTGGCGTTCTTGATGATCGTCGGAAGCCCAGAAGCCAAAGAAACAACTCCTCCTGTTGACATGGAGTTTATCGAATTCCTGGGTACCTTTGATAAGGATATCGATCCTTTGATGCTGGCTGATGCGCCGAAGTTGAAGAATGTTCCGGAGAAGTCCTCTCAAAGAGGATCTTCCCATGGAAAAAAGGATACGAAACAAAAGGATGCCGGAGATGAATAAATATCTTCTATTGTGCGCCGCTTTCCTCGCGATCTGTTTCTCTTTGCTCCCATGCGCGGAAGTTCTTGCCGAGACTCCATGGAGCCAACTGAGTCCGAAAGAACAGCAGGTACTGAGACCTTTTAAAGACCGGTGGGATCAACTGCCGGCGGAGCGTCAGGAGCGTCTCCGCAAGGGGGCCGAACGGTGGCAGCAGATGACGCCCGAGGAGCGCAAAGACGCGCAGGAGCGATTCAGACAGTGGCAAAGACTCACTCCTGAACAGAGGGCAATGATTCGAAAACGGTATGAGGAATTCCGGAAGCTCCCGCCGGAAGAACAGGAAAGGATCAGGCGTAGGTCAAGATGGTTCCAGAGACTCCCCCCTGAACAACGCAAGGTGCTTCGCGAGAAATGGCAGAACATGAGCTATGAGGAACGGCTTAATTTTAGGAGGAAACTACGGTCGATGAACCCGGATCAAAGGCGAAGATTCCTGAAGAAGGAGGCGGAGAAAAAGTGAATCGGGCCGTAAGAAACCATTGAACGTGTCAACGGATGTAGGGCTTATGCGTTAATAGAGTTGGAAAGTCAATCTTATGAAAGGAGGTGACATCGATATTAGGTGAGGGTTTCCAACTTTTAATCTGACCAAAAAATTAAAGGAGGAATTTGAAAATGAAAAAACTGTTGATCCTAGGTTTCGTGTTGACCATGGTGTTGGTTGGGGCTCCGGCATTTGTATCAGCTCAGCAATGGTGGTCGAGGCCAATTAGTACCATTATAACAATAACTACAGCGACCCTTGAACCGTCAGGAAACACTCTTCTTATCCCAACCTATAAAAAATATGTAGGAGACGTCTATGCGTTGACATCGGGAAACGACATACTTGAACTGACCCTTTGTGGTTTCTTGGGACCGACAGCCACTGAAGAAGATGTGGAGATTGACTTTACAAGCGCTGCTCCCTCATATTTACCACAGATCGTAACAGACCACCCAAACGCTCTTGCAACTCCGGAGACGCTCATACTTTGGGGTTTTGGGACATACGATAATGTTACCACAAAAGTTTCCGGTCCAGCTTGGTTCGACTCATCAGGAACTCTCATAGAGAATTCTACCGGTACTCCAAAAAAAATAGTATTGCTCGGTGTAGTTAAAGCTTCCGGAGGATCTACTGTCCCTTATGCTTATCTATTTAGGGGAAACATTGACTCCATTCTAACTCAATTGGCCAGCGCTCCCACTTGCCATGGTCGGACACTACCTTGATGAAGAAGATGGGAGTTATCGCGATTGCTGTTTGGCCGGTTCGCACCTCGGCCACGTGTTTAATGATGGGTCGCCGACATGGTTCCGCTATCGTACGAACTCTGCTTCCTTGAGACTTATTCGCAAGGAGGATTTGCAGAAGGATGGGCACGGAAAGTAATTAAGACTCTTCAGGACAAAGTAAGACAACTCCTTTTCGGAAGGAATGGCAGAGTTTTTTTGATGCTCTGCTATTCCTTCAATTACGTTGAACCTTCGGCGGCGTTTTGACCGCCGAACGCTGGGGGGATGAAGGCCCAAAGAGTGATTCCAGAAATTTGGCGATAGACAATTTCAATTAGCAATCCTATATATTTTTAGCAAGGTCCGTTCCGATTGTTTTCAATAGGAACATTTAGACGGGAGGGCAAGTGATTGGCAGCATAGAAAACTCCAAAAGATATCAGAATGCTAAGACAGGCTACCGTCAATGCGAGAGACTTCCCGTGCCATAACCCCGCAAACCCACGCCTCAGCTGATCCATCAGCATATTTGCTTTTCCGCCGTAAAGTTCTAAATCCCTTTGATATTTCTTGGAATCTTCAGGCATGATCGGATAAACAGAGCCGTTTCCTGTTTCGTAACCCAAAGCGCCGTATGATGTGTTCTCTGCAGCCCGATAAATTAAAATAGCACCACCCAAACCACCCAGCAGGATGACGGCGCTGATGAGATTAAGGAATGTCTGCAGATGCGGAATCTTCCATTTCATGTGGACTATCTCTCAAAAGGACGATTCATCTCTATCTAAGCAATATAATAACCTATTGATTCTGGGAAAGGTATAAAAAAGGCCCTTCTTGTAGCGGAAGATCCTTAAATTTTACAAGTCCCTAGAGGAAGCAAGGTGGTTTTGGATCTCACTTAAAGGTACAAGAAGGAGAAGGGCTTCCTATATTGCCTTGGGCTTTCTCGAAGAAGGATGCGGTCTTGCCAGGCGTTTGGCTATTTTTGCTCGAAGCTTCATCCTGAGGAATCTATTTGCAATCGATCCCATTTCCAGGGTCCTAAGAGGACGGGTGACGACCTCAACTCTATTCCCGCGAATAGCTGCAAAGATAGATTCAAGATTCTTCTCTGCATAGATCAATGAATAAGTGGTTCCCAACTGAGAGAGAAAATGAGCGTCTGAGTTTCCGACTAAAGGGAATCCAAAGGATTGGCATACTTCTAAAGCCCTTTGATTAAAGTTGATCATTGGGGAATAAAAATGGCAATATTCGAGCGCGTCGAAAAGATTCAGGTGCTTCAGAAGGTAGCCGTTTAAGGAATAGGTCCCTGGGAAATAGGGATGCGGAGCGACGATCAGAGTTTCCGAACGGCACAGCCTTGAAAGGGACAAAAAATCTGAGCACGTTTTATGCGGGGGAGGGTTTAAAACGAGGACATGACGTCTCCGAATCGTCATCTCTACACCCGGGATGAGGAGAATCCCTTTGTCGCGGGCGTAGGACGAGAGGTCTTGATTGAAAGTCATGCGATTATGGTTGGTGATGGAAATGATATCAAAGCCTTCATCGGCAGCCTTTGAGATAAGCTCTTTGGCCGTATATCGTACGCGGTCCAGGGGGTCTTCGGCTGTGTGAAGATGCAGATCAGCTTTCAGGGGTCTCGATCTTCTCGTCTTGATGCTGGATTCTTTCACCATCTTCTGATTAGTACGGGAATATTCTAAATTTAAATACAAATTTTAAGACGCCAAACTTCTCATGTCAAATTCCTGGGGGACGAATTAAGGAGAATAGGTCCACGGGATTTGTTACGGGTTCTTGAAATCCCTTTTGCGGTCTTTCCTATTTCTTCGGATATCCCACCGATTGCACGAGAGTGATCCTCTGGTCTGTTCGCAGCTTCATCGCTTTGGCTAAGGCCGGCTTATCGACGAGCCCGCGGACCACCGTTGCCAGTCCCTCGGAAGCGCAATACAGATAAACGTTCTCCGCAATGAAGCCCGTATCCGCGGCTGAATAAAACTCTTTTTGTTCGTCTGTTGCCGAACCCATTCCCGAAAAATTTGCCACATAAATGAGGTTTAGAGGAACGTCTTTCACGAACGGCTGAAGACCCGTCATCGCCCTAATATCTTCCGTAAGAACGGGTTTTAACAGATGAGCCTTCGCATCAAACAGGTAAAGGCCGTCGGCCGTAGCCACATAAACATCCATTTCCTGCCGATTCATCGCGGAGGGTGCAGTCCGTTTTCCTGAATCTGGGCGGTTTATTCCGAAGGCAGCCCAGAGTAGATTCGAGAGTATTTGTGGGGGCAGCTTCTCTGAGCCGAATTCCCGAGAAGACTTCCTGTCCTTCAACACCTGCATCAAGGGTCTACCGCCGTCCGTTTGAGGTTTCAGAAGCTGAATGGGTTTAGATTCTTCTGCGAAGATCAGGCCATAAGAAATAAGCGAAAGGCTTAATACCAAACCAACAGACAAAAGCAATCCTCTTTTCATGGTGGTGCCTCCTTCACATTTTTTTCCGGTGCAATCTAAAGACAAAAACATGATAACACGTTGTTTGCGGGAGAGTAAATATTTTTATGTCTTCACCTAACCTTTTTATCTCTCCCGAGAATTTTTTCACGGCTTCGGGGACGAAAGAGGTTATAAGTGGAGTGAGACCTATTTCCAAACGGTGTTGGCCGAACCACATTAGGAGATGGCTTGCGGGTGGGCATTCGAAGGAGTTCAGGCTGGCACCAATCCTCCGTATTTCTTAGCCCGCTGCTGAAAAGCCTCGTCCCCTCCCTGCATCATCGTCTTTATGAGTTCTTGGATTGAGCGGTGGTCGATAGAGGCCCGGTTGACGACATGGGCATGATTCTCTCGCACCTCCAAAGGTATAACGAGTTCGGCATCGCCCATCACAGGAATAGTGGCGTCATTCGTCGCCAAAATGACCTGACTCTCCGGGTTTTGGTTTCTCAATCCCTTTTGCTCCCTTAAGGTCTGAAGCATCTCTTCGTGCACGAATCGGTCTTCGAGATAATCCTCAGGCTGATCGATGACGAGGATCCGGTTTCCGAGACCGAACAGGAAAAGCAAAACGGCCGCAGCTCCCTGGCCCTTTGACAGATGATCGAGAGATCGGTATTGACCGTCCACCCTCAGTCCCAACCGAAGAGCATCCTCGGGAATCAGTGTTTCGAGCTCAAAACATCGGGATTCCTGGGCGGTCAGCCAACGGACCAGCCGCCCCGCCATTTCGGGTCCCAGGCCAAAACGGTTTTGGACTTCCTTGATTCCTGCTTTCACCGCTTCGGAAAGGGCGATCCCGTCCGTGGCTTCGGGACCTACGAGCTTATCGATTGCCTCCGGAGACAGAGTCGATCCTTCTAAGAGGGATAAGAGCCGTTCTTTATAGCTTCCCTTTTGGCCCTTCAATTCTACTTGGAGCTGGAGCCTGCCATGGAGAGATTTCGGAACGGCATCGGCTCTTTCCTTGCGTAATCCGTGCTGTGAGTCTCTGCAATCTCTGATTTGCTGCAGGAGTCCCTTCCGGTTCTGCCTGAGATGCTTTAAGCGATCCTCGATCCCGTTAAGTCCTGCGATCAAGGACGATAAAGAGGTCCTTTCTTCGGTCAATTTTAGGAGCGGATCTTGGTCCGATGGCTCTTTTTGTACATCCCGTTCAACTCGCTTGCTCTCTTTCTCCAAATGACGAAGCTTTTCTTGCCAACGCATGTCAAGACGCATTAAACTTTGCACGGCCTGCTCAAAAAGGGTCGTCTCGTCGTCGAGTACTACCTTCAGACTTTCCTGAAGGACCGCAAGGACTTTTGCGGCTTCCTGAAGGACAGCTGAATCCGCGCTTTGTGCATCCTGTAGGTTCCGGTGGGCCGTTTCGAGTGAAGCCAGTAGGTTGAGACGCCTTTCGTCAGATTCCGCCAAAACCCTCCTGACCACATTGGTGGCATTTTGCAGGCCTTCCCCCATAGCGCTCCGATCAGCCACGTCCTTTAGGCTCTCTGCAGCATCCCTCTTTTGGATTTCAATCTCCTGGTCAATTTTCTTGAGCTGTTGGCAGTATTCTTCTCGCTTCGCCAGCTTTGCCTGCAGATCTAGTATCGCCCCCGCGTTGGTGGTGAGTGATTCCACAGCCTTGGCGACAGAGTTCGCACATCGAAGCGCCTCTTCGCCAAGGAGTTCGTCGAAGAGGGCAAGTCGATGCTCAGGGCTTCCAGACACTGTGTAGATCTCCCGATGTCCAAAAATAGTGACCCCGCCACTTGGACTGAGAAGCTCAGAAGGGCTTACTGAAAGAGGTTTTTCAGGGTTGACTTGAAAGGTACGGGGTTCTTCGCCCCACACTCGGACGATGCGGTACTGCCGGATTTTTCCCTCCTGAAGGGGCCTATCCAAGATGACCTCCACCTTGCCGCCACTGCCAAGGGCATGGCGAACCAACTCCTCACGTTGAGATTGATCCGAGCGGGGCGTGACGGCAAAGACATAGCGGAGGCATTCAAGAATGGCGGATTTGCCCACAGACTTGCCTCCCATAATCACATTGAGGTCTTGGTTCCAGGAAATACTCAGATTTCCCAGGAAACCTGATCCTGAGATCGCCATACTTCGGAGCCTCGGGTGGATCGCCGAAGGAATTCCACCGATCGACAGACGGGTCTCTGGATCATGAAGGGCCAGCCGCAGAGCGTCTAAATTTGTTGCGCTGAGTTTCAGGTAGGTCGCCCGGAGGATCCCGTCGGTTCGATATTGCGTTCCGATCTCTTCAATTCGTTTCGGGTTGGAGAATTCAACCAGAGCCATCTGCTCCCAGAAATTTTCCGGTAGAAGGCCCGTAGATTGGAGCTTCTTCTTTTCTTTCTCCGGAAAATACTCGATGGCATCGGGTCCTATCTCCAGGAGAAGTTTGGCGGCAACCTCGGCTGTGAGACTCTTGCAGAGCCCGTTTACCTGATCGGGGTGTGGAAGGACGAACAGGCAGTGGAACCGGCTTCGTAAGTCTTTCAGGGCATCTGTTAAGTTGATTTTTAGGTCAATGTCCCGATGAGAGCCGCGGTTGTCAAACAGAGGGGTACCTGGGTCCTTATCCAGTGATTTAAGGAAAGCGTTCAAAGCTTTTAGATCGGTATCACCGGGGAAGATAGCCAATATGTGAAGACCCGACTTCCCTTGTCTAAATGTCATCTCAACCCCAGGCAAAAACGTAATGCCACGGTTGGTGGCCTTTGCAGCAGTCACCTCAAACCATTCTATGTTTACTCCATTGTAGTCTGTTACAGCAGCAACGGAAACCCCTTGAGTCGCAAGTTGTTCGACATAGGCATCGGCAAGAGCTTTCCCGTCTTCCCGCTTCGTCCCCTTCGGGGGCACAAAAGCTAGCACATTAGGACTATGCAGATGAAGGTCGAGACGCTGCCAAGTGGCTCCCCGATCGATCGTTTCTAATGGCTCGTTCGATCTCCCTTCTACGGACGGGCGGCTTTGTTTCAGTGGGCTCATACACCATTTGACCTTTCTAAGATATCTTCTTCATCCGCACGTTTCCAAGGATCACAGACAAATCGATCTTAATTCTTTTGCAAAGCCACCCTAATGTGCCCTAATAGATCGATGTAATTCAACGGCTTCAAGCAATAACCACTAAAGCCTTCGATCTTTTTTTGAAATTCCTCCAGCTCCTCCTTGGTGACGGATATCATCATCGGTGTTTTGCTCGAGGCGAATTCCAGCTTCAGTTGATAAAAACCATCATAGTTATTCGCTTTGACGAGCGTCCCGTCCAGAAAGATCACGTCCGGCTTTTCCTTCTTGACCTCATCGGATCCTTCTCTTATGCTCGATACGATGGTCACTTCGTAGCCCATTTCAACTAATTTCACGAACTCAGTCATCTCCGGTTCTTTCCCTATGACCAGTATTCGCTTTTGTAATCCTCTGGGCTGTGGCGCATGTTCGGATGCTTCCAAGACCTTTTTGACCGTTCCCAGCAACATCTCTGGCTTGTAGGGCTTCTTGACAAAGTATTCGGCACCCAGCTTATATGCCCTGGCCACGTCCTCCGGTCTATCCTTCGCAGTAAGAAAAATAACAGGAACAGACCGGGTTTTAGGAGACATTTTTAATCGTGTATAGACAGAATAACCTCCGCCAGCGGGCATCACGATGTCCAATATGATCAGATCAGGCTTCTCCGCATAAGCATAGGTCAAGCCTTGCTGTCCATCCAGGGCAGCAATCACCTCGTATCCGCTTGCTTCCAAGCGAGCCTTCACCATGGTAACGACATTTGGCATGTCGTCGATCACCAAGATTTTCTTCTTTGCCATCTATTTCGCCGTGATTTACCCCTGTTAGAAATAATGCCCCGATGCTCTGCACCGGGGTAACATTCTAAATAATTCCGGCGGGGTTTCATTGCCCACTGGAATTTCTAACGGGGTTTACTTCCCCTTCTTTTCTAAAAGCTCCTTGATTTTTGAGAGCAGCGCTTCCGCCTCGAATGGCTTCGATACGTACGCATCCGCACCCACCTCTCGACCCACCTTCCTGATTTCCTGCGGTGTCCTTCCAGAGGATATAATGATAGGAATAGTGTTATATTTTGGATCAGCCTTAAGAAGTTGGCAGACTTTATATCCATTCATTTTAGGGAGCATGATGTCGAGGATAATCAAACTCGGGTTTTCTTTATGGGCTTTCTCCAAACCTTCCTGGCCGTCGCCTGCGGTGATCACATCGTAATTATTCGCTTCTAATCTCATACGGAGCATATGAATGATCGCTGCCTGGTCTTCTACGATCAGAATTCTTTTTTTCGTGGTCGACGTTTTCTTCTCGGCGACGGGTTCTGGAACAAAATTGTCTCGGGTGGGGTGTACGATTTCATTCCAGGACTTCTCAGATATTTCCTCAACCGATTGGATCAAACCATCCAGATTCTGTTTTCCGGTTGAAAGCAATTCTTTTTGCTTGGGGTTTAGTTTTCCGGGTATTTCATCCAGCACCAGGGACAAGCTTTCTTTGAGCACGGCCAACGGGGTGCGGATGACATGGGAGATCATGCCCATCACTTCGTCCTTCATGATTTCCAGTTCATTTCTCAGCTCATCTTTCATGATTGCCAGCTCGTCTTCCGGTGGCTCCGTCTTTCCAGGGTTCGGTTTTTCTTCTTTCGCGGTCGTCTGCGATACCAACATCGCATTAAACCGAGAGATCGTGAGAAGCTCGCCGATCAACTTATTCAGTTCATCCGTGCATTCGAGGGCGGGCCTCAACAGGGTGAAGCAGTTTTCGCATTTTGAGTCTCCGAGACCATCCAGAATCATGCTCGTCCCTTCGCGAACGACCATGAGTTGACTGCGCAGGTCGTGTCTGACGGACGAAAGATAAGCTTCTATTTTTTCCACTTCATTCATATCATTTACCCCTCTGGGAGATCTGGACGAGCGTATTGTTACAGGCCCTTAAGAGAAATTCTACTGTGAAATCCTCGCAAAACTTTACTTGCTCGTCTTTCGGTCTTTTTTCCAACAGTCGGACAGCGTTCTTAAATTCTCTGGCGGCGTCACGAAGCCTTCTCTGGTACAGATACATATTCCCGAGGTTAAAATAGGCGAGAACCGAATCGGGGCTCACATAAATCACCTTCCTGAATTGTGTCTCGGCCTCTTTAAGATTCCCGCTTTTGTAGGATAAGACGCCTAACAGATAATACGCCTCAACGCTGAGATTGTCCGCCTCTACGATCTTTCCGAGGATATCCGCCGCCTCTTTGTATTTTGCCTCGTTCGCCAAGGTCGTCGCCTTCGCAAGACAGGCGAGGATATCGCCTTTGTCTTGAGCCGCCGTGTAATCGGGTAAGGAGCGGAAGGCTACGTCAGATGATTTGTTAACTTGTAGCGCCGGGTCTTCAACATGCTCAGCAGGTTGCGGGACGAAGGGCTCAGGTTGGGAGTACAGAGCTGATCCTAAGCCCTTATGCTTTGCTTCGGGTTCGAATGCTCTGACCGGCCCAGCCGAAAGGGCCAGGTTCTCGATGCTGATCTCCGGGACAGCCATAAACGGCTTCATCGCATCTTCCTGAACAGGGCCTAATTTCTTCTTGTAGATGAATGTCTGTGGGAACTCAACTCTCTCAAACCGATTGGTGATTTGCCACAAGGTCTCCGTATGCCCGAGGAAAAGATAGCCATCCTGGGCAAGGCAGTTATAAAAATTCTCAATGACCCGCTGCGTTGTCTGAGGATCGAAGTAGATGATGACATTTCTGCAAAAGAGGATATCGACATTTTGCATCTTTTCGTGCAGGCATGGATCTCTTGCCAGGTTGTGATATTCAAACTCGACCAACGCTTTCACGTCATCCCTGAAGTGGTACGCTGAGCCCTGTCTCATGAAATACTTGTCCACGTATTCCTTCGGCAAATGGCCTATGTCCTTTTCGCCGTAGACGGCGTCTTCCGAACAAGCGAGGCCTCTTCTATTGATGTCTGTGCCCAAAACGGAGACCCTCCACTCTTCGAAAGAGGGGAAGACCTCTGTCATCGCTATCGCGATGGAGTAGGCCTCGTCTCCCCGAGAACACCCTGCTGACCATGCACGGATACACTTATCCCCTGAATCCACCTTCCTCTGGATGATTTCAGGCAAAACAAATCTCATGAGCACCTCAAACTGAGCCTTATTTCTGAAGAAATAAGTCTCTCCTATCGTCACCAGATCGAAGAGTTCTCGTATTTCGAGGCGTCCCTCCGGGTGAAATTTCAGAAGGTTGTAGTACTCACGGTAGGAATCGTAACCCCGATGCTGTAAACGCTGCCAAAGGGCATGATGCAAGGACTGGGTCCTGCCTTCGTCAAAGCGGAGGCCGCTCGTCTCGATGAGCAGCTTTTGAAAAAGACCGAAATCGTCTGGGGATAAGGGTAAAATATTTTTCATCGCTTAAGTGTCGATAGTTCGGTGATTTCCTTTTTTGTCAAGATGTGATCCAAATCTAAAATGGGTATAATTCTTTTACCGACCGTTGCGATGCCCGATAAGACCTCTGTCTCCATCTGCATGGATACGACCCCCGGGGTCGGTCTGATCTCTTCTTCGGATAAGGCGATAATCTCCTTTAAACTGTTGACCGTGAGTCCAACGATCGACTTGTTCAC
>DATHCH010000110.1:0-9625 GCA_035319625.1 Thermodesulfobacteriota bacterium
CTTGAAAGGGCAAAGGAAGGAAGATATAAGAAAAGCAGTTTAAAAGAAGTTCCAGAGGAAATCCTTCGAAGATTTTTTCGGATTGAAAACGGATCTCATATTCTTGATCGATTGATCCGGGAAAGTGTGGAATTCAGAAGACATGACATTATTCATGAAGAACCATCTTCCGGGATGGCTATCATTTTTTGTCGGAACTTAGCTTTTACCTATTTTTCTAAGGAATGCCAGCTGGGCGTATTAAAGAAGATAGCAGCCGGTTTAAAGGAGGATGGGTACCTGATCATTGGAAAAGATGAATCCCTTCCCCTAACTTATCCGACCCTGTTTGTCCCGATTTTTCCAATTGAGAAAATATATCAGAAATTCAATCCAAGATCGGGGAGTTGATGGTCGACATTTGATCTGTCCAAACAGGAAATCTCAGTGGACCCCCAAACGCCTTCAAGGGTTTACTCTAATAACCCGAAGGGCAGAGTTCCACGGGCTTTGCCCGTGGGGGAATGGAAACTCGCCCGTAGGGCGTCAAGCATAGCTTGTGCTTTGGAACAAGTGCCACGGGCTCTGCCCGTGGGCATCTACGGAGAGATTTGGAATGGTAACGGATCCTGGCAGACATTTACAAGAAAAGATAGAATCATTCGTGACGCCTGCCTTCGCTATTTGAAAATACTGGATTACTTTCTTATCTTCTTTTCCTTTTCCTCGCGGTCTCGAAGAATAATTCCAGATCTCTTTCGCCAAACCACATCCTATACGGCGTCTCTTCGGACTCTAAGATAAACGTACCATCTTTGATCGTCTTCAACTCGTATAACTGCCCTGTCAATTTATGCTTCAGTCTATCGCCTTCCGCAATTTTCATGGAACTTTAAGCCCCCTTCACCTTCTCAAAAAATAATCCCAACTGCTCTCTTGGAAGCCATATATGTACGAGTCCCCTCTCGTCTTCCAACATCACCACTTTGTCGTTTTCAATTCTCTTTATCTTAAACAGATCCTTGGTAGATTTGTTCTTGAGGCTTTCTCCCTCCACGACTGTCATGGTGGATATCTCCCTTCATTGTATTTTGAGTACTGGCAATATCAGTCTTGCCAGCGGTCAGAGATGAAGGACTCCTCCGCAAGGAGCAATATTAATGCCAATGACAGATTATTTCTAAGAGTTTGATATTTTAAGTCTTTTTAAAATCGTGCTTCTTTGATAAAAGTGAAAGATGTGACTTTTTGCCGTAAACGGGCGATACACGTCATCTCTGGTCGAGAGCAGAGCCGCCTTAATCAATGTGGCCCCACCTGAGCGCTTTTGTGACTCTTGATAGCCCTTTTGGCAATAAACGTAATATCTCTTTAAGTGGCCCCTTCTTTGCCTTGTCTTAAACCTAAAGGTGAACAAAATGCCGGTAAGATTCTGATTGGTCTGGCCATCCACGCTCGTCTTTTAGCCAAATGCTCTCGCCCCCTCGCCAGCTTAAAAGTAGTGCGAGCGGTCAGACTCCGTCACACTGATGTTCAATCTATGGTAGGGTCAAAAGCTAAATTTGCTCCCATCCTTTCCCCCCTTTTTTAAGAGGGAGGAAAGGATGGGGATAGGGGGGAGGGAGGAGGGAATGAGATTTTTGCTTATTTATAGAAGGTTTAAACTCGAACACTGAATAAATATCAAAAAATGTGCCAAGTGGTAATTTAGACTCTTGGTTGCTTTTGAAGTTAAATGGAGTGAAATAGAAGCAAGTCCAATAAAATACAGAGCCATCATCTCATTGAGGGATAAATGTATTTAGTGAGCATTTTTGTTTGAAACCTGACAGATTTGTAATCAGCTGGGGTGAACAATCAACATAGTTTAAATCGTAAAACCCCCTGGATTTTAGTTAATTTTGGAATTTCAAAATTTACAAACATTTGGCACTAATATTGCTGAATCAATCGACGTTGATGGTTTCACTCACGGTTAGGTTACTTTTTTAAAGATAAGCTAAAAGCCCATTTTGATCACGATGAAACAAAACTCGGAGGATATTAACGTTTTTTTGGGTAAAAATTGCCGCTTTGAGGGGAAAATGACCTTTGAAGGGTTATTCCGTCTCGATGGGAAAGTGGAGGGAGAAATCTTCCGTAGCGGGACACTGATTATGAGCGAGACAGCATTCATCAAAGGAAAAGTGGAACTTGATGCCCTCATCCTCAATGGCATGGTGGAGGGAGAAGTGAATGCCAAGGAGCGGGTGGAAATCCATTCAAAGGGGAAATTATATGGAACCGTTTTTACTCCCACCCTTGTTATCCAGGATGGCGGGATTCTTGAAGGAAATTGCAAAATGGGGTCGAGATCCGAAGACGAGAGTGATTTGGAAAGGATGGGAAAGACGGTTTCCAAGAATTCTGACTCTTAATTTGCTCTGAAAAATTCTGAAATGAAATTTCCGCCCTGACTGGAATCATCCGGATATATCCTCCGTATACAATCGGGTACCGATTCCTCTTTTGACTTCAGGGGCCGGGTGGTGGGATAACCCATGTGAGCGAGACCCGCATTGTGGAACCTCCCACAAATCCTCATTAACCAGTTCTCCTCTCCCTCCTCCGATAAATTTATATAAGGAAAGACAATTTTTGACATACTAAATAGGTTTTTAGGTCAAGCAATAATCCTCGTATTGTTAGATGTTTTAATGAGTTAGAGATTCTTAGGAAGACTGGCACTATCCTTGCTGTCTTAAGGAATAAAAGACCGATAAATGTAACCCACGAGTAAACTCTTTGGAGGATGAAAGGCTTGTCGCTCGCCCCAAGGCCTTCAGCATTGAGGGGTGTATGTTCCCATAGCCGTAAGGGACCACGGGCTCTGCCGCGGAGCTCCCTGTTTGAAAAAGGATAAAGATCTATGCGTCGGGGAAGAAAACCATCAAAACAACTAAGCTACAGAGATAAGAAAATAATAAATAGACTTAACTCCAGTTTTGACACGATGTCGCAGTTAGCTAAGAAATACGAGATTTCCAAACAGAGGGTTTATCAAATTCTCTTACGAGCAAAGGATCTCGGGTATGTCATCAATAGGCCGAGATTGTTAGCGCGGTATCATGAAATTCATCGATGCGAGATCTGCAGCAGAATTTTACAGGTTTCCGAAAGCGATGCTCTGATAACAAAAAGACAGCTATCACACATGCTGAACATTGACCGCCAGGTCTGTAGCTGGCATCTAAATCAGTTAAAAGTATCAGGTTTTATCTCTAAGAAGTTTGCAACAATGCGAAGCGATAGGTTGGCAAAGGCTCTTCAATATTACAAGTCCAGTTCTCTCTCCCCGAGTGCTGTTGGCAGAAGATTTGGATATAAGAACTTTTACTCGCTGCTAAGTTATCAAAAGAAGCGAGGTATTGTGGTCGAGAGGACACCGAATTTCCCCATAGCCGTTATACTGGAACAAGAAGGTCGCGATCCAATGCCGCCACCCGTGAGTCAAACGCAGTCTTGATTTGAGTCGAATAGGAAAAATAGTTATGACTCCTGCCGAGTCATGTATATTCAATCAAAATTCCAAATGCCTTCTTAAAGGTGGGTGCTGCGATCGGAATTGTAATTCCCCCCAAGATGCAAACGGTACTCCGTGCAATGATGAGATTGATACGTTGATTGAATGGCGGAAAGAGAAAGCGCCGGAAGGAGAGGAGGATCCGGGGTTGAAATCAGGTTAAGCCTCTTTTATTTCGTTCCTCATGCGAGCTGAGCTATTTCCCTTTTATATAAAACCCTTTAATCAGGCATTCTCAGAACACCCGCTCCCAGGATTTCTCCCTGTTTCAACAGGATGAGACCTTGATTCGCCTCTTCCAATTTAAATTCCTGGACGTCAGGAATGATCGGGATTTTAGCAGCCAAAGGTAGAAATTCCTGCGCATCCCTTCGAGTAATATTTGCGACACTCTTTATTTCTTTCTCATCCCAGAGGAGTTGGCTGTAGTCAAGAGGTGGAATAAGATTTCTCTTTCGGATGACCGCTAACATCAACCTCCCCCCTTTTTCTAAAACCCTCAAGGCGTGAAGGACTGTCTCCCCAACTGGAGTAAAATCGATGGCACAACGGAGTTTCCTGGGAGGTTCATCTTCCGGTCCTCCTGTCCAGGTGGCTCCCAGTTTTTCGGCCAGGTTTCGATGTTTCTCACCTCTTGTAAAGACAAATACTTCACACCCCCAATATTTCGCCAGCTGGATGACGATATGCGCCGAGGCCCCAAATCCAAAAAGTCCCAGGGTTTGGCCTTTTTTAATGCCGGAGAGGATCAAATCTCGATACCCGATAGCCCCTGCACATAAAAGGGGCGTTGCCTCAGCATCAGGAAATCTTTCGGGGATTAAGTAGGCGAAGTTTTCCGAAACAACGGTGTATTGAGCATAACCACCGTTGACATGACATCCTGTGCCCTGGAAATCTAAACATAGATTCTCGTATCCTTCCCGGCAAAAATGGCACTTTCCACAAGCTGAATTGATCCAGGCAATTCCCACACGGTCTCCCAAATTAAATTTTGTTGCCGCTGAACCTAATTTTTCCACCCTTCCTACAATCTGGTGTCCCAAGACGATTGGAAGTTTTGGCGGAAGTCTTCCTTCGATTTCGTCCAGTTCGGTATGGCAGATTCCACAGGCAGAAATCTTCACTAAAATTTGCTTAAGACCGGGAACGGGATCTGGCAAATCCATCATTTTTAAAGGTTCTTTTTCAATTGGTGAGATTTCTCTAAGAACCATGGCCTTCATTTTCAATCCTCCATTCTTTGACTCCTTGCTTAAGTATTATACACCATTTTTCTCATCTCTGAGGAGGAAATAACGTTCTGAACCCCACTCTGCAGGTTGGTGTTAGTCCAGATTGAAAGACTGAATAAGGTCTGTAACACACATCGACCGATACCCTTCTCTCTTTATACTATCCTGAAGACTTGGCGGATCTCAAAATGTCAGATGCCCGATTCCCCCCAACGATCATAACGACCAGGGCTCCACACTCTTTCATTGGGGCCCTGGATCCGTTCACGAGTCATTTCCCAACGGCCCGGACATCTTCCTGTCAGACGGATAATCATGCGGTTCAGGCGCTGGAGGGATAAGAAATCCCTCCTTTCGCATCCATTTATTGTTCTTTCATTTCTAAAGGAGGGGGATAGAGAATTTATTCAATAGAAATTGGGAAGTGAGAAATTAAAAATGAAAACGAATAACCCCTGCCTGCGGTAAGCATGGACACGGCCACGTTGCTTTGAAAAGATCAGAAGCGGGCGGAGACGGCAAAAATGACAACCGCCTCGCCGCGCCTCGGGCCTCCTATCAGAACAGTCCTTCCCGGGGATAGTCTGATCTCAGTATTGAGAATATCCACACCCTCGCGAATGACTCTTATCCTCAGTTTTGCAACATCCCTATGCAGTCCTACTAAGGTGACCTCCATAAATCTTCCTGGGTGATGACCTTGGATTGAAACGGTTTGATTCGGGAGAAGGTTCAAGGTTTCATCCCTCAAAAGGCGGTAAGAGGTGAAGCTGAAGAGAGACCCCAGTTCTCTGTGAACATCCCTTAAAGAAGGATCAATACCGAATCCCGCATTCGATGCCTCGATTGCCCTAATTCGAGTCTGGACTTGGCCGAGGGCTACGGAAGTGGAAAAGAGAACCAGGATCAAAAAGAGGGCGGGAGGGAAGGCTATTTTTTTCATGAAGGAGTTGTCCCCTTCTCCGATCCTTCGAAGAGCCATATCACTGTCACGTTCGGTTCTTCTGATTGGTAAACCATCACATTATAGGTCGGGCTGTCAAGGTATTCTACAACAGATGAACCCGCATAGGAAGGGGCTTTTTTAAAAATAATTTGCGCTGTAATAAAGAGAAGGACTACAAAGGTGGCCGCCGCAGGAATCCAAACCCTCCTTCTGAAAAGCGTGGAGACATCAAACCAGGAATGAAGGGATTGCCACCACTTTAGCTTTTCCTGCAGGTGAATTTCCTTCTCGATTTTCTGCCAAACCCAAGGAAAGTCCTCCTTCTGGAGAGCCTCTTCAACAGGAACTTTCAATAATGCCCTAAGTTCCTCCATCGACCTCAACGCATCCCGGCAGGCAGAGCAATCCTGTAGATGCCCCTCTATAAGGAGTCTCTCCTTTTCCATGAGCTCTTGGTCAAAATATTTTTCCAAAAGTTTCGATACTGAAGAGCAAAAATTTTTCATCCGTCTCCTACCTCCTTTTATCCGTCTTTCGCTAAAGTTTGGGCGGCTACCGGCCTTTTGAAATGGTGGAAGTCCCACGACTTTGGCTGTGAAGGTCCACGTAATCCTTCAACAACTCTTGAATTCTCCTTCTGCCATAATGCAGGCGGGACATCACAGTCCCAATAGAACATCCCATCGCTTCCGACATCTCCTGGTAGGAGAGACCTTCTACATCCCTGAAAATGAGGGCCGCTTTCTGTTCAGCAGGGAGTTTGTCCATCGCCAACTTCACTCTTCCTTCCAACTCCTTTTGGAGTAGCATCCTTTCCGGCCCCCGTTCAACATTATCGGAGGGTTCGAAACTCCCCTCCTGATCAAGGCTCGAGATGAATTGTTTACCCGCCTTTCTTGCGTGGTCAATGGCCGTATTCATCACCATGCGATACAGATAAGTATAGAACTGAGACCTCCCCTTAAAATTTTTTATAGAACGAAATACCTTAATAAAAACTTCCTGAACAATATCAAGGGCTTCCTCCCTTTGCCTCACGACGCCGTATGCGATCCGGTAGACTTTCTTATGATATTTATCGAAAATCTCCTTTAGCGCCTCTTGATCTCCTTGTTGACATCTGGAGATCATTTCAGTTTCTTCGTGCTTCACTATGTTTTACCTTTTGGACGATAAATAAGCTAAAATATTCAAATAATAAGATTATATTCATTGTAACCCGATTGTCCATCAATATTATTATTTTAATTGAAAGGCGCTGGTTTTCAGTATAATGTTTCATGAACGGACTCATCACCCTTTCCGGCCGGCCCGGTCCCACACTACTAACAGACCGCGGCATGAACGACGAAACAGGCGGAGTGTTTGGGTTACGGTTGCGAGGCCAGCTTGGCTGAGAAAGAAACTACGGACCATGGACAATGAACAACGAACTGTTCATGGTTCGTTGTTTAAAGTTCGTCGTCCTAACAATAGGAGCATCGTTGCTTTTGGGGCAAGATGGCCCCCTTTTTCCAGGCAATACGTATTTTTTTTTAGGAGTTTGCTGGGCTTCTAACCAGCGTCTATTGGGAGGGTCAGTCGTTGGGTGCGATTAAGAAAGTGGGTCTGCTTATCGTAGGCTGGTCGTTTATCATTTTGGGGATTCTAGGCCTATTTCTCCCCATCCTGCAGGGCATTCTGTTTATTCTGATTGGTCTGGCGATCCTTTCTTCCCGTAGCGAAGCGATAAAACGGTTTTTGAAATTTTTTGAGGAACGTTACCCTCGGTACCATGAGAGAGTAGAAATCTGGAAAGAAAAGGTAAGGAATTGGTTCAAAATTGGTTGAAAAGAAAAGGGGTCCCAATTTCCTAATTGACAAGGAGAGTAAAATTGGTTAACCCCGTGAATGGGAGGTGGGAGATGAGGAGGATGGATATCGATCGATGGCTGGCGAAATTAAAACGTATCGAGGAGAAAGCCGAACGGCTCGCCCTGCTCTCCCATTTAAGCCAAATTTTAAACTCCACGTTAGATCATAGAGAGATTCGCCGGAGGGCAATGAAAGCAGCCACTCGGCTGATGAGAGCGGAGGTGAGTTCTCTTCTGCTTGTCAATGAGGCAAGGCGTAAGCTCTATTTTGAAGTGGCGCTGGGCGATTTGGAGGAAGAAATAAAAACAATCTTTCTCGACCTTGGACAGGGGATTGCAGGGTGAGTGGCTCAACAGGGGAAACCATTGATAGTCAATTCCCCTGAGAAAGATCCTCGTTTTTTTAAAGGGGTGGATGAGAGGACAGAGTTTAAAACGCGAAACATCATTCGTGTCCCTGTAAAAGTCAAAGCAAAAACAATGGGTGTCCTGGAGGCTATCAATAGGCAAGAAAAGGGAGGGTTTACTAAGGAGGATCTTTCTCTTCTCACCACCTTGGCGGATCAGGTGGCCATCGCACTGGACAACTCCAGGCTCTATCAGGAATTGGAGGAGACGTTTCTTCAAACTGCCGATTCATTGGCCGATACCATCGAAAAACGAGACCCCTATACAGGAGGACATACCCAAAGGGTGACTTCGTATAGCTTGGCCATCGGGAAGTACCTCCAGTTGAAACCTTTGGAGAGAAAACGGCTGAAGATTGCCTCTGCGCTTCACGATATCGGAAAGATAGGGATCGAGGATCATATCCTTAAAAAGCCCGAACGTCTGAGCCCGGAAGAATTTGATGTCATCAAACGCCATTCCAATATGGGAGCAAAGATCATCGAACATATCTGGCAGCTCAGAGAGATCGTTCCCGGGGTGAAATACCACCATGAGCATGTCGATGGGATGGGATACCCGGATGGTCTGAGGGGCGAAGAGATTCCCGTCCTGGCAAAGATTGTGGCGGTGGCCGATACTTATGATGCCATGACGACAGACCGGCCCTACCGTAAGGCAATGGATAGGGGAGCGGCGATCGAAGAGCTGAAGAAGTGCTCTGGAACGCAGCTCGACCAAGGCGTGGTGGAGGCTTTCCTCCAGGCCTACCAGAGAGGCGAAATCTGAAACCTCAAATCCTAAATCCTGAATCCGAAATTCAAGACAATTTCAGATGATCAAAATTCAAAATATAGGGATATTAAATTCCCGGTTTGAAAAATTTGGATTTTGCGCTTGTTTAGGGTTTTGAAATTAGGATTTGAAATTTTTGAGGTGCTGGATGTCGATTGAAGAGATCATCGAATCCTGGAAGCGCTCCCGCGCCATCTCACCTTGTATTACCGATCTGCGAGTCTTTAAAAAGAGGGAAGGACAATATCGCCCTTATCCGGAGTTCATCCACCCCGTCATCCGGAGAGCTTTGGAAACAGAAGGAATTAAGCAGCTCTATTTCCATCAGGTTGAAGCGATTCAGGCGGTTCACGAGGGAAAGGATATCGTGGTCGTTAGCCCGACCGCATCCGGGAAGACGCTTTGTTATAACCTCCCGGTGTTGAACACAAAACTGGGAGAGTCTTCTTCAAAGGCTTTTTACCTCTTCCCCACGAAGGCTCTTTCCCAAGACCAGATGTTTGAGCTCCAGAACTTCATCCAACGTATCGGAAAGTCGATCACCACTTTCACCTATGATGGAGATACTCCCCAGGACGCCCGGCCGGCCATTCGCACCCAGGGAGATGTGGTGATCACAAATCCTGACATGCTCCACACAGGTATCCTCCCTCATCATACGAAATGGATGAATTTCTTCCAGAATCTGAAATTTGTGGTGATCGACGAGCTCCACACCTACCGAGGAGTCTTTGGAGCTCATATGACCAATGTCCTGAGACGATTGGATCGTATCTGCCGTTTTTATGGATCGAGACCTCAATTCATCTGCTGTTCCGCGACGATCGCCAATCCTAAAGAATTAGCCGAAAAACTTCTCGAAAGGGAT
>DATHCH010000111.1:0-4423 GCA_035319625.1 Thermodesulfobacteriota bacterium
TCGAAGATCCTCCCCTCCTCTTCCAATCGCTTTTGAAGCGGGGTCCCCGGAAAGGGAGTGAGGATGGAGAAAGTGGGGAGTTCAATATTATTTTTCTGGACGAATTCAACCGTTCTTCTAAAAATGGTGGGGTCATCTCCATCGAATCCGAAGATGAAAGAACCGTGTATCCCGATTTGGTAGTGTTGGATCGTATTGACCCAATTTGATAATTCTTTCGCATTGACAAATCGTTTCGAGACGCTGTCCAGATTCTCCTGAAGAAGGGATTCGAAGCCGATGAAGAGGGAGACACAGCCGCTCTCCTGAGCCTTTTTGAGAAGTTCCTCATTCATGGCAATCTTGATGGTCGTAAACGCCATCCATTTGATCCTGTGGTGTTTAAAGATCTCAAAGAGGCTACGGGCATAGTTTTCATTGGCGGTCACGTTGTCATCGGCCAAAAAGAGGTATTCCCCTTTTTTCTCGATGATGAGGGACAGCTCCCGATCTATTTCTTCAAGCGGGCGGAGCCGATAACGCTTCCCATTGATGATCGGAATAGAGCAGAATTCACATCGGTTCGGACAACCTCGCGTGGTCTCGATGACTTTGAAGAAGGGTCGATACCCTTCCGCCAGAAGGTCCCTCCTCGGAAGAGGCATTCCCTTTAAATCCGACCACTCCCGATTCTTATAAAATGGTTTGAGTTCCCCTGCCTCGAAGTCTTGCAGGACTTTCTCCAGTACCCCTTCCGCCTCTCCGATGAAGACTGAGTCAGCATGTTCTTTTGCCTCCCCGGGCAAAAGGCTGGGGTGGACTCCTCCTAAAATCACCTTGACTCCCCTCTCACGAAATCCATCCGCAATCGCATAGGCTCTGTTTATCACACAGGTCAGACCGGTGATCCCTACTAAATCGACCTCCGCATTGAAATCGACTTCTTCGACCACCTCGTTGATGATCTTGACCTCATAGGTTTTCGGAAAGAGAGAGGCAAGAAGGGTGAGGCCTAATATGGGGAAGGGGTACAATGTGTCATTGGAAAATTTAATCCCCTTTTCCCTGGGAAAGATGAGAAGAACCTTTTTCAATTTTGAATTGCGAATTGCGGATTTCGGAGTCATTTTTCTTCCAATGTTAATGCTTTGGGTCTATTGGCTTTACGTCGGTACATCCACCTTCCACATTCCGCTCTCCACCTTCAAGATTCGGCTGTTTCCACGGCCTTTTCGTCGCATTCTCCCAAACGTAGCGGAGGATGAGCCGATAGGCCATTCGTTTGAAAGGATTTGGGTTGAAGAAGGCTCCCAGAAGGATTCTCGGTTGAGTGTAATATTTTTTCAGGTAGACTTGTTGAAGGTGATGGAGCTCCTCAGGAGACAAAAATTTTGTATCCATCACGGGATGCATGAAATCATAATTACCCAAATCCCTCTCTCGAATCCTTCCCAACCGCTCCGCCTCTTCAAAATATTTTGTCCCTGGAAGCGGAGTGGTCAGGGTGAGGACCAGGAAGTCGCTCTGAGACTTAACGAATTCGAAGACCTCCTTGATCGACTCTCGGGAGTCATTCCAGTCTCCGAACATGATGTTGGCCATGACCATGATCTTACTTTTTCTGAGAATATCGATGGCCTTCTGGGCCATCTCTCTGGATTGATGTTTCTCATATCGGTCGAGCACATCGGGCTGGATGCTCTCGATCCCTAACATCACCTCATACAGACCGAGCCGTTTCATCTCAGGGATGAGGTCCTCATCTCGAATAATATCCTTGGTTCGGGATTGAAACCAGAAATGGATGCGAAGACCCGACCTCCCCAACTCATCAAGGAACTCCTCCACCCGCCTCCGACTCCAATTGAAGGTGTTCTCGTTGAAGACGAAAAGCGTCTTGCCGTATTGACGGTGCAGATGCGAAATCTCCTCCACGACTTTCTTGCCGCTCCGTCCCCTCCAGACCGCTTTCCAGAACCTGGACTCTGAGCAATAAGCGCATCGATCTCCGCAGCCGCGGCTGGTAGAAATACCAAACGTTCTTTTCCCCATTCCATGCCAGTAGTAAGCCTGTTTCTCCATATCGATGAGATGGTAGGCCGGGAGAGGAAGGGAGTCCAAATTTGGAATAGGCGGTTGTCTTTCGTTGAGAACCATTTTCCCATTCTCGCGATAGGCGATACTCTTCGTCGTCCTTCCTTTCCCACCTCCGGAGAGGTCGTTGAGAAGCTGGGAAAATGCGATTTCCCCTTCGCCTAAAACGATATAATCCAGTTCCTTCATTTCCCGGAGGATGGTTTCGCCCATCAGGGTGAAATGACTTCCTCCTGCTACGATGACGGAACGGGGGGAGAGTTTTCGGCAGAGATGAATGGCCTGAATGGCCTCTGGCGAGAGACAGGTAGCGGAACAAGTGATGCCGATGACATCGGCTTTGGATGTGGAAACGGCAGTCTCCAGATCTTTCCAGGGGGCCGAAAGAGTCGTGGCGTCGACGATTTGAACTTGATTCCCTTCCCTTTCCAGATAAGCACCTAATTGGAGAAGACCAAAAGAAGGGGTCCACATCCGAAGGCCCGGAAAGAGTTTATGGGGCGGATCGATGAGAAGAACTTTCATACAATTTTAGATTGCGGATTTCTGATTTCGGATTTGAGACCTTAAGGTTTAACTCAACACTCCGAACTCATCACTCCGAACTTTTCCTTACACTTCCAAATACTTTTGCATTGCCTCGATTCGTTCGAGCACCTCTGGAGGAACCCAGTAGAGAAGGTTTCCCCTGAGATCGGTGAGGACATGCGTTGTGGAGCCCGCCGCAAGAACCTTTCTGCTTTCTTGATCCAGGACCCGATAGTGAAAGATTAGCTTGGCCACCTCTGTTCTCTCCATCGTTGTCTGGATGATGAGAGAGGTGCCGAATGTGGCTGGCAGTTTGAACTCGCAATTCAACTCCACTACTGGTGCCAAAAAATTTGTCTCCTTAAGCTGAAGCGGACCCATCTGGAATCGCTGGGTCAGGTCATTTCGACCTGCCTCAAACCATCCCACGTAATGACCGTGCCAAACCACTCCATAAGCATCCACTTCATAAAAACGAACCTGGAGGGGTGTCTCATGGTATTTCAAGTTACATCCTCTTTTTTTTTAAGCCATGTTTCATGAAGGCTACGGCATCCTCGAACCATCAAAATGCTCCGGGTGTCTTGGTTAGGGTTACGGCTAAGGCGACGAAGCCCGTTTCGTTTAGGGTCAGTCGGCTACGCAAATTTCTCAAAGACGAAGAGCGTTACCGAATGACGATACGGGCATCGTTACCGTGAGACCAAATCCTTATTTTCTAAATGCCCACCAGCAGAAAAAGCCTCTGCCTCCCGATCAATCCATCGCATCAATTTCGTAAGCGTTGCTTCATGTCCCACTTCGACGAATTGGGTAAACCCTTCCCCCAGCAGGTTCTCGATACATCGAACCCAATACACTGGCCGTGCGATCTCCTGAGAGAGAAAATCTTTGATCTCCTCTCTCCTCAAAGGTTTGATGGTCCAATGATTAAGCACGGGAACGTTGGGAGCTTGAATCTTGATATCTTGAAGGATGGCCATAATCTCTTCCCTTAGAGAATAGAGCGAAGGGGAATGAAGAGCCGTGTTGAAGGCAAGACGGGTGGCCGAGACTGCCTTCCTGGAGAGAGCAAGGGAAATCACGCTGTCCACACCCGCCTCTTCTCCCGAAAGGACGAAATGCATCGAGCCATTATAATTGGCAATGGAGAGTTGAAACCCGTTGAGGTCTTGACAGATCTTCTGGACCTCCTCCAAGGGGAGGCCGATGATGTTGGCCATGCCTCCCCGGTGAATTGTCCCTTCTTTCTCGAGGAGCCGGCCGATGGCCTCCGTGATAAAGAGCCCCTCTTCGAAGCGGATGGTTTCCGAGGCCGCCAGTGCGGCATAGATTCCCATACTGTGTTCGGCAAGGATATCCGGATTCCATCCTGCGGCTCGAAGACGGTAGTAGTGGACCATCGAAAGGATGTAAGTGGCGATCTGAAGCTTAAGGCTGAAATCTTCCCCTTCGTCCTCATCCCCGAAAGAGAAGTTGATGAGATCGAATTTCGTCTGGCCGGAAGCCCTTCTTAATAGTTCTTTAAAATGGGGATCTTCTCTCAGGGGATGATGATCTTCGAGGATCGGCTTCTCTTGAAGTTGGCCGGGAAAACAGAAAGCCGTTTTCCCTTTTGATCCCTTCATGCGGTCCCCTGGTGTTCCAAAACATACTGGGCCATGGTTCTCACGGACTGAAAGACTTTTTTCCCCACCTCTGCATCGGGAATGACGACCCCAAACTCCTTTTCCAGGCCTAGGACGAGCTCAAGGGCGTCGATGGAGTCCAGCCCGAGGCCTTCGCCGAAGAGAGGGGCATCGGTCTCGATCATCTCCGGGGT
>DATHCH010000112.1:0-8463 GCA_035319625.1 Thermodesulfobacteriota bacterium
GGCTACCGGGTCCAGCATAACGTGGCCAGGGGGCCGGCCAAGGGGGGGATAAGATACCACCCCGATGTTGATCTGGACGAAGTGAGGGCTTTGTCAATGTGGATGACATGGAAGTCGGCCGTGGTCAACATCCCATTCGGAGGGGCCAAGGGCGGGGTTCAATGTAATCCGAAAGGGATGTCGCTTCGTGAAATAGAGCATTTGACGAGGAGGTTTACCTGGGAAATCTCCATGATGCTAGGTCCTGAGCAGGATATCCCTGCTCCGGATGTCTATACCAATCCGCAGGTGATGGCCTGGATCATGGATACATTCAGTATTCTCAAAGGCTATTCCGTCCCAGGGGTGGTGACGGGTAAACCCGTTGAGTTGGGAGGATCTCTTGGAAGGTTTGAAGCCACTGGAAGAGGCGTGGTCATCACCTCCGTCGAGGCGCTGAAATATTTAAAAATTCCGATGGAAGGAGCAAAGGTGGTCGTCCAGGGGTGTGGGAATGTGGGGGGCATTGCTGCCATGCACTTCCATCGTCTGGGGGCAAAGATCATTGCCATCAGCGATTCACAAAAAGGGCTTTACAATGAGAAGGGCCTGGATGTGATGAGGGCTTTGGAATACAAGGCAAAATATAAGTGTTTTGTTTGCGAAACAAAGGATGAAAGCGAGATCACCAACCAAGAGTTGTTGGAGTTGAAATGCGATATCCTGGTTCCTGCGGCGATTGGAAATCAGATTGTCGAGAAGAATGCTCCTCGAGTCAAGGCGAAGGTCGTCGTCGAAGGGGCCAATGGCCCGACGACCCCTAGGGCGGACACGATCTTAAATGACAGGGGAATCTTTGTCGTCCCGGACATTTTAGCCAATGCAGGAGGAGTGACAGTCTCCTATTTTGAATGGGTCCAAAATCTTCAGGAGCTCATCTGGAGTGAAGAAGAGGTATCGGATCGATTGACCAGGATCATGCAGAGGGGTTTCAAAGAGGTTCTGGACATCTCCCTTTCCAAAAAGATTCCTATGAGAACGGCAGCCCTTGTGCTTGGAATTGGAAGAGTGGCTGAGGCCTCAAGGCTTCGGGGAATCTATCCATAGGTTCAAGAACAGCCCCCTAATTTATTATCCGAATATGAAGTTTCGTGCTCCCGGCCGAATTTGCTTCAAATCACCTTTGTCTAAAATTTCCTCTTTCATATCAATTAACTTCGTCTACATTCCCAATCTTGGCATAAGACTTGCTTTATCTGTCTCTGGCACGAAGAAGAAGCGGGAAATGATTCTGATGGTAAATGAGCTCGCTCTCCCCGGTTTTGCTTAATCATTCTCGGTGGTTTTGCATTCTCAAGAAGAGTGAACATGCGATCGGAAAATTAGCAGAGAACTTCTGTGGTCTTACAAATTTGCTCATTTATCTACGAAATTGTCGGTGGAGCGGAAGGTGATTGCCAAGAAACTTTTTGGGATTCAGGAAACGGAAGAGGGAAGAAGAATTGAAATCAGTTTTGAGAGGGTATCGTTTTGGACATTGGTCTTCACCAATACATTTTTCGTCTCCTATTTTTTTGCCAAACTGTTTCATTGGGTTTAGAGATTTCTGAGAGAGTCGGGAAATCTCAATCAAGAGGGCAAAAATAGTTTTTACAGCCCGTAAACACTTCAGTCCCAGCCTCCTTCCAAGGCGATGATCTCGATAGTCGAGATCATCGCCCCCTTTTTTCCCCATCCATCTTGAATGGATCTCGCAATCCTATTTCCTCCTTGAGCACAGGGTATCGACCACCCTATAGAGTTCAAAGCCCGTATAGGCAGGTCGGCCGCTTGCAAAGTATATACATGGATGTCGGTCCCAGTAGGAATGGCCTGCTTTCTTCTGTGACACCGAATCCGTCCTGGTCTTTCCTTAAATTTATGATCATCATGCGGCCCTAACTCCTATCTTCCCCCCAGGTGCCAGCGGCACTGCGGGCGGGGGAGGAAAGAGGAGGGGGAGCAGGGAAACTTTGGTGTTGAATTTTAGATCGATATGTTCTATTTCTAAAACGATGGGGCAACCCGTCTTTTATTTTTTATCCTGGATTTGGGGATTAAGGAATGTGGGAATTTCAAGTTCCTGTCGCCAGGCAGACGGAATTTTACAATACCCGAATTCCCAAAGGGATTTTAGGCGATGAAAAGCATTGTCGGATTCGGAGCCCTCAACTTGGATTTGATTTTTGAAGTGAAGGCTTTGAAATCAATCTCTTCAAAGGGGTTTCGTCTCGAACCGGGCAAAGAGAGCTTCGGCTCTGATGAAGAGTTTGCGTCCTTTTTAGAGCAGTTGAAGCAATTTGGAACCCTGAAGTCAAAGAGCGGAGGCGGCTCCGCAGCCAATACGATCGTTGCCTTGGGCCGCATGGGATTTCCGACGAAATTCATTGGAAAGGTCGGGGAAGATGAAGAAGGAGATTTTCTTCTGGAAAGCTTGAAACCTGCCCAGATTGACATGATACGAAGGGGGCAGAAGAGCGGTGTTTGTTTGGTAATTTTGGACCGCCGCCAGGATCGATTTCTCTTCATCCGGGGCAATGCGAATAGCACTTTGACGGCCGATGAGATCGATTTCGATGCGATTGAGGATATTTCTTGGCTACACCTTACCTCCTTTGTCGGAGAACCTCCTTTCGAAGCTCAAAAGGTTTTGTTGAACCGTCTTGATCCATCCGTGAAGGTCTCCATGGACCCAGGAGAAATTTATGCGGAGAAAGGATTGGGTGAAATTCTTCCTCTCATCAAACGGTGTCACCTCCTCTTTCTCACAGAGAGGGAAGTGGAGGTATTAACCCATCGGGATCTTCATGCAGGGATCGAATTGTTAATGAAAGCTGGACCTTCTGTCGTCGTTTGCAAACAGGGCAGTCGAGGGTCCCATGTATTCACCGGAGAAAGAGATTTTAAAGTGCCGGCTGTCCAGGTGGAAGTGGTGGATAATACGGGAGCCGGCGATGTTTACAATGCTGGATTCTTGGCAGGTGTCTTCTTGGGGAGGTCTTTGGAGGAGAGCGCTCTCTTTGGAACGGTCATGGCTGCAAAGAGTGTGGCAGGATATGGCAGAGAGCGATATCCAACGAAGGAGGACTTGGAAAGTTTCTTTTCTCGTTCGGATTGAAACTTTGAAATGGAGACGGTTAGAATAAACACTGAATTTCATGGTTTCATCCCGCATGGCGGGACTTCGCACAGGCCCTGAACCGTGCTGGTACAGGGCAGGCAGGCCAGATTACAGATAGATTCCAATAACCAAATTCGTAAACGAAATGCTTTAAGTCATTTTGGGATCGGAATTTGGGGTTACGTAGAAAATACCTCGATTATCCCCCTCTCCCCCTTGGGGAGAGGGTAGGGGTGAGGGGTGATAACCCGTCATGTAAAATTTATTTGACACTTGGCGGGTTCAGGATATCGCCAGCAGACAAATACCCATACTGCATTTCTTGAGGAGCTCGCGTCATGCCGTTTCGAATCGGATGGTTTTCAACAGGCCGGGATGAGGCCGCGAGAAGCTTGCTTAAGATTGTACTGGATCATATTTCAAAGGGAACCATCCCGGCTGAAATCTGTTATGTCTTTTGCAATCGGCAGAGAGGGGAATCTTTAGAGAGCGACCGATTTATCCAATGGGTAGAGTCAATCAAAATTCCTCTCATCCTTCTTTCCTCAAGGGGTTATTTGGCTTCCCTTCGCGAGCGTGATAAGGAGGATTGGAGAGCATCGTATCACCGGGAGATTGCCAAAAGAATTCAAAACCTCCCCGTAAATCTGATTGTCTTGGCCGGATATATGCTCATCGTCAGCCCGGCTTTCACTGAAGCTTTTTCCATCATCAATCTCCATCCGGCAGAGCCCAAAGGTCCTAAGGGAACCTGGCAAGAAGTGGTTTGGGCCTTGATTGAAAAAAAGGCAGTCCAGACAGGAGTGATGATGCATCTGGTGACGAAAGATCTTGACGAAGGGCCTCCTGTCGCCTACGTCACCTTTCCCATCAAAGGTCCAAAATTTGATCGACTCTGGGAGGATTATGATCAGAAGTTGAAGCGTCGTTCTTTCTCTCAACTGGTAAAAGAAGAGGGAGAGGACAACCCTCTGTTCAAGGAAATTCGGAGGGAGGGAGTGCGGAGAGAGCTTCCTCTTATTGTGATGACATTGAGAGCCCTCGCCGAGAAACGCGTGAGGGTTGAGAAGGATGACATTTTGGATGAAAAAGGGGATAAGATAGAAGGATTTTGCTTGAACGAAGAAGTGGAGGAGTATTTAAAAGAATGCAATTCCAAATTTCAAAATCCAAATGTCAAATGAATGCCTCAATGATTCGAATTGCAGTACCAAAGCCATGAGCTATCAATTCAATACGGACTGCGAAGGACCGATCTCGAAGAATGACAATGCAATGGAACTCTCGGAGTTTTATATTCCGGGAGGTCAACGCTTCTTTGCCATGGTAAGCAAATATGACGATTATTTGGCGGACGTTGAGAAGCGGGCCGGTTATAAAACTGGCGACACCCTCAAATTGATTCTTCCTTTTTTGAAAGCTTTTGGTGCCACAAACGAGGGAATGGGACAATTCAGCAGGGAGCATCTTCTCCTTGTCCCTGAGGCGAAAGAAGCTCTTCAAGAGATCAGCTCCCGAACGGAATCCTTCATTATCAGCACGAGTTATAAGCCTTACATCGACGCCCTTTGCAAGGTGACAGGATTTCCCAAGGATCGAACTTACTCCACACAGGTGAACCTGGATCGCTATCCTTTGAGAGAGGAAGAGAGAGAAAGACTGATCCATCTTTCGAAGGAGATCCAGGAAATGGAGATGATGGATTGGCCTGAAGAGGCAAGAAGTCTGGAGGACCTTTCTGACCGAGACCGAGAGACGATCCGAAGATTGGATAATATATTTTGGAGGGAGATTCAGCAAATGGCGATTGGGAAAATGCTTTCCGACGTGAACCCCATCGGCGGAAGGGAGAAGGCCGAAGCGGTGCTCCTTAGCTTGAAAAGAACGGGAAATCGTCTGGAGGAGGTGATGTATGTTGGAGATAGCATCACCGATCTGGAAGCTTTTCATCTGGTCAGGAATGGAGGGGGAGTGGCGCTTTCCTTCAACGGCAATCGCTATGCTTTGCGGTTAGCAGAAGTGGTCTGTATGTCTCCCCACGCCTTGATTCTTGCCGTCTTCGTCGACGCCTTCCGAAGAGGAGGGAAGAAAGGATTAATGGAGATCGTGGATCGATGGGGGTCTGCCTCATTGACGTCCTTGGGGATAGGCCCACGATTGAGCAGAAGATTTGAGTCTTTACAATGCGGTGAGGAACCGAGGGTTTACCGGGTCACGGATGGAAACAGGGCAACGCTCATTCAGGAGAGCGAGGCCTTTCGAAAAAAAGTGAGGGGAGTTCAAATAGGGACTCTCGGGTGAAGACAGTAGGCAGTGTGCAGAAGGCAAAAAGCAGGGAACAATAGAAAGAAAATAGTTTTTCCGGTTTGATTCAAGGTGGAGATTGCTTGAAGAAGCTGGGTGCTTATATTATCGCTTGGTGGAAGCTCTCGCGGATCCCTTTTCTTTCCGTTGGAATTCTGCCTTTGGTCTTAGGATTTATCCTGGCCTGGCGTTGGGGTTACGGAGGGCCATCCAGACTCTATCTGCTTTCCGTGATCGCGGCCGTTCTCATCATGTGGATGACGTATTACTTGGGAGAATGGAACGATCTGGAAGGGGACCGCATCAATCAACACTTTAACCGGTTTTCAGGGGGATCGAGGGTACTGGTGAAAGGAATTCTTCCTGCCCGGGTTTCGCTTCTCTTGGGATATGGATGTTTGGCAGGGACCATTCTCATCGTTTTTTATATCTATCTCCAATACCGAACTGATCTTCGAACGCTTTTGTTGGGAGGGCTGGGCATTTTTTTTGGATTTTTTTATTCAAACAAGCCGATTCGATGGTCCTACCATGGTTGGGGGGAAATTCTCATCGGATTCTGTTATGGGTGGTTGCCCATCGCAACCGGCTTTTTTCTCTTCACGGGGTTCTTCAGCTCACAGATCTTGCTCCTCTCCATTCCGGTTGGCCTCTCGATTTTCGATGTGATCTTGATCAATGAGTTTCCGGATGAAGAAGCAGATCGGACCATTGGGAAAAGGAACCTCGTCGTCCGATTTGGGAAAGAGAGAATGGGAGATCTCTACATCGGACTCTCCCTGTTGGCGGGGTTGTCTTTTATCAAAATGATGTGGGGGTTTGGTCTCACTCCCCACTGGCTTCTGGCTCTCTCGGGAGTTCCACTTCTCCTCATCCTGTGGAATCTTATTCAGGTCTGGTTGGGGAATTATCAGGATGCCAAAAGACTTGAACGCCTCTGTCGAAATACTCTTTTCGTGAATCTCTCCATAACCATGCTCCTGACCGTTCAGCAGACGATCCTTCGTCCTCATTGAACCCCTCCCCCCGTGAGAGGCTGTGTTATAATCGCGGGATTGACGGAAGAGACAGTCGGGTTCCAAAGTCTTAGAATGCGGTCTTTTAGGAATGGTTAGGTGGTGCTTGTAGAAAGTGGAATTACCTCAGGGGCATGGAGCATCTGAATCTCACATGTTAAAGGTTGCCGCTCTAAGGCTTTTCCACCCGCCCGGCTCTTCCGTCTTGCTTGGAAAGGGTTTCTAATATTGCGACACAGTCTCTGGGGGGCAGGGAATTTTGCTTTGTTTGCGGAGAAAGTAGAAAGATAAAATGGAAGATATTCAAACCGTTGCTGAGCGGATAAAAACTGATATTGCCGGTGGGAAATCAGAAGAGGAGATTCTCCAGTCTCTCCTCCCTCTATTGGGAAAGGACCCACGAGCCGCCGGAAGGCTGGCTGAGTTAATGGTGACCATTCCTGATAGGGTGACGGCCAGGCTCCTCAAACGAATGTTGGAAGAGACCCAGGACAAGAAGGTTCGAAAAATCATCAAACGATCCCTTTACCGACTGAAGAGCAAAGGGATTGCTGTTGAGGAGATTTTATCGAATCAAGAGAGATCCGTCCTCCGTCCTTTACAGACCGATCCGAGAGAAGGATTCGCGAGTGGGATTGATTTTCTCGGACATCGGCTTTTGTGGCTTATCATTCCGCATCCGGGCAGGGGTTTAACGGTCATGCATGGAATCGTCAGTGACAGCGAGGGGATCGTCGAATTCTCCCAAGAGGAGATGACACGGAAGGGGTTTAGGAGTTTCTTTGAGGAGGTTCAAGGGAAAAATCAATTTCCTACGGTTGAAATGGAACCTCCCTATGTCGCCTTTCTCTTTGGGCAAGCTTATCAAGCAAGCCTTGAGAAGAAGCGAACCCCTCCCCAGGACTATCTCCGCGCAAAAAGTGAGATAGAGAATGTCAAAAAAGATTATGGGAAACCACTAATCTACTCCCATCTTCAAGCCGATGTCATTGCAGGAGACGACCGATTGTTGGGGAAGGGAGGGGACCTTCTTAAAGCAGATGTCTTTTCCGGTTGGAGGATTGAGGAAGAACAAATCCGGCCCTACGCGGATGAAGTCTGGGAGGCAGAGGGGTCGAAGATTGTTCTCAATCCTGCGCAGAAAGAGGCGCGATTCCAAACGGTCTACCAAAAGGCATTGACAGAACTCTTCTCCGGAGAGAGGAGATTGCTGTATCAGCGAAGGTTGGAGGAGATGGCCTACGTTCTCCTCAAGCTTAAAAGGGAAGAGGAGGCAAAGGTTTCTCTCGCTGCCGCAATGGACCTTGAGAAGCCTCTGAATCCAATTCAACCCAACCCTTTTCTTTTTCAATTGGTGATCAAGTCGATCTTCAGCCTGCTGGCGGAGGCCTATGAGAAGAAGTCGAAGGAAGTCTCGCTGATTGTGAAACCCTAACCCCCTCACCCCCGCCCTCTCCCCGCTGGGGAGAGGGAAAGGAAGAGGGGATTCAAGGGGTCCTGGGTTCGAGTGTTTGTTCATGCGTTATCATAATATTTCTCCCAATGACTCGATGAGTGAATAACTCAAGATTAAAGTATTTCACTTGAGCCCTTGGACCCTTGGCCCCTTTGATCCTTCGTTGGTGCGTGATGACCCAAATCATTGCTTGTTCAACCCATGAAGGGATTGTGTTGGCAACTGACAGCCGGGCAACCTGGTTCGACGAAGCCGGGGAGATGAGGCATTTCAATCTGAAGAAGCTCCTCCGTTTGGGCTCTCACTCCGCCATGTTGAGCGCAGGGGCAGGGATCGGAGTGGAGATGAGCTTGGCCTTCCAGAATTTCCTTCAAAGGCAAGAGACGGAGGCGATCGATGACATCGTCACAATGGCTTTGTCCTTTTTTACCGATCAATATGGAAAATGGTTAGGCCAACGAGGGATGCAGCATCCTTTCTCCCCTCCGTTACCCGATGAGGCAGACGGAGCATCTGCTCCTCTAAACGAGGTTTACCTTATTCTGGCC
>DATHCH010000113.1:0-25468 GCA_035319625.1 Thermodesulfobacteriota bacterium
CTCTGCGTGTTGACGCTGGAGGATGCGGCCAAGACCTCCGGCTTCGAAGAGAAACTCAAGGTGATGGACCTGATGGAATTATTGGCAGAGGCCTTGGGATGAGATGAAGCTAAGAGAGATTCGAGACTTTTTAGATGCAGAGGTGATTACGGGAGATGCAAATCTGGAAAAAGAGATAAAGTATGGCTTTGCGGCCGACCTTCTCAGCGATGTCCTTGCCCTCGCCAGAGGATCGGGGGATCAAACTCTGCTAATCACGGGGATCATCCATCCCCAGGTGATTTATGCAGGCAATATATTCGACCTGGGGGCCATCATTTTTGTTAGAGGAAAACGACCCACCGAGGCAACCCTACAATTGGCGATCGAGAATCAAATCCCCCTCCTCGTTGCCCCCTATATTATGTTTGAAACGTGTGGCCGCTTATATCAACATGGCTTGAGGCCATCTATTGTGAAAGTGAAAAATGGCTGAGGCTGAAGAGAACATACGCTTTTGTGAGATGTTTCATATCGAGGGGGGCAATTTTATGAGTGCTGGAGCAATTTCGAGCCGGGTCAAAAACATTTTAAAAAAGGCTGGATTTCCTGGTCAAATCATTCGAAGGACATCGATTGCAGCCTTTGAGGCCGAGATGAATGTGATCTGCTATGCGAACCGAGGAAACCTTTCTCTCTTTATTGCGCCCAACTTCCTGAAGGTGGTGGTCAAAGATGAAGGGAGCGGTATCCCTGATGTGAATCTGGCGATGAAAGAAGGCTATTCGACCGCCAATGAAAAGATTCGCGAATTGGGCTTCGGTGCCGGAATGGGCCTTTCTAATATAAAAAGGAATACGGACGAGATGATCCTAACCTCTCAATGGGGGCAGGGAACACATCTTGAGTTTATCATCTATCTGGATAAACAAGCCAAGGAATAGATCGGGATTCCTTCTCAACACAAAGGGTGCCCAAGAAGATCACAAAAGGAGTTCATTCTATGACGGTTTTCGATATCGCGAAATCCTTGGGGCTGAAAACGAAAGCGGCAAAGGGTCACCTTGACGAAGAGGTCACCGGGGGGTATGCAAGTGATCTTCTCAGCGATGTGATTGCCCACAGCCGCAAGGGAAGCATCTGGGTCACCATCCAGACCCATCCCAATATCGTTGCCGTAGCCAGCATGAAAGAGCTGGCGGGGATTATCTTGGCGGGAGGCAGAGAACCTGACGCCGATACGCTTAAAAAGGCCGAAGAGGAAGAGATTCCTATCCTGGTCTCTCCGCTCTTTACCTATGAAGTGGTGGGCAAACTGTATCAGATGGGGATCTCGGGAATGGGTTGATGCTGAGAACGTTTCGTGCGGATCTCCACATTCATTCATGTCTTTCGCCTTGTGGAGAAGAAGAGATGAGGCCCCGTGCCCTTGTCCACCGGGCGAAGGCCAAGGGTTTAGATATGATCGCGATCTGCGACCACAATTCAGCGGAGAATACGGCGGCCTTCATCCGCGCCGGGGATGAAGGGGGCCTTAAAGTGCTGCCCGGGATGGAAGTTACCTCAAAGGAAGAGATCCATCTCATCGCTCTCTTCGATGTCCAGAAGGACTGTATCGCCCTCCAAAATCTAATTTATGAGAATCTTCCGGGGGAGAACGCAGAAGAGGTGTTCGGTCCTCAGACTGTGGTCAACGAAAAGGATGAAGCGGTCGGCGTCAATCGGAGAATGTTGCTCGGCGCAACCCTCCTACCCTTTGAGCAGATCGTCTCTGTCATTCATTCACTCGGAGGGGTGGCCATCGCTTCTCATATCGATCGCGAAGCGTTTAGTGTCCTCGGACAATTGGGATTCATTCCGAAAGGGATACCGCTGGATGGATTGGAGATCTCCTCCCGCACCTCCAGGGAAGAGGCTAAGGATCGCTTCCGGTCTTACCAACACTACCCTTTTGTCTGGTTTTCCGATGCCCATTGTCTTGAGGACATCGGCAAAAGCACGACCCCCTTTCTCCTAAAAGAGAGCACCTCAAGGGAGGTCAAAATGGCCCTGCATGGCGAAGAAGGACGAAGGGTGATGGAGGCATAAGACGTCGGCGAGAGGCGGATTTGGAAGATCTCTCTCTCCATATCCTGGATATTGTAGAGAACGCCATAGCGGCGAGGGCAAAGAGAATCGAGATCTTGGTCATTGAAGAACCCGGGCGGAATCGACTGACGATTGAAATCCGGGACGACGGAATCGGAATGGACAAAGAGGTGAGTCAAAAGGCGACCGACCCCTTTTTTACAACGCGCTCTTCAAGGAGAGTGGGGTTAGGTCTTTCTTTCCTGGCCCAGGCCGCCCAAGAAGCCGGTGGCTCGCTTCGGATCGAGTCGGAATTGGGAAAAGGAACGAAAGTGACGGCCAGTTTTCAGTACCATCATATCGACAGAAAACCCTTGGGAAGCATGGTTGAAACGGTGATGACGCTCCTCTTCGGAAATCCCGACCTGGAGATTTTCTATACGCATAAAAAGGAGGGACAGTCGTTCACCCTGAGCAGTTCATGGGTGAAAAATCATTTTAGAGATCGGCCCCTCGTCGATCCGGAAGTCATCCGAGAGGTGGAAAGGCATCTCAAAGAGGGGCTGAAACAGATTGGAGTTCAGGGATGAGGTTGGTAGAAGAAATTTCACGAACAGATTGGGAGAAGATTGACCAGGTGATAGATAAGTTCAAGAACAGGCAGGGGGTCCTTATCCCGGTGTTGAAGGAGGTACAGGATATCTGTGGGTACCTGCCCAAAAAGGTGCAGCATCGAATTGCGCAGGGACTTCAGCTTCCCGCATCTCAGGTTTACGGAGTGGTCTCATTCTATGCTTTTTTTACGACCATCCCAAGGGGAAAGTATGTCATCCGGGTGTGCCTCGGAACGGCGTGTTATGTCAGGGGCTCCAAACAGATCCTCGACAATCTTCAGAGAGAGCTCCATGTTGAAGTCGGGGGGATCACACAGGACCGGAAATTTTCTCTGGAAGCGGTGCGATGCCTTGGGGCTTGCGGCTTAGCCCCTGTCATCGTCGTGGGAAACGACACCTACGGAATGATCACCCCGGGTAAAGCCATTGAAATTGTGAGTTCGTATCGACAGGAGAGAAACGGCGATGGCAAAGCTAACCGTTGATGACTTGAAACGAATCAAAGAGGAAGTTCGGTCGAGCACGGTTCTGCGGGAGGGGGGCTTCCGGGCGAAAGTCAACATCCACATGGGAACCTGTGGGATCGCTGCCGGGGCCAGAAAATTGATGTCTGTAGTCTTAAAAGAGATCGAGGAAAAAAAGATCAAGGACGTCATGGTGACGACCTCCGGGTGCGCAGGCCTTTGTAGCCGGGAGCCGATGGCCACGGTGGAAATTCTCGGAAAACCCCCTGTGAAGTATTGCGACCTCAATGAAGAGAGGATGAAGGAAATATTCGTCCAGCATGTCTTGAACGGGGAGATTGTCGAGGCCTACGCCTTGGCAAGAGGAAGTGAGACCACTTATTAATTTGAGCGCGGAAAGGAGAGAGTGAAGAGTGGTGAAAACCACAATCCAACTTTTGATTCGAGGGTAGAAAGGAGAGAGTGGAAAGCAGTGAAAACCAGATTTCACCTGTCGTTTTCCAATTGTAAAACAAGGTAAAGGGATGAAAGCGTATCGAACTCATCTCATGGTGTGTGCCGGAACAGGCTGTGTTTCCTGCGGCTCCCTGCAATTGAGAGAACGCCTGGAAGCAGAATTGAAGGATCGGGGTCTTGCGGATGAAGTGAAGGTGGTCATCACAGGATGCAACGGCTTTTGCGCGGAAGGCCCGATCATGGTCGTTTACCCCGAGGGCATTTTCTATAAGAAATTGACCCCAGAGGATGTCCCTTTTCTCGTGGAGGAGCATTTCCTCAAAGGACGCCCGGTGCAGAAATTTTTGTATACCGGACCGATGGTCAAGGAGAAGGTCCCTCTGTTAAAGGACATCCCCTTCTTCGAGCATCAGGTCCTGAGGGCCCTCAGGAACCGTGGCTTGATCGATGCGGAAAATATCGACGAATATATCGCCAGAGACGGATATGCCGCCCTTTCCAAGGTCCTTTCCTCCATGAAGCCCGAAGAGGTGATTCAAGAAGTGAAAACCTCCGGCTTGAGAGGGCGAGGAGGGGCTGGATTTCCGACCGGTCAAAAATGGGAAGAAGGCCGGCGGTATGATTCATTCCCCAAATACGTCATCTGTAACGGAGACGAAGGAGATCCGGGCGCATTCATGGACCGCTCCGTTTTGGAAGCAGATCCTCACTCGGTTTTGGAGGGAATGACCATCTGCGGCTATGCCATTGACGCCCACCAGGGCTACGTCTATGTGAGAGCGGAATATCCTCTGGCGATTCATCGGCTCAATATCGCCATTGAACAAGCGAGAAACTACGGATTGCTCGGAAAGGATATTTTGGGCTCCGGTTTCGACTTTGATATCGGGATCTACCCGGGTGCAGGGGCCTTTGTCTGTGGAGAATCAACCGCGCTGATGTATTCGCTCGAAGGGAAGCGTGGCATGCCTCGCATTAAGCCCCCACGGTCCACAGAGGCCGGATTGTGGAGCCAGCCCACCGTTCTCAATAACGTAGAAACCTTTGCCAACGTGCCTCCCATCCTCCTGAAGGGCGGGCAGTGGTTCGCCTCTCTGGGGACAGAGGGATCGAAAGGAACGAAGGTCTTTGCCCTCACCGGCACTGTCCAGAACGTGGGACTGATCGAGGTCCCTATGGGAACCACGCTCCGGAAGATCGTCTTCGATATCGGGGGAGGAATCACCGATAAGAGAGAGTTCAAGGCCATTCAAATCGGAGGACCCTCCGGGGCCTGTCTACCAAATTCCCTATTGGATCTGGAGGTCGATTTTGACTCCCTCGACGATGCCGGGGCTATGATGGGCTCCGGTGGCCTGGTCGCCATGAACGATTCGACCTGCATGGTCGATACCGCTCGGTTCTTCACTGACTTTTCCGTCGATGAATCCTGTGGCAAGTGTGTTCCCTGTCGGGTGGGAATGAAAGTGATGCTCAACATCTTGAATCGCATCACGACAGGGCAAGGGGCGATGGAGGACATCGACATGCTGGAACGGCTGGGCAAGCATATCAAAGAGAGCTCCCACTGCGGTTTGGGAAAAACAGCCCCGAATCCCGTGCTTTCCACGATCCGCTATTTCCGAAATGAATATGAGGCCCATATCCAGGAGAAGAGATGCCCTGCCCTGGTCTGCACGAGTCTCATAAAATTTCGGGTCGATCCCGAAAAGTGCAAGATGTGCGGCCTTTGCAAGAAGGCGTGCCCAATGGAGGCGATCACATGGGAGAAAAAGACACCCGCCGCCATCAATGTGGAGAAGTGCATTCGTTGCCGGTCCTGTATCCAGGCGTGTAAGTTTCAGGCGATCGAATGAGAAAGATACTTCATGAGAGACAGTGAAGTGCGAGATGGGAACTCAAATGATCAAACTAAGGATTGATGAAATCGAGATTGAGGTTGAGAAAGGGAAGACAATCCTCGAGGCGGCTCAATCTGCGGGGATCCGGATCCCCTCGCTCTGCCACGACCGAAGGCTCATTCCTTTCGGGGCCTGCCGCCTCTGCGTCGTTCAGCAGAAAGCAAAGTCCGAGCTTTTGCCCTCCTGCTTCACCCCAGCAAGAAACGGGATGGAGATCACGACTCAATCTCCAAAAATTTCTGAATCGAGACGGCTGCAGCTCCAGTTCATTCTGCTCAACCATCCGATGATCTGTCCCCGCTGTGAGAAAGAAGGCGAATGTGACCTCCAGAATCTGATCTATGAATACGGGGTGGAAGAGACACGCTATCCGTGGGAGCCGGTGAGATCCCCCGCCGACGATCGATCTCTTCTCCTCCAGAGGGACTCCGATAAATGCATCCTCTGCGGCCGGTGTGCTCGCATCTGTGACGAGGTTCAGGGAGTGGGAGAACTTTCTTTTACCCGAAGGGGGATCAAGACAGCTATCGATACGGACTTTCATCGCCCCATCGAATGCGAATTTTGCGGCCAGTGCATGGATACGTGCCCCGTGGGGGCGATTACCAGCGACCGCTTCGACTATACGGCCAAATCGTGGGAGTTGAAGGAGACGACCACCCCCTGCCCTTACTGCGGTTGCGGTTGCCTTCTCACCATAGGCTCGAAGGATGGAGAAGTCAAGAGGGTATTCTCCGATCCCGCCAAAGGCCCAAGCGACGGAAACCTCTGCGTCAAGGGAAGGTTCGGCTGGGACTTCGTCGATCATCCTGAAAGGATCAAGACCCCTCTTTTAAGAGCGAACGGATCTTTAAAAGAGGCCTCTTGGGATGAGGCCCTGCAATTCATAACCCGTCAGATCGAAGAGACTAAAGACAAATACGGTCCCCAGGCGATCGGGGCTATGGCCTCAAGCCGGCTGACCAATGAGGAATATTATCTGTTTCAAAAGTTATTTCGGGAGGCAATCGGAACAGATCAGATTGGTTACGGTAGCGACAGCGCCTACAGCGGCCTGACAGAGGGTCTGGCAAAGACATTGGGTATGGCCGCCTCTACCAATTCGATCCAAGAGATCCGGAAAGCCGATTGCATTCTCGTGATCGATGTAGACCCTGCAGCGACACACCCGATCATCAAGAATGAGATCCATCTGGCTATCCGACGGAACAGAACGCAGTTGATCGTACTCGGCTCTCATGATATCGGCCTCAGCCGAGCCACACAGATTTCTCCTATGTTTCATCCCAGTGTGACGCTCACGGCGACACCCGGGATGGAGGTCTCCTTGCTCAACGCTATGATCGGAACCATATTGAGAGAAGGCCTTGAGGATAAAGGATTCATTGTAGAGAAAACCCAGGGAATAGAAGAGTTGAAAAAGAAGGCAGCCGCCCTAGATGAATCGCTGGGAACCCTTCCGGAGGCAAAGAAGACAGAAATTGAAACGGCAGCCAGGGCATTTGCACAGGCTAAGAAGGCCATGATTGTGATCGGTTCTGGTCTCTGGGCCCACATTCCCTCAAAAGAGGTCGCCATCGCCGCTTCCAACCTTGCTCTAATCACAGGTCATATCGGAAAGGAATCCTCAGGGATTCTTATCCTTCTCGATAAATGCAATGCGCAGGGAGGCATCGATATAGGGGAAGGTGCAAAAGGAAGGGATTGGGGATGGAAACACCTCATCCAAAAGACAGAGGAAGGAAAGCTGAGGGCCGTTTATATCGTCGGGGAAAACCCTCTCATTACTTATTCCGATGCTCATCAACTGAAGAAAGCCTTGGAAAATCTTCCATGTCTTATCGTTCAGGATCTCTTCATGACGGAGACCGCAAAGATGGCCCATGTTGTCCTCCCTGTGAGTGCTTTTGTGGAAAAGAGCGGAACGTACACCAATCTGGAGCGAAGGGTTCAGAAGTTAAATCCTTTTCGCCCGCCACGAAACCAATCAAGACCGGATTTCGAGATCTTCTTGAATCTGTTACGCCTCTTCGAATGTCCTGTGCCAGGAGAAACGCCCGAGGCCATTTTTGAAGAAATCTGCCGTCAGATCCCCCATTACCGAGGTATCCAGGATGGAATGCAATGGCCAAATAATGCCTCTTACCTCTATGCTGACGGTTTTCCAAGCGGAAAGGCGAAACTGATGCCGGTTGGGAAGACACTGGGGCCTCCGATTCCGGAAGGCTATCCTTTCCAGCTGATCCAGAGACCTTCGCTTTTCCAGTCCGGTCTCCTCAGTTCCAAGAGCGATGCCTTGAAAACGGTCTCTGAAAAGCCTTACCTCGAAATAAACGATCAGGATGCCCGAGATCTTAAGATCGAAGAGGAGGAAGTCATCCAGCTCTCAACCCATGGGGGACATTCCTTGAGGATGAAAGTGAGGCTTTCCTCAATACCTGTTTCAGGGGTCATCACTGCTCCTTATCCCTGTCCCCTCGTTGATGACAGAGGGATCAGTTCGGTCAAAGTCGAAAGGTTAAAAGCAAACTAAGTAATCCCTCTCTCCCCCCTTGCAGTCGCGGGGAAAGAGGGATTCCAAGAAAGGGGGAAACGGAATGGACATTATTGTGTGCGTGAAGAGGGTCCCGGAAACAGCAGATGCGGATGTCGTCATCGACAAATCGGGAAAGGACATCGAAAGGAGCGGATTGGTATTCGATCTCAATGAGTGGGACAACTATGCCATTGAAGAAGCTATTATGCTCAAGGAAAAAATGGGCGGCACAGTGACGGTAGTCTCCATGGGAGGGGAAGACTCAAACGAATCCCTCCGGAAATGTATGGCCATGGGCGCCGATGATGCCGTCCGGTTGACCGACCCTGCGTTTGTGGGGTCAGACGGTTTCGCCACGGCAAAGGCGTTGGCAGAGGCGATCCGAAAAATCCCTCATGATCTGGTTTTCGCAGGCGTACAAGCGGAAGATGACGGGTTTGGACAAGTGGGAGTTGCCTTGGCCGAGATCTTAGGAATTCCTCATGTCTCTCTCGTTAACTCTCTCGAAATTCAGGAAAAGAAGATGAAGGTCCATCGAGAGCTGGAAGGAGGGTTAGAGGAGGTGCTTGAAGTCAACCTTCCCGCTGTCTTGACGATTCAAACTGGAATCAACCAACCCCGGTATGTCTCGATCATGGGTATTCGAAAGGTGGCCAAAAAAGAGATTAAGACCTTTGGTGTTTCGGATCTCAACTTGAAGCCAGAAGATGTCGGCGTCCCCGGTTCGTATATCCAGCTGGAAAAGATCTTCCTTCCTCCAGTGGGCGAAGGAGCGCAGATGTTGGAGGGGAAGCCGGAAGACATAGCATCGAAGGTTTTCGACATTCTGAAAGATAAAGGAGGGCTCACCTAATGAAGAAGATCATCGCCTTAGCAGAGCATCGGCAGGGAGAGTTGCGAGATATAACATGGGAAGTGCTTTCCAAAGGGAGACAATTGGCCGATGGGATGGGAGCAGAGGTCGAGGTCGCCCTTCTGGGCAAGGGTGTAAAAAAATTGGCGGAAGCCCTCAAGCCAAAAGCCAATCGAGTCCTTCTTGTTGAAGACGATCGTCTTGAGGCATTCAACTCAGAGACCTATCAAAAGGTTCTCACCCAACTGATCACAGAGAAGAAGCCCTTCCTGACCCTGATCGGACATACCGCCATGGGAATGGATATCGCTCCGGCACTGGCAGTACAGCTCAAGATGCCACTTGCCACAGACTGTATCGGGGTCGATGTGGCCGGAGAGAGCTTTGCGCTTACTCGTCAACTTTATGGAGGAAAGGTCAACGCCGCCGTTTCCTTCCGGAAAAACGGACCCTATATGATTACCCTTCGTTCCGGCGGCTTTCCCGTGGTGGAAAAGGAAGCTCTTCCAGGTGAAATCGTTTCCATCCCCTCTCCATTGACGGACGAAGGTCTGGCCAAGCGCTTCCTCCAGTACGTGGAAGCCGCAGTGGGTGAAGTGGATATTACTCAGGCCGATGTCCTGGTCTCTGTAGGAAGAGGAATTAAAGAAGCAGAGAACATACCGCTTGTCAAAGAGTTGGCCGACATGCTGGGAGGGGCGCTCTCCTGTTCCAGACCTGTTGTGGATAAGAAGTGGCTGCCCAAAGACCGCCAGGTAGGAACGTCAGGCAAAACCGTGAAACCGAAAGTTTACGTTGCGATCGGGATTAGCGGTGCGTTTCAGCATGTGGCGGGGATGAAAGGCGCAGGGACGGTGATCGCGATTAATAAAGATCCAAAAGCCCCTATCTTTAGCGTTGCCAATTACGGTATTGTGGCAGACCTGTTCAAGTTTGTCCCCGTTTTGAAAGAAAAGCTCAAGGAACTGAAAAAGAGTTAAGTAAGAACGATGAACCCTGAACCATAAACGATGAACGATACGGTTTCCATTATGCATGATGGTAAGTTATTATTAAAAGAGGGAAGATGAATTTTGAATTAAGCGGAGAGCAGAAAGACATTCAGAAGGCTGCCAGGGAGTTCGCCGAGGGAGAGTTCGACAAGCAGAAAATCCTGGAGTGGGAGCAAAACCATACCTTCCCCAGGGAACTCTGGAAGAAGGCCTGCAAATTGGGGTTCGTAGGCATTCACTTCCCGGAGGAGTACGGGGGCCAGGGTTATGGCATCAGTGAAAACGTCCTGATCGTTGAAGAACTCTGCCGCAAAGACTCCGGAGTCGGTATTGCTTTGAGCCTCGCTGATTTCTCTTCCGAGGTGGTCCTCCGTTTCGGAACCTATGAGCAGAAGAAGAAATATCTTATCCCGGTGACGAAAGGAGAATTCATCTCTGCCGGCGCCTATACGGAGCCCGATCACGGGAGCGATATCACCCTGATGGCTACCACAGCGTTGAAACAGGGTGATTCGTTTGTGATCAACGGGACGAAGACATTCATCACCAACGGAACGCTCGCAGACTTCTTCGTTGTTCTCTGCCAGACCGATCCCGGCGCGAAGCCTCCGTATCGCGGTCAATGCACGATCCTCGTTGAGAAAGCGACAAAGGGGTTGGAGGCGACTGAGATCATGCCCAAGATGGGCATCCGAATGACATCGACGGTCGAGCTCTCCTTCAATGATGTCAGAGTTCCCTTAACCCATCTTCTTGGTGAAGAAAATAAGGGGTTCTATCAGGTGCTTGAATTTTTCGATGAAAGCAGGATTGAGATCGCTGCTCAGGCCCTTGGCATCGCCCAGGGGGCTTTTGACCGGGCTCTGGACTATGCGAAGCAGAGAGAGCAATTCGGAAGGAAACTGGCCGATTTCCAGATCACCCAGCACAAACTGGCGGATATGGCAACCAAGATTGAGACCGCCAGGCTCCTCGTCTACAAGGCCGCCTGGAACTATGACCAGAAAAGGATCGACCCGAAGTTAACCTCTATGGCCAAGATGTTTGCCGGAAAGACAGCGGTAGAGGTCGCGGACGAAGCTATCCAGATTTTCGGAGGCTATGGCTACATTACAGAATACGAAGTCGAGCGGTTCTATCGGGATGCGAAGATCACAGAAATCTATGAGGGTACGAAAGAGATCCAGAAGAACACGATCGCTTCCGCCTTGATTGGGAAGCTGAAATAAATATGGTGACTCGTGATGGGTGTTGGTGAACTCTAAACCTCAAAAAAGGTTTCGAATTACGACTCACAAATCACGATTCACGGAAAAGAAAGTATTATTATGAAGAGCGAAGAAATCAAAGAAGTGATTCCAGAGATTCTGGTAATCGGGGCTGGCATCGCAGGGATGCAAGCTGCCCTGGATATCGGGGACAAGGGATTTAAGGTCCATTTAGTGGAGAAGGACACTTGCGTTGGGGGCCATATGGCCCAGCTGGATAAGACCTTCCCCACCCTTGATTGCTCTGCTTGCATCAGCACGCCTAAAATGGTTGATACGGCGAATCATCCTAACATTAATCTTCTCACCTACTCGGAGATCGTTCGGGTTGAAGGAAAAGCCGGAAATTTCAAGGTCACGGTCAGAAAGAAACCCCGTTTTGTCGATGTCACCAAATGTACGGGTTGTGGTGACTGCGCAGCTCAATGTCCCGTCACCCTCCCCAACGAATTTGACATGGGGCTGGGAAATAGGAAGGCCATCTATATCTCCTTCCCCCAGGCCGTTCCTCTTAAATATACGATGGATCGCCGGGGAACTTCTCCTTGCACGGCCACCTGCCCCCTTCACTGCAATTCCCACGGGTATGTGGCCCTGATTTCCCAAGGTAAGTTCAAAGAGGCCCTTGCACTGGTGAGGGAGAAACTCCCCTTCCCTGGAATTTTGGCGTATGCCTGCGCTCACCCATGTGAAATGGAGTGTAAGCGAATTGAAAGGGACCGCCCGATCTCCATCTGTCATCTCAAGAGGTTCCTCGTCGATCACGTTGAAGAACCTGAGTTTGAATTTACGCCTCCCGAAGAAAAAGGAAAGAAGATAGCGATCGTGGGCGGAGGCCCATCGGGACTCACCGCCGCATACGATCTGAGAAAAATGGGCTACAGCGTGGCTCTTTTTGAATCCAAAGGTGAGCTGGGCGGTCTTCTCACTCATGGTTTCCCTTCCTATCGTCTTCCGAGGCAGGTGGTGGAAAAGGACCTCTCTGTGATCGGTAAGATGGGAATAGAGGTCAAATGCAATACCCAGGTGGGAAAGGACATCTCCCCGGAGACGCTGACTCAATCGTATGATGCGATCTTTATCGCCGGGGGTATCACTGGAGCAGAACCTATCCTGCGCGCTTTTAAAGGCTTGAAGAAGACGAGAAGGGGAACGATTCAGGTCAATCCCATTTCTCTGGAAACCAGCGTGAAAGGAATCTTCGCGGGCGGAGATATGGTGACCGGGCCCGGGACCATTATTGAATCGATGGCCCATGGAAGCAAAGCGGCTCTTTCGATTGACCGATACCTTCGCGGAGAAGACCTTCTTCAAGAAAGGGGATCCGAAGGGACACAGATTTCACCTTTGAGAAGTCTTCTTCCCTATTCAAAAAGGATGGAACGAGAAGTCCTGCCCGATATGGTGAAACCCGTCGTCGTCGCCCTCACTACGGAAGAGGCGATGGAGGAGGCAAAACGTTGTCTCAATTGTGCAGGATGTTCGGATTGCGGAGAGTGTGCCAAGGCCTGCCAGCCCAAAGCGATTAATTATGGAATGAAAGAAGAAATCGTTGAACTTCATGTGGGATCCATTATCGTCGCAACCGGTTTCGATCCCTTTAACCCAAAACTGAAGCCCGAATTTGGATACGGGACCTATCCCAACGTCCTTCATGGTCTTGAAATAGAGAGGCTCTGTTCTGCCTCCGGCCCAACCAAAGGTGAAATCATCATCCAGGGGAAAAAGCCTAAAGATGTAGTTTTTATTCATTGCGTGGGGTCGAGGGATAAATCGGCCGACAATGAATATTGCTCAAGGGTCTGCTGCATGTATACGGCCAAGCAAGCCCATCTTCTCAGGGATAAGGTTCCCGATGCCAATATCACCGTCCTTTACATGGATGTGAGGGCCTTTGGAAAAGGATTTGAGGAATTCTACGAGCGGGTCCAAAAGGAGAGGATTGTCTACAGACGGGGAAATCCCTCCGAGGTCTATCGAAGAAATGGCAAGCTGGTGGTCAGGGCGGAGGATACCCTCTTAGGAGAACCCTTTGAATTAGAAGCAGACCTGGTCGTTTTGGCTTCAGGACTCGTCCCCCGAAAGGAGGATGATCTTCTAAAAGACATCCTCAAGTTGGAGAAATCTTCTGACCGATTTTATGCAGAGGCTCCAGGGCTCGATCCAATTGTGACGGGAGTGGATGGGATCTTCCTTGCAGGGTGCTGCCAAGGGCCTAAAGATATTCCGGACACCGTAGCCCAGGCCAGTGGCGCGGCTTCGATGGCCTGTGCCTTTGTCGCGATAGGAAGAAAATCCGAAAGCGGTGAGTCGAAGGTGGAGAGTTGAGGGTAACTATGAAAATCGGCGTTTATATCTGTCATTGTGGTATCAACATTGCTGCGACAGTAGATATTGAAAAGGTTAGGGCCTTTGCCCAGACCCTCCCCCATGTCGCTGTCGCCAGAAACTATCAGTATATGTGCTCTGATCCCGGCCAGGATCTGATCAAGAACGATATCCGAAACAACTGCATTGATCGGGTGGTCGTGGCCGCTTGCTCACCCCGGATGCACGAACCGACTTACCGTAAAGCCATTCACTCCGCCGGGCTCAATCCCTACTTTTTTGAAATGGCCAACATCCGTGAGCAGTGTTCCTGGGTTCATGCGAGCAAAGAGGATGCCACGAAGAAGGCGATGGATCTGATCGCTGCCGCTGTTGCCAAAGTCTCCCTCGACGAAGCCTTGGATGAGAAGGAAGTGGGAGTCACTCCTTCTGTGTTAGTTATTGGTGGCGGCATTGCCGGAATTCAGGCCAGCCTCGATATCGCCCATTCAGGCTTTGAAGTCTATCTGGTGGAAAAATCACCGACCCTGGGAGGTCATCTCGCGCAATTGGATCGAACTTTCCCCAATCTGGAGGAGACCTCGACCATCCTCTCTCCGAGACTGAAAGAAGTTGGAAACCATCCCCTCATTCACGTTCTCACCCAGAGTGAAGCGGAAGAGGTGGAAGGATTTGTGGGCAATTTTAAGGTCAAGGTGAGGCAGACCCCCAGATACATCAATCCGGAAAAATGCACCCGATGCAAGAAATGCGAAGACGTCTGTCCAGTCAGGGTTCCGAGTGAATTCAATATGGGACTGGCCGAGAGAAAAGCGATCTATCTCCCCTCCCCTCTTGCCGTGCCCTTCACTTATACCATCGATTCACAGAATTGCCTCTTCCTCCAGAAGGGAGAATGCGGCAAGTGCCGAGAGGTTTGCCCGGAGGGAGCGGTTGAGTTTGAACAGGTAGGGGTGGAACGCCAGTTCGATATCGGGACGATCATCGTGGCCACGGGTTATGACCCCTTCGATCCCGGACTAAAACCTGAGTTTGGATATGGGCTTTATAAAAATGTGATGACTGGCCTTGAATTTGAAAGGCTGCTTTCTGGAAGCGGTCCCACTCAAGGGAAAATTGAGATCAACCGCAAGGAGCCGAAAAATATCGTATTCATCCAATGCGTTGGGTCGAGAGATAAGACGGTGGGCAATGAGTACTGCTCCAGAGTCTGTTGCATGTTTACAGCCAAACAAGCCTCTCTCGTCAAGGATCGAATCCCTGATGCGCGGGTCACCGTTTGCTATATCGACATCAGAGCTTTCGGAAAAGGATACGAACAGTTCTATGAGCAGGTCCAGAAAAAAGGAGTTCTCTACAGGAAGGGAACCCCATCTGAGATTTATCAACGATCCGGGAAATTGATCGTCAAGGCAGACGACGAGCTCTTAGGGGAGCCCTATGAGGAAGAGGCGGACCTGGTTGTCTTGGCCACAGGCCTCACACAGCGAAAGGATGCCAATAGCGTCCGCAGTCTTCTTAAACTTTCCCAAAGTCCGGATCGTTTCTATTTAGAAGCCCATCCCAAGTTAAGGCCCCTTGACACGGCCACGGATGGAATCTTTTTGGCTGGAACCTGCCAAGGACCAAAAGATATTGCCGATACCCTATCACAAGCCCATGGGACAGCCTCTCGTGCAACCATTCCTCTCTTTGCGGGAAGAGTCAAGATCGAGCCCATCACTTCTGTGGTGGACGTCTCCTTCTGTGCTGGCTGCGGCCTCTGTGAACAGATCTGTGAATTCAGGGCCCTGAAGATGGATCCTTACCGAAAAGTGATGACCGTTAACGAAGCGCTCTGCAAGGGATGCGGGGCCTGCAATGCCACTTGCCCCTCAGGTGCCATCAGTCTGAGGGGTTTCAAGACCGAGCAGATCATCGCCGAAATCAAAGAAGTCTGTTAGCTCGGGTCTGGTATGGAACGGTTTGAAACCGTTGCATACAGAGTCGGGAATCCACCGTTCATCATTCGTCGCTCTCATGGAAAAGGGTCTGATCCAGGTCTACACCGGGGATGGAAAGGGCAAGACCACTGCTGCATTAGGACTTGCCCTTCGGGCCGTTGGTCATGGACTGAAGGTCTTGGTCATCCAGTTTATGAAAGGAAATATCCGCTACGGTGAATTCGAGTCCTACAAAAAGCTCTCCCCATACCTGACGATCAAGCAAATGGGGCGGGAGACTTTTGTTTCAAAAACGAATCCAGATCCCGTTGACATTAAATTAGTTCAGGATGGATTTGCCATAGCCAAAAAGGCTATCGCCGGCGAAGAATATGACATCATTATCCTCGACGAAATCAATGTCGCCATCGACTATGGATTGATCCCTCTCACTGATTTTCTTCACGTTCTTGATACCAAGCCCAGCGGAGTTGAACTCATTCTGACAGGAAGAAACGCCCGGCCAGAGGTGATGGACCGGGCTGATCTTGTTACAGAAATGGTGGAGCGAAAGCACTACTTTAAGGGCGGAGTTCAAGCTCGAAAGGGCATTGAAATCTAACTTCGTGTTGGTGACTCGTGATTGGTGATCCGTAATAGAAAAATGGGAAAAACATAACACTCGGAATAAGTGGAATAGAAAGTGACGAGCCACGATGCACGAATCACGCATAACGGATTAAAGGGGTAAACGGAGTGTCAAAAAAAGATAAACTTAAGAGGATTGAACAGGATAAGGGAAGATGGATCGGGGATATGTCAAAACTCCTCTCTGAAACCCCTGAGCGCCCCCCCCGCTTCTCCACTGTTTCCGATTTGGAGATCAAGGGTCTCTACACACCGGAAGATATAAGAGACATCGACTATTCCAGAGACATCGGTTTTCCGGGTGTCTACCCTTTCACCCGAGGAGTTCAATCTTCCATGTATCGAGGAAGGCTCTGGACCATGCGCATGTTCTCCGGCCTCGGAGGTCCGGAGGAAACAAACGAACGGTTCCATTACCTGCTGGCTCACGGTGAAACCGGTCTCTCCATCGCCTTTCACTACCCTACCCTGATGGGCTATGACAGTGATTCTCCAATGTCGAGAGGTGAAATTGGGAAGTGCGGTGTGGCGGTCGATACCCTCAAAGATATGGAAATTCTGTTCAACGGTATTCCCCTGGATAAGGTCACAACCTCCATGACCATCAATCCGCCCGCCTCCATCCTACTGGCCATGTATATTGTGATGGCGGAGAAGCAAGGGGTCAGTAAGAAAGAGATTGGGGGAACGATCCAGAATGATATGCTCAAGGAATTCATCGCTCAAAAGACCTTTATGCTCCCTCCCACGCCATCCCTTCGGATCATCGTGGATACCATCGAATATTGTACAAAAGAAGTCCCTCGTTGGAACACGATCAGTATCAGCGGCTATCACATCCGTGAAGCAGGAGCGACGGCCGTCCAAGAGCTTGCCTTCACCCTGGCGGATGGAATTGCATACGTTGAAGCCGCGATCGAAAGAGGGCTCAACGTCGACGAGTTTGCCCCCAGGCTTTCCTTCTTCTTCGACGCCCATATCGATTTCTTTGAAGAAATAGCCAAGTTCAGAGCAGCTCGAAGAATGTGGGCCAAGATCATGAGGGAGCGTTTCCTGGCAACGAACCCGCGCTCCTGGATGCTTCGCTTTCACACCCAAACGGCGGGCTGTTCGCTGACCGCGCAGCAACCGAATAACAATGTCGTCCGGACCGTTTGCGAGGCGTTGGCAGCCGTCTTAGGAGGAACCCAGTCGCTTCACACGAACTCCCTGGACGAAACCTATGCCATCCCGACAGAGGAAGCGGCGACGATCGCCCTGCGGACGCAACAGATCCTGGCGGAGGAAACGGGTGTAACGAACACCATCGACCCTCTCGGGGGCTCTTATTTTATCGAGGCCCTGACGAGCCGAATTGAGGAAGAAGCCTGGGAGTATATCCGAATAATCGATGAAAAGGGAGGAATGGTAGCGGCCATTGAGAGAGGGTATCCTCAATCCGAGATCGCTGAGTCTGCTTATAAATTCCAGAGACAGGGTGACTCGGGAGAGAAGACGATCGTTGGGGTCAATAAGTATGTGACAGACCATCCACCGATTCCGATCTGGAGGATGAAACCGGAGATTGAGGAGAGGCAGTTGAGACGGCTTCGCGAGGTGAAACAGTCTCGAGACAATCGAAAAGTCAAAGAACACCTCCATGAAATTCGGAAGGCCTCTCAAAACGTGGAAAATCTCATGCCTCACATCATCAATGCGGTGAGGGAGTACGCCACCATCCAGGAGATCTGTGACGTGTGGAGAGATGTTTTTGGGACATACACAGATCCGGGATATTTTTAACAGGGTGGGGTGAGGGGGTCCGAAATCCGCAATCCGAGATCCGCATTTGCGAACTGACAAGGACTTAGGATGAGCGTAGAACGGAAGATTCGAATTCTGATTGCAAAACCGGGCCTGGACGGGCATGATCGAGGAGCAAAAGTCATTGCAAGGGGATTTAGAGACGCTGGTTTTGAAGTCATCTATACGGGACTCCACCAGACGCCCGAGCAGATTGTCGCGGCTGCGATTCAGGAAGATGTTGATGCCATTGGATTGTCGAGCCTGGCCGGGGCTCATGATTATCTTTTCCCGACGGTGATTAAACTTCTGAAGGAAAAAGGGGCGGACGACATCATTGTCTTTGGAGGAGGAATTGTTCCCGAGGAGGACATCCCCCCCCTCATACAAGCCGGAGTAAAAGCCATCTTCACTCCCGGGACATCTATCGAGGAGGCTGTAAGCTGGGTTAGGAAAAATGTAAAACCGAGAAAATAATCCGCCTTCATCCTCCCTTAGCTTAAGGGGGGAATCGAGGGGGTTAAGAGGCAAGCAAAGGTCCAAATTTCAGATTGAGGAGGAGCAAGAATGATAACATTTAAAGAGGGGAATTTAAGGATCCCAAAATGGAATCGGAAAGTCTTTGTCGTGGCCGGAGGGACAACAGCCTATAAGAAATATTTTCCAGAATATAAGCTGGAAGAACTGGTCATGATCGCTTTTAGGAATATGTTAGAGGACAATGACTTGAAAATGGACCCCCTGGGAGCGAAGGGACTCATCAACTTTGCCACATACGGCGAGTTTGCCGACCATTTTCAGGATCAATTGCTCTGCCAAGCTAAGGTCCATGACTATCTGGGGCTAGACCCACTTTATAATGTGGGGATTAAAACAGGAGGGGCCACCGGAGGTTCAGCCGTCCTCGCTGCTGCTATGGCAGTGGCTTCGGGTTACGCCAATGTTGCCTTGGCGGCTGGATGGGAGCGCATGGACGAAGTAGATACTCGTACCGGTAACTTCTATATCTCTACAGCGGCCTGTAAGGATTTCGAAACCCGGCTCGGTCGGATCTATTCGTCCTATTACGCTCCCATGGCGAACCGCTTCGCCCAGTCTTTTAATGTATCCGAAATCACACGGGCAAAAATCGCTGTTAAAAACCACCTCTACGCTTGTTCTTCTCCTTATGCGCAACAGCCGGGGAAATATACAGTCAACGAAGTCTTGGCTAGCCCCATGTCTGCCTATCCGCTACGGTTTCTCGAATGTTGCGCCATGAGTGTCGGGGCGGCATGCGTTCTGCTTTGCGATGAGGAAACGGCTCACAAGTTGACCGACCACCCCTGCGAGCTGTTTATCTGCGGTGGCAGTCATACCTTACGAGTGGCTGACCGCCGGCACATGGAAGTGCCGCTACTTCCTCATGAAACTCCGGATATGTACAAAGATCTCTATGGTAAAGAGGGGGCCCGTTATCCAGGATTTGAGAGTTTCTTAGCATCCCGATTCGCAGCCTGGCTGGCCTATCGTATGGCTGGGATTCAAGATCCTGTCGAGGACCTGGACCTTGTCGAGCTTCACGATGCGTTCACCATCAGTGATCTGCAGACTTACGGGGATATCGGTCTTAGACCCTACGGCCAGGAGCAAGACTATATTGAGTCCGGTGATGCTTATTACATCAATCCGAATACGGGGAAACCCGGGAAATGTCCTTCCAACCTCTCAGGTGGATTGATTGGAACAATGCACGCTGTAGGGGCAACGGGTATCTTCCAGGCCGCTGAGTGTCTGTGGCAGTTACAGCAAAAGTACGACAAATTTCATGGTGATCCCAAAACCTGGAAGAAGTGGGGAAAAGAGAAGCCCAAGGATTGGCAGAGCTTGCAGATTCCTAAAGATAGTAAACAAGCCTTGTGGGTCTCCCATGCAGGCGTCGGCTCCCATGTCACGGTGGGCATTCTTAGAAAGGGCTGGTAACCCCATGCGCAATAGACAGGGTTCGAGAGGAATGAAACGCCAAGCACTACGGAGTAAACCCCGTTAGAAATTCCAGGTTGCATCGACCCACCCGGGGTGATTCAAAGTTGTAACTCTGCTGCGGAATAGCAGGGCACTATTTCTAATAGGGTAAAGGAGGAACGTCCCCATGGTGAAGAAGATAACGGCAGCAAAGAAGAAAGGCCAGCTCAAGAAGAACATTCGGGCTCAGAAGAACGCCAAGCTTAAAAAGAGAAAAGAAACAAAGTTTATTGGTCGAGCTACCAAGATCCGTCAAGCCAAGCCCGCCACCGTGATCGAATGGCCTCGATCCATTACCCATATCCACACCTATGGCATGCTATCTCCTTTTTTTGAAGGTCTCAGGAGGGGAGAATTGCGGGCAACGCTTTGTCCAAACAAAGGCTGTCCCGAAAACCGCCTTTGGATTCCGCCCCGCGCGCATTGTCCGGATTGCCATACGGAAATGGTCTGGAAGACTTTACCTAACCCCGTCATGGGAAAGATCTATACGTTTACTGAAGTGGTTTATGCCGGCACGGGCATTGAGCTTTCTACTCCTTATTGGCAAGTCGACGTAGAAATCCCGGGCTTGGCTACAATCCCCAAGAGTTATTTGCTGTACGGTAAACCCTATATCGGGATGAAGGTCAAGGCTGAATTCAGGACGAAAAACCCTACGAATACAGTGCTCGACTACTACTGGGTTCCCTACAAAGAACAAATTTAAGGGTTCTAGGATTCAAGGATTCAAGGGTTCAAGTGAACTATATGGAAAACAGCAAGAATCCTTAACAGCATCGACACTGGAACCCAAGAACCCTCGACCCCTTGAACCCTTTTTGGGGGGAGGTCTGCATGGCGCTCAATTTCGATTTGACGGACCAGCAACAGATTTTGAGAAACATGGTGAGAACCTTTGCGGAAAAGGAGATCGCCCCTATTGCCCAGGAGCTTGACGACAAAGAGGAATTCTCCTATGCCTTGACAAAGCGGATGGGGGAACTCGGCCTTTTTGGCCTCTTCGTTTCCGAGGAATATGGCGGAGGCGATCTCGGTTATCTCTTCTACATCATCGCTGTTGAGGAGATCGCACGTGTCGATGGCTCTCAAGCCGCAACGCTCGCGGCCGGCAACTCTTTGGGAATTGCGCCCATTTATTACTATGGAAATGAAAACCAGAAAAAGGAATGGCTGCCCGACCTCTGCAAAGGGGAGGCACTTTCCTCTTTTGGGCTGACAGAGCCAAACGCCGGTTCTGATGCGGGTGCCTCAAGAACGACAGCAAACTCGGAGAGAAATCATTGGGTGATCAATGGTTCAAAGATCTTCATCAGCAACTCCACGACGGACATCAGTAAGGTCTGCGTGGTTCAGGCGATAACCGGAAAGCGGGCTGATGGAAGAAATGAGCTCTCCTGTATCTTAGTCCCAAACGGAACCCCCGGTTTCACCGCAGAAACGATGCACGGGAAGATGGTTTGGAGAGCTTCTAACACCGGGGAGCTCTACTTCACGGATTGTAAGGTGCCTAAGGAAAATCTTCTCGGCAAGCGCGGCGATGGGCTCCATCAGATGCTCGCCACTTTGGATGGGGGAAGGCTCAGCATTGCGGCCATGGGTTTAGGAGGCGCACAGGGGGCCTTTGAGCTGGCGCTTAAATACGCGAAGCGGCGGGAACAATTCGGAAGGCCGATAGCCTCATTCCAGGTCAATGCCTTCAAATTTGCAGACATGGCAACAGAGATCGAGATGGCAAGGCTCTTGCTCTATAAAGCCTGCTGGTTATGCGAGCAGCACCGTCCCTTCTCCAAAGAAGCCGCCATGGCAAAGATGTTCTGCTCCGAAATGTATCACCGCGTGGCCAACCAGGCAGTCCAGCTTCACGGCGGATACGGCCTGATGAAGGAATATGCCGTCGAACGCCATTATCGAAACCAAAAGCTCCTGGATATCGGAGAGGGAACCTCCGAGGTCCAGAGGATCGTCATCGCCCGACACATCGGGGTTCCTGGCAGAACTTTATAGAGTTATAAGTTGAGAGTTTTGAGTTAGGAATTATGAATTTCAATTGTTAACTCTTAGTTCCAAACTCCTAATTCTAAACTCTGACCTCTTAACTCTAAACTTATCATCTGAGTTCATCACCCTTAACTCATCTATTGCCTCTTCTCGATAACTTTGGTATCTTGTTGACATTATGAGCTTGGCAAAACGGATTTTGGAGGGGGACATCCGGGCCGCTTCCAGGCTGATGAGGGATATTGACGATCGCATCCCCAGCGCCGTGGAGTCATTAAAAGAGCTCTATCCTAAAACGGGAAGAGCCTACGTCGTCGGGATAACCGGTCCACCGGGTTCCGGCAAGTCCACGATTGTCGATAAAATGGTAGACATCCTCCGGAAGGAGGGGAAAAGCGTTGGAATTGTGGCTGTCGATCCCAGTAGTCCCTTCTCGGGAGGGGCGATCTTAGGGGATCGAATTCGAATGCAACGTCACGCGACAGACGAAGGCGTATTCATTCGCTCCTTGGCGACCCGAGGATGTCTCGGTGGCCTTTCCCGCTCGACCCAGGATATCATCAACGTGATGGATGCAATGGGAAAGGATATCATCCTGGTAGAAACAGTGGGCGTGGGGCAGGATGAGGTGGAGATTGTCAACACGGCCCACACCTCCATTGTCGTCCTCGTCCCGGGATCAGGAGATGATATACAGGCGATTAAAGCTGGAATCATAGAAATCGGAGACCTCTTTGTTGTCAACAAATGTGACCGCGACGGCGCGGATAAGGTGGAACGAGATCTCCGGATGGTTCTCGAAATAGGCCGAAAAAGAGAGGACGGCTGGGAACCTCTCATTTTTAAAACAGAGGCAACTTTGGGGAAAGGGATCTTTGAACTGGTTTACGGGATCTATAGGCATAAGCAAGCTTTGGACCAGGGCCAGGGCTTTGAGAAGAAGCTAAGAGAAAGGGCCAAGACGACCTTTTTGGAAATCCTTAAGACAGAAGCCACATCCCATTATATCGAGAAAATCGAAAAAGCGGGGGAATGGAACAAGATCATCGATGACTTAATGCATCGCCGGACTGATCCCTACTCCGTGGCGGAAAAAATAATATCGGAGGAGTTAAATCCCAAAACCCAAATTTCAAATAACAAATAGATTTTGCACGAGGACTTCCTCACCGCAGGCCATAAAGACTAACCATAATCATCCTCCCCCTGGATGGGGGAGGATCGAGGTGGGGGTGGATATTGACTGTTCCCCTCACCCTGCCCTCTCCCGCCAGGGCATAGGGGGATAACGGAACGCTAAACGTTTTGGTCTTAGAAATTGGAGCTTGTAATTTATTTGGGATTTGGTGCTTGGGATTTGGAAATTTCCTAACTGTAGAAGGGGGAAACCTTCATGAGATCGATCGATGCAATCCGAAAGGAGCTTGAAAAAAGAAGAGCTGAAGCTTTGTTGGGTGGAGGCCAGGAAAGAATCGATAAACAACATCGCTATGGTAAACTGACTGCCCGAGAAAGGATTGACCTCCTCCTCGATCCTGGAACGTTTGTTGAACTGGACCGTTTTGTAACTCATCGCTGTACCGATTTTGGGATGGAGAAGAAGAAGTTTTTCGGGGACGGTGTGGTTACGGGTTACGGAAAGATCGAGGGCCGTCTGGCTTTCGTCTTTTCGCAGGATTTTACCGTATTCGGCGGTGCCTTGGGGATGGCGTTTGCGGAAAAGATTTGTAAGTTAATGGATCTGGCCATGAAGACAGGAGCCCCGGTGATCGGTTTAAATGATTCCGGGGGCGCAAGAATTCAAGAAGGCGTGGAGAGCCTTGCGGGCTATGCTTATATTTTCCTCAGAAATGTCCTTTCCTCCGGTGTCATCCCGCAGATCTCTGCCGTCATGGGACCCTGTGCAGGGGGCGCGGTTTATTCCCCTGCTATGACAGACTTCATCTTAATGACCAAGAATACAAGCTATATGCACATCACCGGCCCGGATGTCATACGGGCGGCCCTGGGGAAGACAGAGACTCCGGACGGAAAGCCAATCACCTCTGAGGTTTTAGGCGGAGCAAAGGTTCATATGGAAAAGAGCGGCGTCGCCCATTTTGCGGGCGAGAATGACCAGGATACCATCCGCCTCATCAAGGAGTTGATGCGGTTTTTTCCCCAGAACAACCGGGAGAAGCCGCCGGTCGTGGAGAGCACGGATGATCCCGGTCGAATGGAAGAATCGTTAAAGACTGCCGTCCCGGAAGATTCCAAAAAAGTATACGACATGAAAAAAGTGATCCTGCCCACCGTGGATAATGGTTACTTTCTCGAGGTCCAGAAAGAATGGGCCAAGAACATCATCGTAGGTTTTGCCCGTTACCACGGAATGCCCGTAGGGGTTGTGGCCAACCAACCTAATTGGCTGGCCGGATCCCTTGACCCCGATTCTTCAGTAAAAGCCGGCCGATTTGTTCGTTTCTGTGACTGTTTCAACATTCCCATTGTCACTTTCGTCGATGTCCCGGGGTTTCTTCCAGGAATGGACATGGAGGAGCGAGGAATCATCCGACACGGATCTAAACTCCTTTACGCATTCTGCGAAGCAACCGTCCCGAAAATTACGATCATCACTCGTAAGGGCTATGGGGGAGCTTATGATGTGATGTCAAGTAAGCATATCCGAGGAGATATCAATTACTGTTACCCCACCGCGGAAATCGCGGTCATGGGTGCAGAGGGAGCGGTTAATATCATCTTCCGAAACGAAATCAAGGAGGGGAAAGACCCCAAGGAAGCGCGGCAGCGACTGGTTGCTGAATATCATGAGAAATTTGCCAGTCCTTATAAGGCCGCTGAGCTTGGGTACGTGGACGAGATCATCGAACCCGAGGAAACCCGTCCGAAGATCATCCAGGCTTTGGACATTTTGAAGACGAAAGTCGATACCAATCCCTGGCGGAAACACGGAAATATACCGCTGTAAAACGAAGGTGGAAGGTAGAATGTGGAAAGTGGAAACTTAAACAAATTGTTAGCAACCACGCTCTACTCTCTGCCGTCCACTTTCGGATGATGGAGTGAATATGTCTAAAAACGTTCGACATGAATTTGAGAGGTGGGAGACATCAACGCTCAAGAAAGCCCTGTCCAAGTCTCCTGAGCGGCAACCTACGTTTAAGACCACTTCCCATATTGAATTAAAACGCCTCTATACTTCCGTGGATACTGCCGACTTAGATTACTGTGACAATCTGGGGTTTCCTGGAGAGTTTCCATTCACCCGCGGAGTCCAGCCTACCATGTACCGGGGCCGTTTCTGGACCATGCGCCAGTACGCCGGATTTGCAACACCAGAGGAAACGAATAAGCGATACAAATATCTCCTGGAGCACGGGCAAACCGGTTTAAGCGTTGCCTTCGATCTTCCAACGCAGATTGGCTACGATTCGGACCATCCTTTGTCTGCCGGGGAAGTGGGGAAGGTTGGCGTTGCCATCGACACCCTGAAAGATATGGAAATCCTTTTTGATGGCATCCCACTCGATAAAGTCTCCACTTCCATGACCATCAACTCCACTGCTGCCATCCTTTTGACGATGTATATCGCCGTCGCGGAAAAACAGGGGGTGAAAAGCGGAGCCCTCCAGGGAACGATCCAGAACGATATC
>DATHCH010000114.1:0-21495 GCA_035319625.1 Thermodesulfobacteriota bacterium
GAATTTGGTCAAAAAGCCGCCTTATCCGTCCTACTGAAGTTAAATTCACCTGACCCAATGAGATAAACTAAAAAAGCAGGTTATGCGAAAGAACCCGATTTACAAATTCATCTTTTTCGACAGTCTCGGAAGTACTCTTCAGGAGAGGGAGGTGCTTCGTCCACAATGAGGGAAGTTCCGCTTTCTATGCGGTCTTTTCCTCTTGCTTCCTTTGATTTTATTCCATGGATGATTATTCCTATCATAGAGGGATTCCAGATAGTGTTGAAATACAGCAAAACTAAGGGATAAATGAGGGATAAGAATGAAAAGGATCCCATCTATACTCCTTGTTCTCACATGCTTGCTATTTGTTGCTTCGTTTGTGGCATTTGCGGGGGGGGGAGAGGAGCTCCATACTCCGGTTCCAAAGAGTATGAGCGCATGAAAGGGCTTATTGGGGCATGGGAAGGGACTTCGAACATGGGAAAAGAGGGGCAACCAATAAGGGTGGAGTATCGTCTGACAGCAGGGGTTAGCGCAATTGTTGAAACGCTCTTCCCGGGTACTCCCGAAGAGATGATTTCAGTTTACCATGATGGTAATGGGAAACTTTCAATGACTCACTATTGCATGCTCCAAAATCAACCTCACATGAAACTCCTAAAAGCTGATGCAGACAGGCTCGATTTTATGTTTTCTGGAGGGAGCGGCATTGATCCGAAGAAGGATGCCCATATGTATGCCTTAACCATTTTATTTGTCGACAGGGATCACATCGTCCAAAATTGGACTTTTTGAAGACGGCAAGGAAAAGGGAGTGACGATACTCAATTTATCTCGTGTGCACTAAAGAATGAATTGATCAAAGGAGTCGGGGCGGGTCGCCGGAGTCACTTGCGCTTGTAATATACGCGGTTCTCTAAAATTGAGGAATAGAGCACTAAAGGGACGGAGTGTTGCCCGGCTTGACAGTTTCTTGAAGGTCAAGCCCTGACTTCCATATCGAATTGTAAACTCTAAACTCCTAAATCTTAATCTTTAATCGACGTATCTCCTTCCAATCCTCCTCCAGAGCCTAATCCGTCCCTCACCATCCCGCAGATTCTAGCGAATGCCTTGGTCTCTGTCATGGATCGATCCCAGGGTCTGTCCAACGGAATGGAGATAATGCGGATGATACGGCCTGGGCGGTGAGAGAGGACAACCACGCGGTCTGGCATGAAACAGGCCTCGGAAATGGAGTGGGTCACCATCAGGATGGTTTTCCTTGTTTTTGCCCAGATGTCGAGCAAGAGCCCCTACATCGATTTTCGAGTCAGATCATCCAGAGCACCAAAGGGTTCATCCATTAAGAGAAGGGGAGGGTCCAACGCGAGGGCCCTGACAATTGCCACTCTCTGTTGCATTCCTCCGGAGAGTTCTTTGGGGTAATAAGACCAGAATTTTCTGTCCAGGCCTACCATCTTCAATAACGATTCAATCCGCTTCACTTGCTTTTTTTTCCGGAGCTTGGTTTTCGCGATCCGAAAGGGCAAAAGGCAATTTTCAAAGACTCGATACCAGGGAAAGAGGGTAGAGTCTTGAGAGACAATTCCATATCCCCTTGCTTGCCTCAGTTCTTGAGGCGTCTTTTCTTCGATGAGGATCTCTCCATCAGAAGGGCCGCCCTCATCGCCAATATCTCCCAAGAGTTCAAGAAGCGTGCTCTTTCCCGATCCCGATGGGTCGATGAGGGAGAGGAACTTGCCCTGAGCGACCTCCAGGTTGATGCCATCGAGAGCTTCCACATCACGGTCTTTGAAATGTTTTTTCACATTGGTTAAGCGGATGGCAACCGGTGGGGTTGAGTCAGAATGAATCAAGGTTCTTTCTTCCGGATTTCTTGAAACAAACAAGCCTGTATCTCCCTCTCCCTTGGACGGGAGAGGGTGGGGGGTGAGGGTGAGTAAGAATCTTTTTCCCCCTCACCTTCATCCTCTCCCCGTGGAGAGAGGAGATTTTTTATTCCCATACCTCCTTAAAATATTCACTGAGAGACGGATTAAAATCATCAATCTTCTTCTTCATTTCTTCAGTCCGAATATCGACTGTCCAGGCACTCCAATCCTCCTTTTTCGGATCCATACCCAGGACCTGCATTTCCCAGAGGGTATGGATGGAATAGTTTACCGGATCCTCAAGGCTCTTCCCGATATCGCCGACACAGCACATCCGGGTGCCCTGGTACCGGCGAAGCGCTTTCTCATAAAGTTCCTTCGTCGTAATGGAGCCGGGGCTGATCACGGAGAGGTCAGTGAGTGGAAGTCGTGGAAGGTTTCCGACCTTGGAAACCTCAAAGATGCATTGAAAGAAGACAGGTATCAATTCCACCTTCCTCTTCAGGCATTCCTGGTAAATTCGCTGGATACCCTCTAGGCTGCCACACGCCATAATCACATAGACCTGCTTTGGCCGATGGTGGACAAAACCGTTTCTTAAAAAGTAAGCGATCGTTGAGCCCGAGGCGATCGCCGTATCGGGGATCAGCCAGGTATCCCCCCGATATTCTCCGATGAGGTTCTCTGCACGAATCTCCCAATCCGTGCCTTCCCGGTTGAGCACTCTCTGAAGTTTGATGAAACCGGTTGTAAGAAGCAGGCGGTCATAGGGTGGGGCGTGGCCGAACGCGTACTGGAGGTCGAAAGGGTAGGCGCCCCTGAGAATAATGTATTGGCATAATTCTTTGCCACTAAGTTTTTCGAAGAATAACTCAACAAAGGATTTCGCCATGTAACGGATAAGATTGAATTTTGTCCGGCCACTGATCTCTCTTCCAAGCAGAAATTGTTGAGCAGGATCGCTTTCGGCGACATAAATCAAAGGCGGGATGGTTCGGTCATTTCGGAGATGATGTACCTCCCATGCCCTGGCACTTCCAATCGCATTGATGCTGTATGGGGTTCCTACGTTTTCGAGAAAGGTACGGTCTGTCATTCAGTGTCTCCTGCTTTGTGTTTAAAACTATAGCCCCCCATTTACTGGGGGCGAATTGAGAAATCCCGTCGGCAGCAAATGCCGACGCTACAGGGTTCCCACGTTTGATTGGTAAACTATTTAGGAACTACCCCGCTCGGAAATTTCTCCGTATAGACTTTTTTCACATCCGGCATCCTTTCCAAGAGCCCAACCTTAAACATATCCCTGGCCACATTTTCCCATTTTTTCGGAAGAATGTAACCCAAACCGTTCTTCCTTGTGTCAGGGGTGATCATCAAAGCCTTCATCGGAGCCACAGCATCCATCTCATGCGCAAAGTCGAGGCCCTCGTTGATCTTTCTCAAAATGTTAAAGGTTTCTTTAGGATTGTCGAGAGCCCATTGGAATCCTTTATATCTCCCTGTCACCACTGCCTGAACGACGTCCGGATATTCTTTGAGAATTTCTTCTGCCGTGAAAAGAACATTATCCATCCAGTTAATCCCTAAGTCTTTATAGTCGATCGTGTAGAATGTTTTCCCCATTTTTTTCGCCTCGCGCTGGGCCGTGATCAATTCGTTGTAAGTCATTGCCGAGGCAATGGGCCAGGTCCTAGCCAGCCAGGGCTTGATGTCCCCACCCTGGTTTTGAATGGTAAACTGTTTTTCCCATCCCTTGCCGACAGCACATTTTGCTTTGGCATCATAACCGATCCAGATGCCGAAGTCTCCCTTAATGTCTTTTGCGGAGTTAATCGGCCTCCAACTGATGATTCGCATCGCGCTGGTTTGAAAATCGACGCTCACGGCAACTAGATCGATTCCTTCCTTCTCTCTTGCCCGGATAATATTTTCAGGATAATCATTCCCAAAGGCGATGTTCCCGGCCCTCACCGAAGCAACCACCTTTTGGACCGGAGAGATCCCGGGTCCTCCCTGAACCTCCCTCACTTTCATCTTCCCGTAAAAGCCCTTATCCATGGCCACCCAGCCACCTGCTGATTCCATATGAACAAACCAGGCCTCATGGACAACGGCCTCCTTCTCCTGACCGATGGCGTAACAAGGCAGACTCATAACCGCCAACAATATAAGGCATGATAAGAATCTTTTCATATTTACCCCTCCTCCTTCCTTCGATTACATATCAGTTCGGGGTTGTTAGTTCGCAGTTCGGAGATTTTTATTTTTCTCACTCCGAACTGTTGACTCCGAACTCATAACTTTGGATTTAAAATCACCTCCTCTCTTGAGAAATATGCCAGGCGATCGTCCTTTTCTCAACGAGGGTGATCATCCCGACAAAAGAAAGTCCAAGCAGAGAATAGGCGATAATGCTGGCAAACACCCTGGGAGTGTCCATGATGTAGATCGCATCGACGATGAGAAACCCCAATCCGCGATAGGCCCCGAAGACCTCCCCCTCCAACGGCGCCGATGACGGCCAACGTCCAAGCGACCTTAAAACTGGCGAATATCTGTGGAAGCGCCAAAGGAAATTCGAGATACCAAAATTTTTGCCATCTGGAGGAATGATAAGAATCCATCCATTTCATCTCTGTGGAACCCACTGAGGCCAGGGCTTTAAAGGTTGGTCCTAAGACCGGGAAGAAAACACAGATGATGGCAGTCACGACCTTGGACCCCATGCCACTTCCGAAGATGATTACAATGGGTGCAGCGATGGCAACGATCGGAGTGCTGTTGAGGATCACGGCATACGGGTAGAACATCTCTTTCAAAGGCCGGTACCAGAGAAAAAGAATGGCAGTCACAATGGCGGACAAGGAACCGACGATGAAGCCGATTCCTGCCTCAAGCAAGGTCAAAAGTGTGTGGGAGGCGAGGAGTTCTATTGTTGCGATGATATAAGAGACGATCATCGTTGGTGTGGGAAGGAGAAATTTTGGAATCTCTAGCCATCGTACGAGGAGTTCCCATAACAGCAAAATACCAACGATTGACCCGAGGGAATAACGGTTCATTCCAAATCCCTAACTAATTGGATATGAGTGCCCCCCCTTACCCCACCCTCTCCCCAGTGGGGAGAGGGAAAGAGTGAGGGTATTTATAAGCGGTTTTGGTTCTTGAATTTACCCTGGTATGAGGCTTTTCCCTCCGTGCGCTCAAGGATGATCTGACAGATCCGGACTCCGGGTTTGAGGACGAGAGGAAAGGGCGCGAGGTTTCCAATCTCAAGCACCTGCCGATTATTAATCCCGGGTTGAACGAATCCTGCGGTCATATGAATGACCAGGCCCATTCGGGCAAAGCGGCTCCTTCCTTCAAGCCAGCCACAGATATTGGCAGGCAACTTAATCCTTTCATGGGTAATCCCCAGTACTGTTTCACCGGGCATCAGGGTGAAGGATTCGTCTGTCTCCAGACGTTCCGTCAGGTCTTCAATCGAAATGTTATCTTCGACAACACAGGCATTTCTCAGTTTTTTAAAAACCCTGAACTCGTTTCCCAAATGGAGATCAATCGAACCCGGGCCGACCTGGCCCTCCTCGAAGGGTTCGATTTCGACCGTTCCCTGGCTGATCTCTTTCAGAATTTCTTCTCTTGTCAGCACTCCCATAAGAGGATCCTCAATTTAAGCGATCGTCGGATGAACAGTCAGGGGTTTTTGAAGTGAGGGGGAAGAAGGCGAAATATTCTGATGGTATTCCTGGACCGATTTCACCGACATGCCTCTCCTCAAGGATTCAATGCCATTGACGACCGCCTCTGCACCGGAGAGAGTGGTAACGCAAGGGATGTTATGTGCCACGGATTGACTTCGAATGGCCACTTCATCGGTCTTGGGCTTCTTTCCGCTTGGAGTATTGATGACCAGGTGGATCTCTCCATTTTTCATCTGATCAACAATATCCGGTCTTCCTTCTCCGACCTTAAAAACGGTTTGGACAGGAATGCCGTTGTTGGTTAAGACTTTAGCCGTTCCTTTGGTGGCTACGATCTCAAATCCGAGGTCGACCAATTTCTTTGCGAGAAAGACGATGGAGCGCTTATCCTTGTTCATGACGCTGATGAAGACCTTCCCGGTCAGGGGGATGTTCACCCCCGCGCCGATTTGAGATTTGGCAAAGGCCATTCCAAAATCGGTATCAATCCCCATCACTTCACCGGTGGATTTCATCTCTGGACCCAGCACGGTATCGACTCCGTAGAAACGGTTGAAAGGGAAGACGGATTCCTTTACGGCGATATGGCGGATCTCAACTTCTCCCCGAATCCCCAGCTCATCGAGCTTTATCCCCACCATCACCTTGGCAGCCACCTTCGCCCAGGGAACACCGGTCGCCTTGCTGATGAACGGGACCGTTCTGGAGGCTCTTGGATTGACCTCTAGGACATAGATGGTATCATTTTTGATCGCATACTGAATATTCATTAAACCGACCACCTGGAGCTCCTTGGCCAGGGCATAGGTGTTTCGTTTCAGACCTTCGATCAAATCATCGCTCAGAGAATAAGGAGGCGTGACACAAGCGCTATCCCCGGAATGGATCCCGGCCTGTTCGATATGTTCCATGATCCCGGCGATGACACAGGTTTCTCCGTCAGCGACCGCATCGACATCAATCTCGATGGCGTCCTCCAAAAATTTATCGATGAGAATCGGGTGTTCGGGAGAGGCCTCCACGGCACGGCGGGCGAAGCCTTCCAAGGCTTCCTCATCGTAAACAATCTCCATGGCCCTTCCTCCTAACACGTAAGAGGGCCTCACGACGACAGGGTAGCCGATCTCTTCGGCAACCCTTCTCGCCTCCTCCACGGAATTGGCCGTGCCATTCCAGGGCTGGATGAGACGCAACTTCTTGAGAAGTGCTTTGAAGCGTTTTCGATCTTCCGCCAGATCGATATTATCAGGACTCGTTCCAACGATTTTCACTCCCGCTCTCTCTAAAGGCACTGCCAGATTGAGAGGGGTTTGGCCTCCGAATTGGACGATCACTCCATCCGGTTTTTCAGCATCGACGATGTGAAGGACATCTTCGAAGGTGAGGGGCTCGAAATAAAGTTTGTCAGAGGTGTCGTAGTCCGTGGAGACGGTTTCCGGGTTGGAGTTCACCATGATTGTTTCATAATCCAATTCTTTTAAGGCGAAGGAGGCATGGACACAGCAGTAGTCGAATTCGATCCCCTGGCCGATTCGATTGGGACCTCCTCCTAAAATCATGATCTTTTTTTTCGAAGAGACTTTGGATTCGTCTTCTGCTTCATACGTCGAATAGTAATAAGGAGTATAGGCTTCAAACTCTGCCCCGCAGGTATCCACTAATTTGTAAGTGGGAAGAACCCCCTTCTCCTTTCTCCTATCCCGGAGAATGGCTTCATCAAACCCGAGGAGGTGGCCCAGCTGATAGTCGGAGAAGCCGAACTCCTTTGCCTTCCTCAAAAGAGGATCCGGAAGTTGAACCTGGTCAGGAGTCAGCGTCTTTTTCCAAAGCTCCAGGTCCCCTACCTTCGTTCCAAAAGACTGGATCTCCTTCTCAAGGTCAGTGATCTCTTGAATGTTGGTAAGAAACCAGGGATCGATCTTTGTCAGATCGTGGATCTCCTCGACCTTCATCCCAAGGAGCAAAGCATGTCGAATATAAAAGATCCTCTCCGCGTTGGGAGTGGAGAGCTTTTTCTTTACTTCTTGAAGGAGATTGGCCCATGCGCCTTCACCAGAGCTCTCCGCGGGGAAGGGGAATTTGTCCCTCCCATCCGCTCCAAGACCATGTCTTCCAATCTCCAAAGAGCGGAGGCCTTTTTGGAGGGCTTCCTTGAAAGTCCGCCCGATGGCCATGGTTTCACCGACCGACTTCATCGAGACAGTCAGCGTTGGATCTGCCCCGGGAAATTTTTCAAAGGTGAATCTTGGAATCTTCACTACGCAATAGTCGATGGTGGGTTCGAAACAGGCAGGCGTCTTTTTCGTAATGTCATTCGGAATCTCGTCGAGGGTGTATCCGACTGCCAGCTTTGCCGCCATCTTGGCGATGGGGAATCCGGTCGCTTTGGAGGCGAGGGCTGAAGACCGGGAAACCCTAGGGTTCATTTCAATGATGACCATTCGTCCGTCCTCCGGACGAATAGCGAACTGGATGTTCGATCCTCCGGTCTCGACCCCAATTTCTCGGATGGCTCGAATGGCCCCGTCCCTCATCCTCTGATATTCTTTGTCCGTAAGGGTTTGAGCAGGAGCAACGGTGATACTGTCTCCTGTATGGATGCCCATGGGATCGAAATTCTCAATCGAACAGATGATGACGACATTGTCATGGAGGTCCCTCATCACCTCCAGCTCGAACTCCTTCCATCCGAGAACGGATTCTTCAATCAGAATCTCTCCGATCATGCTCCACTCAAGTCCACGAGCCGCCATCTCTTCGAATTCTTCGATATTGTACGCCACTCCACCCCCTGTTCCTCCCAGGGTGAAACTGGGCCGGATGATGAGAGGAAAACCGATCCCCTTTGCCACCTCCAAGGCTTCGGTCAACGAATAGGCCAGCCCGCTCTTAGGGAGGTCGAGGCCGATCTTCCTCATCGATTCCTTGAAGAGATTCCGATCTTCTCCTTTCTTGATCGCCTCATATTTGGCCCCGATCATTTGAACGCCGTATTTCTGGAGCACTCCGGATTCATGGAGGGCGACGGATACATTAAGACCTGTCTGACCGCCTAAGGTGGGGAGAAGGGCATCCGGCCTTTCCCGGTCAATGATCTTTTCGAGAATGCCCGGAGTGATCGGCTCGATGTAAGTCCGGTCGGACATCTCAGGATCGGTCATGATCGTGGCAGGATTGGAGTTGACCAATACCACTTCGAAGCCTTCTTCTCTTAAAGCCTTACACGCCTGAGTGCCGGAGTAGTCAAATTCGCAGGCCTGGCTGATCACAATGGGTCCGGAGCCGATGATCAGGATTCTTTTGATGTCTGTCCGCTTAGGCATAAGCCATCCTTGGATGAAATTCCGATAAGCAAATCCCAAATAAATTTTACATGACGGGTTCGCCACCCGCGAACCATGAAAATCCTAAATCCCTCCTCGCCCCCCTTTGGTAAAGGGGGTTGCCTGCCCGCCGGTAGGCAGGGGGGATTTGGAAATGTATTTTCTACGTAATCCCAGTCTCCAATTTCCAATGACCCAAACGCCCCTCACCCTACCCCTCTCCCCTGAGGGGAGGGGGAGGGAGTGAGGGGGCTTTGGAATTCAATTCCATCATTCTCACAAATTCTCCAAAGAGGTCTTGCGTATCGTGAGGCCCCGGCGAAGCTTCGGGGTGGTATTGCACGGAAAAGATCGGAAAACGTTTGTGCCTCATCCCTTCCAGGGTCTGGTCGTTGAGATTGATCTGGGTTAATTCAACCTCTGCAGGATCCAACGAGTGAGGGTCGACGCAGAACCCATGATTTTGGGAAGTGATCATCACCTTCCCTGTTTTTAAATCTTTGACAGGTTGATTGGCTCCCCGATGGCCGAATTTCAATTTAAACGTTTTTCCTCCAAGAGCTAATCCCAAAAGTTGGTGACCCAGGCAGATGCCAAAGATCGGTTTTTTCCCAATCAGTTGGCGGATAGTCTCAATGGCATAGGGAACTCCCTCCGGGTCACCCGGACCATTAGACAAGAGAATCCCGTCCGGGTGAAGGGAAAGGATGGATTCTGCGCTGGAAGAGGCGGGAAGAACAGTAACATCACAATTCCAATCATAAAGGGAACGAAGAATGTTATATTTGATACCGTAGTCGAGAGCGACCACCTTTGGTCGAACGCGGGAGGTAGAGGATGTAGGATGCTGATTCAAAAATTGAGAATCATTACCACTCGTCCATAGGAAGGATTTCTCACAGGTTACTTCCTTGACCAGGTCCCGGCCGATCAGGCCCGGAGAGGCCTTGGCTTTTTCAATCAGACGATCCCGATCGAGGTCGTCCGTAGAAAGGACAGCTTTCATGGCACCCGCTTGGCGGATATGCTTGGTGATGGCGCGGGTATCCATGCCCTCCGCTCCCATAATGCGGTGACGGGTCAAATAATCGGAGAGGCTGTTATTGCCGCGCCAGTTGCTGAAGATGGGGCTGTTCTCTTTGACGATGAATCCCTCTACCTTTGGATCCTGGGATTCGACATCCTCTTGATTGATTCCATAGTTTCCGATGAGTGGATAGGTCATGATGACGATCTGGCCTCTATAAGAGGGATCGGTAAGGATCTCCTGGTAGCCAGTCATGCTCGTATTAAAGACAACTTCTCCCGCCTTTTCTCCCATAAACCCAAACGACCAACCTTCAAATACCGCTCCATCCTCCAAAGCCAATATGGCTTTCTGTTTCGGTTTCATTTGCGGTTCCTTAAATTAATGAGGACGATACGCCCCCAGTAAATGAGGGCGCTCCCCTGGGCAAGAGTTTCCCCATAAAAAAAGACCCCCGATCCTGCCTGAACAGGAGCGAGGGTCTTTAAGTTGTCTCACTTGTTTGACCATAAATTTTCTTTACTTCATTTCTGTTTTCTTAACATACCTGTTTCTGATTGTCAATCTTTCCCCGTGATCAATAGTTGAAGATGATAGGCTCCGGCCTGGCTGGGTTCGTAGCTACAATTCATCAATTGCGATCAGGCATACATGTATATCTTCGTCTTGGTGGGTCTGGCCATCAGTTTTTCAATTCTTGCGTGAATCTTCCTTCTGTCCGAATTCTTTTCCCATGATTTCCAGTCTTCGACGTTTTGCCATGTGGTGATCACAATATAGTTATAAGGATCGGCTTGCGCCCGAAGTGTCTCTCCTGAAATATATCCCTTTGAGGGAATGGCTTTGGTTCTCAATTCCCTAAGCATTTTTGCAAAATCCCTTTCTTTTCCCTTTTTCACCTTCCGGTCGATAATGATCCTCACCGCCATAACTTCCCCCCTCACGTTTTGGGCCATCATACCAGTTCTCTTTGTGGATTTCAAGGAAAAATTGCAGCAGAGATTGCAGCAAAGATTAAAATGAAGCAGCCATAATCCGTAACGAAAGGCGTAGGCTCCGTCAGAAACTCCAACGTGTAGGCAAGCGCCGCCGAAAATTATTCTGGAATTGGTGCAAAAGAAAATAATCCTCCATGAGGGTTGGCGAAGGAGATTCCTTTTGCATCTCTCGCTGGGAGATTCGATTCAAACAGTCCAAGGCACTTTTGGTCACATTTGAAACCACTCCCCTAAAACGAACGACAGGGTCCGTGTGATCGTCAATCTGGCCTTCTTCCTTATTGGCGCGGGGAAGGAGTTTCAACAAGCGGGTCTCTTCCATAAGGCCACCTCCTTGTCTGGTTCTCATCCCTAATAAGCATAAATTTTCCCATAGGGCCTTAAGTGGGTGGGTAGAAGTTTGATGAACTTTTGCCCCATCACCTCGTTTAACGAAAGGCCGAAATCTTCGCAGTATTCCTTCAGGGAAAGTCTTAATCGTTCATCATCCGTTCCATCAACGGGAGAAATGGAGACCTCCTTTCCCAGTTGAAAAGGGTCCACTTTCCCCCGGATATAGATTACACCTCCATGCATCCCGGTGCCAATGTAATTGCCCGCAAGAGGCCTTCCGTTCCTTTCCAAACCAAGCAGAATGATTACGCCCCCTGCCTGATATTCTCCGAGAAAATCTCTTGCTGTTCCTCCGATAATAATAATGGGAATCTGTTTCTTAAAAGATTTCATGTGGATGCCGACACGGTACCCGACATCCCCTCTCACAAAAAGTTTACCTCCTCTCATCCCATACCCAAGCACATCTCCCGCATCTCCATGAACGACGATTTTCCCGGCATTCATCGTGTTGGCCACCGCGTCTTGAGCGCTTGATTGAGTGATGATGGTCGGGCCATCCATAAAGGCGGCCAGGTCGTTTCCTGGAACTCCTTCGATTTTGATCTTTATATTCCCCCGAATTCCATCACCGATATAGCGTTGTCCATTCACATTTCGAAGGAAGATGTCTCTTGCGCCTTGTCCGATCGCTTGATGGACTTGTTCATTCAGTTTCCGGTAGTAAAGATTTTGGGCGTTAATTTCCATCCTTTTCATTTCATATTCAGCAGTCTCTCCTTCCTTAAGGCTTTAGGGAGGGAGACAAAACCAAACTGTTCATTCATCAACTCTTTCTTAAATCCTTTCACCTTAACCCCATCTCTCAATAGCCCTGTCATAATCCCAGCCCGGTCAATGTGTCCTGTAAAGATGGCGCCGACGATCACATCTCCTCTCAAGATCACTTTTCGGTAAACACCGGAGCCCCGATCCAATTTCTTGAAAACCTGGTAACCGTTATCAGGAGGAGGGTCCGTAAGACCGATGGAGATGGTCGGGATGTGAGCCACTTCAATGGAATTCATCATGAAACTTCCTTCATATTGATATTTCTTATTTCCCGCCATTTGGTATCCGGCTATTTTCCCTTGGCAATAGGCATTGGGCCATATTGGAATCGTTCGATAGCTTTTGAGGATTTTATCGTAAGCTTGGGTCACATCGCCGGCCGCATAGACATCTGGGATGTTTGTCTCCATCCGTTCATTGACGAGGATTCCTTTTTCGATGCGAAGGGAGGTTCCCTTGAAGGGATCGACATTTGGGATGACGCCGATTGCCACGACGACGAGTTGTGTCTTGAGCAATTTTCCATCGGCAAGACGAACCGATTCCACACCGCCATCGCCCAAAATCGCCTCAACGGTATTGGAGGTGATTAGATGGACTCTTTCTTTCTTCAATGCCTTCTCAAGGATGGAAGAAGCGGTTTCATCCATGGTGAGACTGAGGATATGGTCAGCCAGCTCGACCACAGTCACTTCGATGTTTTTCTTCTTTAGGGCTTCGGCTGCCTTCAGCCCGATCAGCCCTCCACCGATGACCACCGCCTTTTGAGCATCTTTTAGAAGGGATGAAATTTTCTTGGCATCCTCCAGTTTGGTAAACGTACACACTCCGGGTTTGTCGAGTCCTTCCATTTTGGGGAGAAAGGGTTTTCCCCCTGTGGAAATGAGAAGACGATTATAAGAAATTTTCTCTCCGTTCTCTAATTGAACCACCTTCTCTCCAAAAGCAGCCTTGACCACACGCCTTCCCAGGAGAGTTCGAACATGGGACTTTTCATAGAAGTCTTTTGGCCGGTAGTAGAGCTGCTCCGCTTTGATTTCTCCTGCTAAAAAATAAGAGATGAGGGGTCGGGAATAAACGGAGTAGGGTTCATCCGAGATGACCGTGATGATGGCAGAGCGGTCCACTTTTCGAATTGCCTCAATGGCCCCCACCGCCGCTGCCGAGTTTCCTATGATGACGATCCTCATTCTTAAGACTCCCGAAATTCCAATGCATGATTAGGGCATTTCATCACACAGATCGGCGTCTCCTTGCCGACACAAAGATCGCATTTCGAAGCAGCCTTCTTCCCGTTCAAATCTCTTTGAATGGCCCCATAAGGGCAGACCATCACACACATCCAGCAACCCACACACTGATCCTTGTTGTGAAGAATGGCGCCCGTTTTCTCATCCCGATAAAGGGCTCCGCTCATGCAGGCTTCCAGACAATAGGCCTCTTCGCAATGGCGGCATTGGAGCCCAAAGGAAAGCGTTCCTTTCTCCTCCACGAAAATTCGAGGGAGGGTCCGAGGATTTTCCTCCTTGAACGCCTTCAAAATATTTTTGGATTTTGAATGTTCCACGAGGCAATGGATTTCGCAGAGGCGGCATCCCATGCAGACTTCTTCTTTGACAAAGATGCGTTTCATGACCACCACTTTAAACTATGAACAATGAACTCCTGTACGGAACGGTTTAAAACCGTCCCCTACCAACTCCGAACTGCATGTCATCGTCCGGCGGGGAGGACTCCGAGGATATCCAATTCCGTATCCGTCAGTCCGATTCCCCTTAAGGCCAACCGATTTCCACGGAGCGATTCAATGGCATTGATTCCCATCCCACCCAACATCTCTTTGATCTCATGGCCCCACGCATGGATCAAATTGATCAGCCTTTCTGTTGCAATATCGGGATTGAGTCTTTTCTCAAGATACGGGTCTTGCGTGGCGATTCCCCAGTTGCACTTTCCGGTATAACATTTTTGACAGACATGACAGCCCATGGCGATGAGGGCTGCCGTGCCGATGTAAACCGCATCCGCCCCTAAGGCAATGGCTTTGAAAATGTCTGCGCTGTTACGGAACCCTCCGGCCACTAAGAGCGAGGCCTGATGACGGATTCCCTCGTCTCTGAGGCGCTGGTCCACGGCAGCCAGGGCAAACTCAATCGGGATACCCACATTATCGCGGATCACCGTGGGGGCTGCCCCTGTTCCCCCTCGGAATCCATCTAAGGCAATGATGTCAGCGCCTGCCCTTACCATCCCGCTGGCAATGGCCGCGGCATTGTGGACGGCGGCGATCTTAACGGAGATCGGTTTGCTATATCGGGTTGCCTCTTTGAGAGCATAGATGAGCATCCGCAGGTCCTCAATGGAATAGATATCATGCTGAGGGGCAGGGGAGAGGGCGTCTGTGCCCTTGGGAATCATCCTCGTCTTTGAGATGTCCTCTGCAACCTTTTCCCCGGGGAGGTGACCACCGATGCCTGGTTTCGCCCCCTGCCCGATTTTAATTTCAATAGCTGCAGCTGCATCGAGATAATCTTTGTGGACACCGAATCGACCCGAGGCGACTTGAACGATGGTATTTCTTCCATATTTATAAAGGTTGGGATGAAGGCCGCCTTCGCCGGTGTTGTAATAGATGCCCAGGCCCTGCGCCGCTCTGGCTAAAGACTCGCAGGCATTATAGCTAATGGCACCATAAGACATGGCCGAAAAGAGAATCGGTGTCTCTAATTTTAACTGGGGAGGGAGAGGTTCCTTCAGTTGAAAATTTTTCCCACTGAATTCCACCTCTAATTTATCAGGCTTCCTTCCCAAATGGGTCCTGAGTTCCATAGGTTCTCTCAGGGGATCAATAGAAGGGTTCGTCACCTGGCTGGCATTGAGGAGAAGATGGTCCCAGTAGACCGGGTAGGGCCGGTCATTCCCCATGCCGGTCAGAAGCACCCCCCCTGTTTCCGCCTGCTTCATGATGTTGCGGATGGCCCAACCTGTCCAGTTGCCGTTCTCCCTGAATTCGAGAGGATTCTGTCGGACGGTCAGGGCGTTGGTAGGGCAGAGGGTGACACAACGATGGCAGCCCACGCATACTTCTTCTTTGGAATTGACCTGGTTATTTTCAGGATCGTAGGAATGGCCTTCAAAGGCACACTGCCTAACACATACCTGGCACTGAATACACCGGTCCGGGTTTCTCTCGATCTGAAATTCGGATTCGAGATGACTCAAATTCACTTTGCTGATCCTCCTTCAACCATCCCGTGATGGGTTCCCCCGCCTTCGGAGACCACACTCTGTCCGGGGAGGGGCAGATTTCTCTAATTCCTGCTTCTTCACTGGCGATATAAAGGGTACTGTCTTTCCTGGCCGCAACGAGGGGCCTCAATTTGATTCGATCGTTAAGACCAACCAGCCCGTTTTTGTGGCCTAAAAGGATAGCAAAGGGACCATTAACGAGGGCACTTCCGTAGACCGTTCGAATGGCCTTCGCTAATTCCATTTTCCCGTCATAGTGATCGATCTCTGACCATGTGGGAGAGGCTAAGACCATACAGGCCACGTCAATGGGAAGACGATGTTTTCTCAGGAGAAGATCGAAGAGATAAGCCATCACTTCTGTGTCGGTCATCAGGGTGCATTGATATCCGAACATCTCGAGATAGCGTTTGTTAATCCCGTAAGAGGAAATCTCTCCATTGTGGACGACCGCGAAATCGAGCAGGGTGAAGGGATGAGCTCCTCCCCACCATCCCGGAGTATTCGTAGGGAAGCGGCCATGGGCAATCCACGTATAACCCTGATATTCCTCCAACCGGAAAAACTTGCCTACATCGTCAGGGAAGCCTACCGCTTTAAAGGCGCCCATGTTCTTTCCGCTGGAGAAAACATAGGCACCTTTAATCCGGCTGTTGATCTTCATGATGGTTTGAACAACGTAATCTTCCTCTGGAATTTCCATTTCAAAAAGCCTGTTCTCATCCACTTTGGCAAAATATCTGATGAGTAGAGGGGGATGATGGATCCCTTTTGTTTTCCGAGTCGGGATCTCTTCCTGGAGCTCGATAAAGAAGGATTCGTTTAAGATGCGCCCCGCCTCTTCCTTGGCCGGAATGTCATCGTACATCAGATGGAGGGCGTAGAGGTCTTTCATCTCGGGGTAGATGCCATAGGCTGCAAACCCTCCCCCCAACCCATTCGAGCGCTCATTCATTAAGGCGATGGATTGGATGATCGCCTCTCCGTTGACCCTTTCACCATTTTCATTAATAAACCCGGTAAGGGAACAACCCGAAATTTCTTTTTCGAACCAAGGTCTGGCGGATCGCATCATCTGATTCCCTCCTTAAATATCGAAATAGAGATAGAATTCGTACGGATGGGGACGGAGCCTCACGGCATCGATCTCCTTCTCCCGCTTATATTCAAGCCAAACGTCGATCACATCCTGAGTAAAAACATCCCCCTCCAGGAGAAACTGCTGGTCCTTCTCAAGAGCATTTAAGGAATCCTCAAGAGATCCCGGTACCGTTTTGACCTTCGCTTTATCCTTGCCGGTCAGGTGGTAAGTGTCTTTGTCCATCGGTTCACCTGGATCGATCTTTTTCTTTATCCCGTCAAGGCCGGCCATCAACATGGCTGAAAAGGCCAAATAGGGATTGCAGGTATTATCGGGAGGCCTGAATTCGATCCGTTTGGTCTTTGGATTTTCAGAGTAAACCGGAATCCGAATCGCTGCACTCCGGTTCCTTTGTGAATAAGTGAGGTTCACCGGTGCCTCGTAACCCGGAACCAGTCGCTTGTAGGAATTGGTCGTAGGAGCACAGAATGCCATCAAGGCATTGGCGTGCTTCAGGAGTCCACCGATATAATATTTCGCTGTTTGGCTGATGAGAGCATATCCCTTCGGATCGAAGAAGATGTTCTCTCCGTTTCTGAACAGACTTTGGTGGGTATGCATGCCGCTCCCGTTATCACCAAAGAGGGGCTTCGCCATGAAAGTGGCCACCATCCCATGTTTCCTGGCAACGTTTTTGACAATATACTTGTACATCAGACATCTATCCGCCATGACCACGAGGGAATCGAACTTCATATCGATCTCTGCCTGTCCAGCCGTAGCGACTTCATGATGATGAACTTCGATACCGATGCCGGCTTTGATCATCGTCAAGATGATTTCGCTCCGGAGATCCTGTTGGGAATCGGTGGGAGGAACCGGGAAGTATCCCTCTTTATACCGCGGTTTGTATCCCAAGTTCGGTTTCTCTTCCCTTCCTGAGTTCCACTCACCTTCGGTTGAATCGATGAAGTAATAGCCGGCATTCTCCGTTTGATCAAATCGAATGTCATTAAAGATGAAGAATTCCATCTCCGGTCCCCAGTAGCTTTGTTCGGCGATACCGGAGTCCTTCAAATATTTTTCCGCCTTCTTGGCGACGTATCTGGGATCCCGTGAATAGGGTTTCTTGGTGACAGGATCATAAATGTCACAGATCAGACTCATGGTCGGAATTTCAGAGATCGGATCGACCACGGCCGTCGAAGGATCCGGTATCAAAATCATGTCGCTCTCCTCGATTTTTTGAAACCCGCGGATACTTGAACCATCGAACCCGACTCCTTCGACGAAGATGCTACCCGTGAGGTCGTCCATGTCCGAAAGTTCTGAAACGGGCATCGAGAAATGTTGCCATAATCCCGGGAGATCATTAAACTTCAAATCGACGATTTGGACTCCGGTTTCCTTGATCATCTTCACCACGTCTTTGGGACTCATAGAATTTTTCCTCCTGTTTGATAGAATTTTGAATTGATTAAAAAGGCGTCCCATGCTGGAGACGCCCTTGTCACTCCAATACAGCGCTGTATTTGCTAATTTAAAAAGCAAATTATGTGCCATCATTAGAGTTACGTTGGATTTACATTTAATTACCTTCCGGTTTTATAACTTCTTGGAATTACATGAATTTATTTTTAGAAAAAGATGAATGATCATCTCAAAGAGTTTTTAGGGTTGCAAGAGAGTGATGGATTTTAAACAGGCTGCTTAAAAAAAGGCAAACCATCCGATAATCGTCCAATATAAAAGGATTGACAAAGGCAAACCGTTCTCATAGATTTAAGGAAAAGGTCAAATCGAAAAAATCGGGAGAGAAATTCTATGGACTTAGAAAAATTTTTTGAATTGACGAAGAAGTTGGATTCAAAAAAGAAAGGAAAGAAAGAAGAACTGGAGAAGCTTCAAAAATTCTTTGAACGATTTCATCTTTTGAACCGGGCTTATTTAGACAAAGAGACCTTTGAAAAGGCTCAGGGGTCCATCTCATCCGTGGCAGAGGCGATTGCAAACACCATTCAATATTTAGATGCTGAGGTGACCCGGCTGAGAAATAAAAGGATGAAACTGCCTCTTGAAAATGTGGAATTGGGCGAGTTGCAAAAAATCCAGACCAAGAATGAGATGCTGCTGAAAGACTATCTGGCTGAAAAAAAATAGGGACACACCCCCTTTCTGGCAAAACAGATGCAATGATCGAACAAACGGGATGTGTCCCTATTTTAACTGGAGGAAGACCTTGATGTGGTCCATTCGGGAAATCTTGGAATCCAAAAGCGTAGCGGTCGTCGGAGCATCGAGGGACCCGGAGAAGCCGGGAGCGCAACTCCTTAAAGCTCTAAGGAGAGTCGGCTATCAGGGCCGGGTGGCGGGTGTAAATCCACAGGGGGGACAAGTTTTCGAAACCCATTTGTATCGCAGCCTGGAAGAGGTTCCTTTCCCTGTTGACCTGGCGGTTTTGCACATTCCCCCGCGGTTGGTTGCTGAAGCTTTGAAGGAATGCGGCCGTAAGGGTGTAAAGGGAGTGGTTATTTCTGCAGAGGGGTTTGCAGAGGCCGGTCCGGAAGGAGCAAAATACCAGGAGGAGGTGAGAGACATCCTCCGATCGACGGGCATGAGAGGGTTTGGACCTAACACCTTGGGCCTGGTCAACACGGAGAACGGATTGACCACTTCCTATTTTGCCACTCCCCGCATGATGAGGCCCGGGACTATTGGGTTTGCCGCCCAATCGGGGATTTTCATAGGAGCCCTTCTCCGGTATTTAAGCTCCTTTGAAGGGTGCCAGCTTTCCAAAGGAATTGGGCTGGGTAACAAAGTGGATGTGGACGAATCCGATGCATTGTCCTATTTGGTGGATGACGAGCAAACGGAAATCATTGGGATGTACTTGGAGGACGTGCGCAACGGCCGGCGATTTTTGGAAACAGTAAGGAAAGCAGTGGCCAAAAAGCCTGTGCTCATGATCAAAGGAGGACGAACTCAGGAAGGAAGCCGGGCCATGGCATCCCATACTGCCAGCATGGCAGGGGAAGACGCCGTGTTCGAGGGGGCCATGCGCCAGGCAGGTGTCTTGCGCATGACCGAGGTCGATGATTTCGTCCGGACACTGAAAGGATTTCTAAACATGCCCCTTCCTCAGGGAGGCCGACTTGCCTTTGTCACTTACAGCGGAGCGCAGGCCATCATGAGCATCGATGCCGCGGTAGAACGCGGGCTAAAGGTAGCTCGTTTGGGAGAGACTACGCTGCGAAAAATCTCCAGGGTGATCGCCACCCCTTCCAAGACCCGGAATCCTGTGGACCTTTTCCCAGATATGCTGGCCCATGGATTTGAGAAGACCTCCATGGAGATTTTGAAGGCTCTCTTGGAGGACGATGGGGTGGACGGAATCATCTGGATCTCCTTTGCAAATATGGGGCCTGAAATTTACCAGCCCATGGCGGACCTCCTTGTGCAGCAACGCCCCAAGCCGGTCTTCTTCTCCCTTTTGGGGGCCAAAAAAGACATAGAGGCCTGCGAGGACTTTCTGGAAAGGAAACGCCTTCCCTGCTACGATTTTCCAGAGCACGCTGTTCGAGTCTTTGCGCATATGTGGAGGTATAGTAAGAGGAGGAGAAGGAACTAAGCGGACGAAGACATACGGTGGAAGGCATAGGTTGTAAGGAGTAAATTGAGAGTCAGGGAACCAATATGATCTTCCCAAATGCCGTTGCTTCTATAATCTTTCGGTGAGCACGAGGAGCATCCGCCAATGGCATTTCCTGGCCGATGACCGGCCGCAGCGTGCCATTCTCCAAACCGGCACCGATGGCAGCATGAATACTGACCGTTTCGCGCTCTGTGGCATTAAAGACGGACATCCCCAAGATTGCAGCTTCCCGGCCGATCGCGTCGCGAGGATTGACCTCGACCGTACCTCGGCTTCCGATGACCACTGCTCGGCCACCTTTGGCCAGAATCCCTAAGTCCTTGCCCAAGTTCACATTGGCTAACAATTCCACAATGACGTCCACGCCACGGTTGTCTGTCAGTCTTAGAACCTCCTCAAAATGATATGGGCTGCGATGGTCCAACACGCAATGGGCTCCCTGTTCGGCGGCGAGTTGACGTCCTTGCTCAGTCCCCGCAGTTCCCATAACCATCATTCCTGCAGCCCGGGAGAACTGCAATACTGCAATCCCTACGCCACCGCTGGCCCCGTGAACCAAAACAGCCTCTCCCGGTACAGCTCGAGCACGCTGGAAAAGGGCGCGGTAGGCGGCACTGTAAGGCACGTTCAAGGCCGCGCTCTGGGAATAAGTGACCTTGGGGGGCAGAGAATGCACCTGGGACTCTAAGCAAAGCGTCTTCTCAGCATAGGCACCGCTGATTGTCCCGGCAGTGTAAACCCGGTCGCCTAGCTTGAAGCGTTTCACCCTTTCACCCACAGCTTCAACTGTGCCGGAGGCGTCGCTGCCAGGAACGTAGGGCAGCTTCGGTTTTATGGCATAGAGTCCTGCCCGGATGTAGGTATCCACCGGGTTGACTCCTACGGCGTGAACCCTAACCAAAACCTGTCCAGGGCCGCACTGGGGGTCTGGAACCTCTTCAAGCCGCATCTTTTCCGGCTCGCCGAACTCATGAACGCGAATTGCTTTCATTCATCCCCTCTTTTTCGCATACCGGGCAGTGACTATTTTCGTTGAAAAATCTCATACTTTGGAAAATCGGTATAGCCGGCCTTATCGAAGGAGTACCACACCTTCACGTCCGCCGGCGGGTTCAAAGGCCAGCCATTCTCAAAACGCTCCACAAGGTCAGGATTACTGATAAACGGTCGGCCAAAGGAAATCAAGTCTGCATGGCGTTGCCGAATTGCCGCTTCCGCTGTTTCCTGGGTGTAGCCAGAATTTCCAATTACCGGGCCTTCAAAAACCTCCCGGAACTCTTTTAATGCCATGGGAGGACCAAGTTCATGAAAGCCAAAGGCAAGACCATCTACGATGTGGAGGTAAGCGATCTTGTGTCGGCTTAGTTGTTTTGCGACGTAAAGAAAGGCTTCACGAAAATCCGGCGAGCCCATGTCGTTGAAATTAGCGTTTGGTGAA
>DATHCH010000115.1:0-11231 GCA_035319625.1 Thermodesulfobacteriota bacterium
ACGATCGTCGAAGAACTATCCGAGCTCACGGCAAGCGGCCGCACGAAGACGGTCTTCTTGAAGGCGGAATCAGAGCACTCTGCCATGGCCGCTTTGATTGGTGCTTCCACCGGTGGAGTGAGGTGCTTCACGGCGACCTCCTCTCATGGATTAGCATATATGCATGAGATGCTCCATTGGGCCTCCGGTGCCCGCCTTCCAATTGTGTTGGTGAACGTCAATCGGGCCATTGCCCCGCCGTGGAATATCTGGAGCGATCAGAGTGACTCCCTTTCTCAGCGGGATACCGGTTGGATTCAACTCTATTGCGAACATAATCAGGAAGTCCTCGATACGGTCCTCCAGGCTTATCGCATTGCGGAGTTGGTCAAACTCCCTGTGATGGTTGTCCTCGATGCCTATGTCCTCTCCCATACCTCCGAGCCTGTGGACATCCCAACCGCAGAGGAGGTGGATGCATTCTTGCCACGGTACTGTCCGGAGTATACGATCGATACTCAGGAACCGATGGCCTTTTCAACAATCGCCATGCCCGACCATTTTTTGGAGTTTCGATACAAAATTCAAAAGGCGATGGAGCAAGTTCCGGAGATCGGCAAAAAGGTGGATGACGAATTCAGATCCCGGTTCAATCGCGGTTATGGTCCGATAGAAAGATATGGAAAGGAGGAGGCAGAATTTCTGCTGATGACCTCTGGAACAGTCACCGGGACCTCAAGGATCGTGGTCGATAAACTGATCGGGAAAGGATATGATGTTGCCGGACTAAAGGTTAAGAGATTCCGGCCCTTCCCGATTGAAGAAATTTACAAGGAAATCAAAGGGGCTAAGAAGATAGCGGTCGTCGATAGAAATCTTTCGGCGGGCGTGGGAGGCATCTTTGCGCAAGAATTGAGAGCCTCCCTTTATCCGAGAGAGAAGAGACCCCAAGTCTTTGGATTCATCTCAGGGTTGGGTGGAAGGGATATTACTCCGGAACTCATCGAAGAAGCAATCCAATACACTGCGGACCATGCGCAGCCCGAAGAAGAGGTTTTGTGGTTAGGACTGAAGAAATAAAGTACAGAGTAGACAAAGTTCAAAGCTCAAAATCCCTGCCTTCGCCGGAGCGCCTGCCCGCCGCACAAGGCTTTGGCAGGCGGGACTTCGCGCAGGCAAATGTCAAATGAATGCCAAATGTCAAAGAAAATATTTCTGATATTTGAGCTTTGGATTTGATTTGTCATTTGAACTTTGGCATTTGACATTAAATTGTTGAACAAAGTGAGCAAGGGAGATCAAATGAAGAAGTTTGACATTCCGGCGGGTGAGCACCTTGGCCATGGCCATCTTGCCTGTGCTGGCTGCGGCGCAGCAGTCAGTATGCGCCTTGTCCTGAAGGCCCTTGGGGAGAAGACCGTCATGATTTTCCCTGCCTCTTGCTGGTCCATCATCCCGGGATTTTGGCCTTATTCAAGCATTCGAATTCCAGTGGTTCATGCCGGTTTTGTCACGGGTGGAGCAACTGCTTCAGGTGTAAGAGCGGCGTTAGATATTCGGGGTGATCATGAGACAGTGGTTGCGGTTTGGGCGGGAGACGGAGCGACCTTTGATATCGGGATTCAGGCTTTGTCGGGCGGGGCCGAACGAAACGAAGATTTTATTTATATCTGCAACGACAATGAGGGCTACATGAATACGGGCACACAACGGAGCTCTGCCACACCCCTGTTCGCCTGGACGACAACCACTCCGGTCACGAAGCCCAAGGAAAATCCGAAGAAAGACATCATGGCCATCATGGCCGACCATCAAATCCCTTATGCAGCGACAGCGACGATTGCGTATCCGGAAGATTTGTTAAGAAAAGTGGAAAGAGCAAGGAGCGTCCGCGGAACCCGGTTCATCCATCTCCTGTCTCCCTGTTCTCCGGGCTGGAGAATCCCTTCAGAGCTTACCGTCAAGGTTTCAAGGCTTGCGGTTCGGTCAAGGGTCTTCCCTCTTTATGAGATCGAGAATGGGATATCCTACACGATTCGAGAAGAATCTCATGTCGTTCCGATAAAAGAATATTTGAAGCTTCAAGGCCGCTTCAGCCACCTGACCGATTCGGAAATCGATGTGCTTCAAGAAAATGTGGAGAGGACCTGGGAAAGGCTGATAAGAAAGGCGGAAGCTTAGAATTGAAATGAAGCAATCGGATCGATCGGTTCAGAAGATTCGGACTTTAGGAATGTTTCGATCTTTTTTTTGATCCCGTCTCTGATCCTTCGAAATACCGCTAATCTTTCTTCAGTGGTTCCTATGGCAGCCGCAGGGTCTTCAAAGGGCCAGTGGAGTCTTTTACCTTGGCCGCCGAAGCTAGGACAGACTTTGGCTGCGTCATCGCAAAGGGTGATCACATAATCAAATCTTTGTTTGATGAATTGATCCATGGATTTGGAGGTTTTCTTGGCGATATCCATTCCTATTTCTTGCATTACCTGGATCGCCAGAGGATGGACATAGGATGAGATGATCCCTGCGCTCTGAGCCTTCCACTGTCCAGAGCCGAGGGCATTTAACAAACCCTCAGCCATCTGACTCCGGACGGAGTTTCCTGTGCAGAGAAAAAGAACCTTCTTAGCTCCTGTCATCCTTTAGCCTTAACGTTGGATTAAATCGGCACGTGAGTGCGCTTCCAGAACTTTATAATTGACGTTTCTTATGCAACTGTTAGGTTAACTTTTCTTCAACCGGGTCTTCGGAGGGTAGGAGGCTTCGACAACACTCTTCATCCCTCCCCGGACGTTAAATTCACCCGTGACAACTGCTTGAATGGGTTTGGAAGCTCTGACGAAATCCGTGAGGATTTGGTTCACTGCATTTTCATAAAAAATCCCTAAGTTCCTGTAGGCGTGGATGTACATCTTCAAGGATTTCAATTCCATGCACCATTTGTCAGGAATATAGCGGATCGTGATCGTTCCAAAATCGGGCAGCCCTGTCCGGGGGCAGACAGAGGTAAACTCTGGAATGGAAACGGTGATCTCATAGTTTTTGAACTGGTTTTTGAAACATTCGAGTTTTGGAAGAGCGGTATCAATTCCAGAACGGGCGTGCTTGTCAGTATATTTTTTCATAATATTCCCTCTTTACATAACGCATCATAATTGAAAATAGATACATATTCAATAATTTGTCTTATCCCTCCCCTCCCCTGGCGGGAGGGGACTGGATCGGCTCAACGTCTATTTTCGGACCTATCCATGAAGGGGGATCAGTTTGAAAAAATGGCTTCGAATGATTAGATTAATGACGGAATGAGAAATTGAGGAAGTTCAAAAGAGGAGATGTGGGAATGGCCAAAAAGATCCTTCGACTATTATCAAATGATTCAGTCAGGGGAGGAGAGGCCCGAAGTCTTGATGCCGTCCACCCCCCGGATGATGATCTCCTGGACGCCTATTCGCGGGCAGTCATCAATGCTGCCGAGAGGGTGAGTCCATCGGTCGTGAACCTTGATGTCCGGACGAATTCGCGAGGGAAACAGGGCACTCGTTACCGTCTGCCCGAAGAGTTGCGGGGCACGGGTTCTGGTTTTATCTTTACACCGGATGGTTTCATCCTAACCAATAGTCACGTTGTTCATCACGCTGATAAGATTGCGGTGACATTACCGGATGGACGCCGGTTTGAGGGGGATATGGTAGGGGAAGACCCAGATACAGATCTGGCGGTGGTCAGGATCAACGGATCAAATTTCTTGGCCACGGCATTAGGTGACTCAGAGAAAATTCGGGTGGGACAATTGGTCATTGCCATTGGCAACCCCTACGGTTTTCAGTGCACCGTGACTTCGGGAGTCGTCAGTGCACTGGGACGTTCCCTCAGGTCTATATCGGGCCGGTTGATAGACAACATCATCCAAACAGATGCTGCCCTGAATCCGGGAAATTCCGGAGGACCCCTTGTCACGTCTCGGGGAGATGTCATCGGAGTCAATACAGCCATGATTCTTGCTGCACAAGGGATCTGCTTTGCCATCGGGATCAATACAGCAAAATTTGTGGCGGGGCGGCTCATTAAAGAAGGCAAGATAAGGCGAAGCTATATTGGGCTTGGAGGTCAGAACGTTCCATTGCTTCGTCGCATTGTGCGATTCTATCATTTGCCTGTTGAAACTGGCATCCTGGTGGTATCCATAGAAGAGAAAAGCCCCGCACAGAGAGCGGGCCTTTCCGAAGGGGATATCATCGTCGGTTTTGATGGGCAACCCGTCACCGGCATTGACGATTTGCATAGGATGTTGACAGAAGAGAAGGTGGGAGTGAAAACGACGCTGATGGTCATACGACACACTGAGAAGTTGAATCTTACCATCATTCCCGAAGAATCAAAGTCCAGAGGAGATGAATGATCGGTATAAAATCGTAACGGGAAAGGGATGAATGTTAGTTGTGGCCTTCAGGTGAATTGAATTGAACGAGATGCGAGGGTATTATGGATAAAGTGACAACCGAAAAACTGCCTAACACAAAAGAAATCCCGGGAGCAAAAAGGTGGGAGGAGGAAAGAGGCGAGTTCGTTCAGATTGCCTATCGGGAGGCGATTAAGCATTTAGCTGCTTTTGAGATCGTAAAAGGATTCTCAAGGGGGAACCATTACCATGAAAAGAAGGAAGAGATCTTTTATGTCTTCCAAGGAAAGATAAAAGCCTCATTCCTCGATATGGACACGCTTCAAAAGGATGAAAGGATTCTTGAAAAAGGAGATAAAATAAGAGTCAAAACCCGTTGCGGCCATCTCTTTTACGGATTGGAAGACGCGCTCGTGATCGAATACAGTCCTCAGGTCTACGATAAAAAGGATACCTATCAAATCAACCTCAGCTAAGATGCGTCGCTGTTGCCATTTGAAAAATATTGATCATTTGGAAAGTAGGGGCCCCTTCCTTTTTCTGTGATTTCCTAAAATTTCGTGGGGGACACTGTCCTCTATCCAAGGAAAGGTTCCCTCTTCAATTTTTTTATCAGTCATTTGCTCTCTGAAAGGTACTTTTAATCGAAAGATGAGGTTCTTGCCCAAAATAGATTCCAGGGTATCTATCAATCTTTTCTCGCCCCGTCAGAATTTGGAAATATCAAAATATCGCCATTGAAAATGGGGCTGTTTAGAGCAATAATGAGTGACAAGATTATTTACCCTTACGGAGGTGTAGATGTTTTCAAAAATGATGGGGCGAAGGAGATTTATCAAAACCATCTCATCTACCTTTTTAGGGATGGCCGCTTCGAATATTCTGAAGGTGAGCTCATCTTCAGGGAAAGGCGAGAAGACGGCGACCCCGGAATATCGGACGCTCGGGAGAACAGGGCTTAAGGTAGCAGTTGTAAGCATGGGGGTGATGAATTGTAGTGATCCCGCTGTGCTTCTTCGAGCGTTTGATCTCGGGATCAATTTCTACGACACTGCGGACTGCTATATGCATGGCTATAATGAAGAAATGGTGGGCAAAGCTTTCGAAGGAAGGCGCCCAAAAGTCTTCATTCAGACGAAGGTTCACGTTCATGATGAAGGGAAGATGCGAGCCTCTGTAGAGAGGAGCCTCCGACGGTTGAGGACGGATTATATCGACGTTTTAGTCTGGCATAACCTTCGTACCCCCGAGGAAGTCTCCGACCCAAACCTCTTTGAATTCATGTCGAAGATGAAAAAGGAAGGGAAGGTCCGCTTCACGGGATTTTCCGCACACAGCCGTATGGCTTCCCTTTTGGGGGCAGCAGCGAAATCGAATTTTCATGATGTCGCTCTGGTCTCTTATAATTTCACCCATTCAAAGGGTTTGAAAGAGGCTGTGGCCTTGGCAGCCAAATCAGGCATGGGCATTGTGGCGATGAAGACTCAGGCAGGGGGCTATAAGAAGGAGAAGATGGGAGGCCTCGGCCCTCACCAGGCAGCTCTCAAATATGTCTTGATGGATCAGAATGTATCCTGCGCTGTTCAAGGGGTGACCACGATTGAGCAAATCGAGGAGTGTGCTGCTGTCATGGGGATTTCCTTCTCAAAAGAGGATTTAGATGCACTGAAACAGTATCAATCTTTCCTTCATGGAAGAATCTGTACGATGTGTGGAGATTGCGCTGGGGAATGCCCTTATGGGGTGCCTCATGGCGATCTATTAAAGCTGGTGATGCATCACGATGGATATGAGAATGATTCTCTACTGAGAGAATCATTACAAATGATTACGAGACAGGACATTCAACATTGTTCAGAGTGCCCATCCTGCTCCATTATCTGCAGAAGGGGGTTAGATGTTCGGGTACAGATCAAGATGGCACAAGAGTTCATCGTTCGGAGTTAATATTTGGAGGGATAAAGTGATGGCTCATCGAAAATTGATAATTCTTTCTATTTTAGCGGCGATGTTTGTGTGGTTCGAAGCGTCATTATGGGCAGTGCCATTGGAGTCCCTTATGCCCAAGAAAGATCTACCAGACGGATGGGCACTCATTGACGGCCCTCAAACCTATACCGAGAAGACCCTTTTTAACCATATTGATGGTCAGGCCGAACTCTATCTCAAATATGGATTTCAAAAGTCGATCTTCGCGATCTATCAAAACAGGAAGAACCCGAAAAATCAGATCGAATTGGACATCTACGATATGGGGAATGTGCTTCAGGCCTTTGGGATATTTTCAAGGTTTAGAAATGAGGATCGTCCCGGAGGATTTGGGTTGGACTCCTATCTTAATGATCGCTCCGCTCTCTTTTACAAAGGAAAGTATTTTGTCTTGCTCTATGCTAGCGAATCGAGTCCCTCGGCATTAGAACAATGGGCAAAGAGAATTGCCTCAGGGATCGTCGACACCTCACCTTCTCCTAAAGAGATCAGCTACTTTCCCAAGGATGGACTCGAACCGGGCTCTATTCAATACTTTCCCGAAGGCCTTTTAGGGCATCAATTCTTAAAAAGAGGCTTCGAAGGAACCTATACAGAAAAGGGTGAGGACAAGGCTGAGGCTAAAGACAGAGAATGTAAACTTTTCTTAGCTATTTTTGAAAATTCTCAGGAGGCGATGACCGCGCTGAGGATTTATAAAGAGGATCTCTCTAAGAAAGGAAGGCCTTCTTCAGGAAGTATCATCGAATCTAAAACCAGGGCGTTGAAGGGAGAAGACCCCTATCAGGGCAAGGTCGTCGTCGTTCAGAAGGGGTTTTATCTCCTGGGGGTGGTAGGTTATGAAAACGAGGAGGATGCTGAGAATCGGCTGGCTGAATTTGTGAGGGACATAAAATAGACAGAATTCTGTCAGCCATAGACGCCGACGGTACAAGTGCTGTGTTAAACTTTTCTTCCGTTGTCCCCTTCTCCCGATCTCTCGGACTCCCCATTCTGTTTTTCTATGGGGAGTTTGATCCGGAACGTGGATCCCTTTCCCACCTTGCTTTCCACTTCAATATCTCCGCCGTGGCTTTGGATAATTCCGTAGCTGATCGCCAACCTTAACCCCGTTCCTTTGCCCGTTTCCTCTGTGGTGAAGAAAGGCTCAAAGAGCTTGGAGAGGTGTTCTTTCGCAATGCCACACCCTGAATCGGTGAAAGAAACCTCTGCCATTCCGTCTTTGATGTTTGTCTTGATGGTAAGGGTCCCTCCGTCCCCTGCCCTGGCATCGGCAGCGTTAATGATGATGTTCATAAAAACCTGCTGAATTCGATCTCCATCCAGGAAAAGCATCGGAATACTGGTTTTAAATTCTTTGACAATCTTGATATTTTGGAAGCGAACCTGATTTTCAACGAGGGTGACAGTTCGGTCGATGAGCGTATGAATATCCCACTCTTTCTTATCCGGTTTTCTTTGCCGAGCAAAGTCCAATAGGCCTCTTACAATATTCCGGCATCGAGTAGTCTGTTGGACGATATTCTCCAAATCTTTTTTCCATTGGTGAGTTTGGTCGACCTTTTTAAGCATCAGGGAACTGAAGGTGAGGACTCCGGTGAGCGGGTTATTGATCTCGTGAGCGACCCCGGCTGCCAGTTCGCCCAAGGCAGCCATTTTACCCGCACGAATGAGTTGATCTTGGACCTGCTGGAGTTCCTGAGTCCTTTCTTGAACTCGATGCTCAAGGGTTTGAGTCCATCCTTCGATGGCATCACGGGACCGTTTCAGTTCCGAAATTATGTTGTTGAAGGAGCCAGAGAGCTCCCCTAATTCATCGCGAGATTGAATGCCCACCATTTGATCTAGATTCCCATGAGCCGCTTCCTTTGTGGCGGCTAAGAGTTTATCGATGGGACGATTCACTACCCGTGTGAGAAGAAGACTTAGCAATAAGCTCAAGAGGATGACACTAACCACTCCTGAGATCATCATCCGGTCGTAGATTTGAGCCCTTTCTTTTTCGAAAGCTTCGAGGCTAATTGTGGTGTCGAGTACGCCCAGGACGTTCAAGGTTTTGGGATGGCAAGGATAACAGGAGGGTTCATTATAAATAGGATTGATCAAACCCAGAAGGCTCTGCTTTTCTATGTGGTAAATCCGGGTTTTGCTATCCGAAGGAAGAAGGACTTTCGCCTCATCCTCCCGGTGGCATCCATAACAGGCCTCCGCCTTCTTATCCACGACTGTCCCAACCTTGGTGCTATCAGAGGAGACCGTGATTTGTCCTTGTTTATTGAAAATTCTTACTTCAACAATACCCTTTCTCTGGGCGACATCATCAATGATCCTCTGATATTCATCTCTTCGGTTTAAAATCATGGCATTGCGAATGCTCAAACGAATGGTTTCACTGAGGTTGAAAGCCTCTTCTTCAGTTTTGACGAGGATTTGACGGGAGAGAGCGGATGTTGAGGGTGAGGGAAACTCCTTCAATCACTACGACGGCGATGATGACGATGAGAAGGATCTTTGCCTTTAAACTTCTCAAAACCATGCCCCTTCCTTTCAAAGTTTATCACTCTTAAGCATGGAGAGTAAAAAATCTTTCCTCGACACGATTAGGATTTATGCCTACGCTTATTCTCCTGCCCGATGGCGAACAGCTGTTTGGACTTCCTCTTTATCGAGCCCATCCTCTCAATGCGTAATATTCCTTCAGCATGACCTCCATATCCTGGGGCTGGATGGCCTTCCCCGTTTCTTGGAGGACTTCTCGAAAGAATCGGCGAGGTAATTTGTCCTCTTTTTGGGTCACCCCTTCTCTCTGATTGAAAGCTCGGGCGAGATTGATGATCCCGGAGGCCATGGCTTTCAGTTCTTTCTTCTTAAGGGAAAGGTTACAAGCAGATTTAATAATCTCTTGAAGATCCTCCCAGGTGATTAAATCCCGATAAAAGCGGCAGAGGATCAGGGCATCGAAAAGGGTCATCTTGTCCTCATAATCGACGAAAAGCCTGGCTTTTCCCTTAACTTGATCAGGGTCAATCTGGCCGGAGAGTTCAGACTTATAAAAGGTCGCCCTGAGATGACAGGCCCCTCGATCCGACGTGGCATAAGCAAGTCCCATTCCTTTCAGCACCCTGGGATCAAACCCCGCAGGCTCCAGGCCTTTCACATGGATCGCCGTCTCTTCCATCCCCCAAACCTTTGCAGCATGGCGGACTCCCTCCGACAAGATGCGCCCCATCCCTCTCCGATAGGCTATTTTTGTCAAGGTCTTTCCAATGCCATCAACGTCCCCGTATTGGAGATTTTCTTTGATCTTCTTTCTCTTTGATGCCTCGATGGCAAAAGCTGCCAAATTCCCCGCCGTAATGGTATCCATTCCCAGACGGTCGCATAAGTCATTGAGGTAGATGATCTCCTCAATGGAGCCCACCATGCAAAGTCCACCAAAGGCATAGATGGTTTCATACTCCGGCCCCATGACACGAAGACCTCGGTGCCTCCCCTGTTTGATTTCGGAGATTTTCCCGCAAGCCATGAAGCAATGAGGACAGGCAATCGAACTCACCTGACAGCGTTCCATTAGGCTTTCCGCGCTGATTCCTTCCCAGCCCTCCAATGTCCCTTTGGACCAATATTGGGTAGGGAAGGCGCCAATGGTGTTCATTATGGAAACGAGCATGGGAGTTCCATATCTTCTATACATGTAGACGATCTGATTGTCTTTGACGCGCTCTTTGAACTCCTGAGACAATCCTTTCAGAGAAGGGATATCAGCGATCTCCCGCCGCTTCTTTCCGTGGAATGCGATTCCTTTCAACCTCTTTGATCCCATCACCGCTCCGATTCCTGCTCTTCCGAGAGAACGCCCGTGTTCACTCTCGATCACCGCAAATTTGACCAAATTCTCACCCGCTGGCCCAATGACCAAAGCCCCAGAATCTTTGCCGACCTTCTTGAGAATGGCCTCTTCTGCCTCGTAGGTCGCTTTTCCCCAGAGGCTCGAGGCGGAATGGAAAAGGACATCTTTATCGTTGATCTCGAGAAAGACGGAATGATTCGACCTCCCTTCAATAATGATGGCGTCATATCCAGTCCGGCTAAGGGCAAGAGTAATCTTTCCTCCGGAATAGGATTCACAATAGATCCCGGTCTGAGGAGATTTTGTGAAGAAGGCGTAACGGCTGGAGCCATAGAAAGGAGTATCCGCCAAGGGACCTAAAGTAATGATTAAACGATTTTGGGGTGAAAAGGGATCGATATGGGGTGGATTTTCTTTAAGGAGAAGGTAGGACCCTAAACCCTTTCCGCCCAGATAGGTTCGAAGAATGGATTCAGGAATGGGCTCGACCGTCGACTTTTTCTTGGAGAGATCGATCCGGAGAAGTTGATTAAAAAATCCTTTCATCATTCATATCTTAAAAGGAATGGGTTGGCTAAATCAAGAAACATCCTTCGTAAACGTCGCCCCTGATATACACGACAATTTATTAGAAAATACAAAATTCACCCTATTTATCTATTCATGTTATTCCAGTAACTTTATTTTCTGAATCTTTATTGTTGCATGAAACGGGCAGTATGCGGAGCCTCCGGGCCTTACTCCTCCCCATATTCCTTCTCTGGCTGGTCCCGGCTTTAGCAGGGACTTCATTCGCAGGACCTCCTTTTCTAACTGACGATCCGGAACCTGTAGAATTCAAGCACTGGGAGGCCTACCTATTTTCCATCGTCGATGCTATGCGTAAGCAGACCGACCTCATGGGCCCGGCGTTGGAATTCAATGTGGGGGCGCTCCCCAACCTGCAAGTGCACATAATCATACCGATGGCCTATGCCTCTTCCGCAGACGCCCCCAGCGCTTATGGATTGGGGG
>DATHCH010000116.1:0-11252 GCA_035319625.1 Thermodesulfobacteriota bacterium
TAGCTCCTCCGGGCAAGAAAGAATACGGTCCATTGTCGATCTTCGTGCAATTGTTCTTAGACGTCTCGATCCGTTTCTTCATCAAACCCTCTGCCTTCTTTCCGCCACCAAAGGTTGAATCAGCCGTGGTTCAAATGGTCTGGAAAGAAAAGCCCATGATTGAAAAGGAAGATGAGGAATGGTTTAAGAGAGTAGTGAAAGCCTGTTTCGGTCACCGTAGAAAAACATTGATCAATGCGCTGAGACATTCAGACCTTTCGCTCGCCGAATCCATCGGATCAAGAATGGACAAGATTGGAATAGACCCCCGAAGAAGACCGGAAACCCTGACCATTGAAGAATTTATGAATTTAGCAGAGGCCTTAAAATAATTACAAAATTCTATTTGCAAAACCCCGGGAGGATGATTATTTTAGGGTGTAATTAGGTTATTTTATGGGGGTAACTGAATAGGGGGGAGTGAAACAAAATGGATGTAGAGAAACTCACCTTGAAAGCCCAGGAAGCTCTGCAAGAGGCCAAAGCTGTTGCCGAGCGAAAGCATCATCAGCAAATAGACGTGGAGCACCTCTTGGCAGCCCTCCTCGGACAGAAGGAGGGGATTGTCATCCCCATCCTCCAAAAATTGGGGTCGAACCCGGATTTAATCGCTTCTCAGTTGGAGGATGAGTTAAATGGGATTCCTCAGGTGACGGGGAGAGGAGCAGGACAGGTCTATCTATCCAGCCGGCTCAATGAAATTCTAAACAATGCTTGGAAGGAAGCTGAAAGGTTGACGGATGAATACGTCTCGACCGAACATCTACTCATTGCGATTGCCGATGAGAAACAAGGGGCTGCCTTTCAGATCCTCCGGAGAAGTGGGGTGACGAAGGATGCGATTTTCAGAGTGCTGCAAGAGATTCGTGGGCCTCATCGTGTCACGGATCAAAACCCCGAAGAGAAGTACCAGGCCTTAAAACGCTATGCCAGGGATCTCACCGAGGAGGCGAGGAAAGGAAAGCTCGATCCGGTGATCGGCAGGGATGATGAAATCCGAAGGGTGATTCAGGTCCTCTCAAGGAGAACGAAGAACAACCCCGTATTGATCGGCGAGCCGGGAGTCGGCAAAACCGCCATTGTGGAGGGATTGGCACAGAGAATCGTCAAAGGAGATATTCCGGAGACGTTGAAAAATAAGAAACTGGTCGCCCTTGATCTGGGAGCCCTGATTGCCGGCGCCAAATTCAGGGGTGAATTCGAAGACAGGTTGAAAGCCGTTTTGAAAGAGATTTCAAATGCCGCGGGGAATATTATTCTCTTCATCGATGAACTCCATACCTTAGTCGGTGCTGGCGCTGCAGAGGGTGCCATCGATGCTTCGAATATGCTAAAGCCCGCCCTCGCTCGAGGGGAGCTCCGATGTGTCGGCGCCACCACGCTCAATGAATATCGAAAATATGTGGAAAAGGATGCCGCCCTGGAGAGACGGTTCCAGCCGATTTACGTCAGCCAGCCGTCGGTCGAAGATACCATTGCCATTTTAAGAGGATTAAAGGAGCGTTACGAGATTCATCATGGCGTAAAAATCAAAGACTCGGCCATCATCGCGGCAGCCATGCTTTCCCATCGGTACATTTCAGACCGCTTCCTTCCGGACAAAGCTGTCGATTTGATTGACGAAGCCGCATCGAGGCTGAGAATTGAGATCGATAGCGTCCCTGTGGAGATCGACGAAGTCCAGCGCAAGATCATGCAGCTTGAGATCGAACGTCAAGCCCTGAAAAAGGAGAAAGACAAAGCTTCCGTCGAGCGATTGAAAAAGCTCGAGAAGGAGCTCGCCGACCTGAAAGAGGAAGTCGCCGAAAAGAAAGTCAAGTGGGACAACGAGAAGAAAGCCATTTTAAGAATCCGCGAGATCAAAGAAAAGATCGAGAAGACAAAGCAGATGATGAAAGAGGCAGAGAGAGAGGTAAATTATTCGAGGTTGGCAGAGCTGCAGTATGGAGAGATGGCAAGACTCGAAAACGAATTGAAAAAGGAAGAAGAGAAACTTGCCGAGCTTCAAAAAAGCCAAAAGATGTTGAAAGAAGAAGTGGATGAAGAAGACGTTGCGGAGGTGGTTTCCAAATGGACCGGCATCCCTGTTTCAAGGATGCTGGAGGGAGAGGTCGAAAAGTTGGTCCACATGGAAGAGAGGCTCAAACAGAGGGTCGTGGGCCAGGATGACGCGATCATCGCGGTCTCCAATGCCGTGAGAAGGGCGAGGGCAGGTCTACAGGACCCGAATCGGCCCATCGGCTCCTTTATCTTTCTGGGGCCCACCGGGGTGGGAAAGACAGAGCTGGCTCGCGCCCTGGCCGAGTTCTTATTCGATGATGAGCAGGCCATGGTGAGAATTGACATGTCGGAGTACATGGAGAAACATTCCGTGGCCCGATTGATAGGCGCACCGCCGGGGTATGTCGGATATGAAGAGGGCGGCTTTCTTACGGAGGCGGTTCGGAGAAGACCTTATTCCATCGTGCTGATGGATGAGATCGAGAAGGCCTATCCGGAGGTGTTCAACATCCTCTTACAGATATTAGACGACGGACGGCTCACCGACGGTCACGGTCGAACGGTTGATTTCAAGAATACCGTGGTAATCATGACCTCCAATATCGGAAGCCAATGGATCATGGACTTAGGTGAGAAAGATTATGAAGAGATGCGGCGCCGGGTGATGGACGCAGTCAAGGCCCATTTCAAACCGGAATTTTTAAATCGGATTGACGAGCTCATCATCTTCCACAGTCTCGGACTGGCACAGATTAAGGCGATCGTCGAAATCCAGGTGAAGAAGCTTGAGGAACGACTATCCGAGAAACGAATACAACTGAAGATGACTGAAAAAGCCAAGGAATTATTAGCCAAGGAGGGATTTGATCCTGCCTATGGGGCGCGGCCCCTTAAGCGGGTGATTCAAAAAGAGATTCAGGATAAATTGGCAATGAAATTATTGGAAGGTAAATTTAAGGAAGGCAATGTCATTACTGCAGATCTCGATGACAGGAAAGCGGAATTGGTATTCAGAGCATAGAAGGGTAACTTAAGAATTTTCTTGACAATATTTCAAAAAGCTGTTATGAAAACAAATACTTCTGAAAATGCGCTTACTGCTGATAGGGAGGTCAGAAGGCACGTAGCTCAGGGGGAGAGCGCTACCTTGACGCGGTAGAAGTCTGGGGTTCAAATCCCCACGTGCCTACCATTGAAACCAATCTATTAAAAGTGAAACATAAGTTATTGAAGAATCAGACATTTTAATGAAGACAAAATCGAGAGGCATCATTCAGATTTATTTTGAGTGATGCCTCTCCATTTTCAATTCCAATGGGACAGCGGAGGAATGGGAGAACAGGTTACGATCACAATGTCTGATGGTGAGAAAAGGCAGATTCCAAAGGGCACGAAGCTTAAAGAGTTGGCTGATCAGTTGGATAAGGAAGCGATCGCTGCACAGGTGGACGGGAGTCTCCTTGACCTCAGCAGGGTGATGGAGAAGGATGCCGCAGTTTCATTCATTTCCATTCGGTCGAAAAAAGGGTTGGAGATACTGCGCCATTCTGCCTCTCATGTCATGGCTCAGGCAGTGAAGGAGCTTTTCCCGACCGTTAAGCTCACTTTTGGTCCCTCGACGGAAAATGGTTTTTATTATGATTTCGATTATGATCGAACTTTTACGACACAAGACCTCGAGGCGATCGAGAAAAGAATGTCGGACATTGTCGCAAAGGACGAGCCTTTTATTCGCAAGGAGGTTTCAAATGAAGAGGCCCTTAGAACATTTCGAGAGATGGGTGAAGCCTATAAAGTAGAGCATCTGGAAGATCTTCCGGATCGCGTTTCCCTGTATCGCCAGGGGAGCTTTTTAGACCTTTGTGAAGGCCCCCATATTCCCTCGACAGGGAGAATCAAAGCCTTTCGGCTCTTAAGCGTATCAGGAACTTATTGGAGAGGAGACGCCCGGAACAGAGTTCTCCAAAGGATTTACGGAACGGCATTTCCAGCCCAAGAGGCCCTGGAAGAGTTTCTCCGCATGCTCGAGGAGGCTCGTAAACGGGACCACCGAAAATTGGGAAAGGAACTCGACCTCTTCAGTCTTAGCGAAGAAGCGGGGCCGGGCCTGGTAATCTATCACCCCAAAGGCGCTATCCTTCGGACGATCTTAGAGGACTTTGAAAAGAAGGAGCATCTGAAGCGAGGTTATCAAATCGTCATCGGTCCTCATCTCCTCCGGCTGGAACTTTGGAAACAATCCGGCCATTTCGAAAACTATCGGGATAAGATGTACTTCACAAAGGTGGAGGACGCGGAATATGGGATCAAACCGATGAACTGTCTGGCCCATATGCTCATCTACAAATCTCAAATTCGGAGCTATCGAGACCTCCCGATCCGATATTTTGAATTGGGAACGGTATACCGGCACGAGAAATCGGGGGAACTTCACGGGCTTCTCCGGGTAAGAGGGTTTACCCAGGACGATGCCCATATCCTCTGCCGGCCCGATCAATTGAATGATGAGATTTGCTCGATCATCGAGTTTGTGGATGATGTGATGAAGATTTTTGGCTTCGAGTATGAAATGGAACTCAGCACACGGCCGGAAAAATCGATTGGGGCGGATGAGGACTGGGAAAGAGCCACCCAGGCACTTAGGAATGCCCTTGAAACGAAAAACCTTTCTTACGATGTGAACGAAGGGGAAGGGGCTTTTTACGGTCCGAAGATCGATGTCAAGTTGAAAGATGCGCTCAACCGAAGGTGGCAGTGTGCGACGATTCAAGTGGACTTCGCTATGCCCGAGAGGTTTGACCTGACCTATGTGGGGAGCGACGGAGAACGGCACAGGCCGGTCATGCTTCATCGGGTCATCCTCGGAGCCATGGAGAGGTTTATCGGAGTATTGATTGAGCACTATGCCGGAGCATTTCCTGTTTGGCTTGCTCCCACCCAAGCGATTTTAATGACGGTCACGGACCGGCAGGTGCCTTATGGAGAAGATGCCTATAAGCAATTGATTCAAGCGGGGGTACGAGCCGAGAAGGATTTCCGGAATGAGAAGTTAGGGTTCAAGATTCGAGAAGCCCAGATCCAGAAGGTTCCCTATATGTTGGTGATTGGAGATCGGGAAGTAAAAGAGAAAACCATTTCTCCCCGGAAACGAAATGGGGAGACACTGAAATCGATGACGATTGAGGATTTCATTAAACAAATCGAGTCCGAATATCCATCGTTATAATAAATCCCCCCAACCCCCCTTTACTAAAGGGGGGTTGGGGGGATTTTAAAAAAGGAGGTGGTGCGTATCGCAAGAGATGTTCGAATTAACCGAGAAATTCGAGCAAGAGAAGTGAGGGTGATCGACCCCGAGGGGAAGCAACTGGGAATCCTGCCCGTGGTAGAGGCGCTTCGACTGGCCATCAATTCTGAGTTAGACCTGGTGGAGGTTTCTCCTAAATCGGAACCTCCTGTCTGTCGCATCATGGACTACGGGAAGTTCAAGTACCAACAAAGCAAGAAGGCGCATGACGCGAAAAAGAAACAGGTCGTTGTCCATCTTAAAGAAGTGAAAATGAGGCCGAAGACGGAGGAACACGATTTCCAGTTTAAACTTCGTCATATCGAGCGCTTCTTAAAGGAGGGGAACAAGACCAAAGTGACGATTGTTTTTAGAGGAAGAGAATTAGCCCACCCGGACCTGGGGAGGAACATGCTCGGGAGGATCACCGAGGAGGCGAAGGAGTGGGGAAAGGTCGAACAATCTCCCAAATTTGAGGGAAGGAACTTCATCATGATCTTGGCTCCCCTCCAGAGCCAAAAAACAACATAGAAGGCGGAAAGTGGACGGTTGAAGAGAGGACCGTGTGCTGCATTCCACTCGTAACTCTCGAAGAAGGAGAATCATGTGCCAAAATTGAAAACTAATCGAGGAGCAGCAAAGAGATTTAAGAAGACCGGGACAGGGAAGATAAGGGCCAAGAAGGCATTTGCCCGGCATATTCTGACGAAGAAAGCGACCAATCGAAAGCGTGGTCTCAGGAGGCCGAAGCTTATCGGGAAAACTGACTCGAAGGGAATCAAGAAGTTGATCCCATATATCTAAACCTCTCTCCCTCTCCCCTTGGGGGAGAAGGAAGGATGAGGGGTTACTTTCAAAGGATCAGGAGGATAATCAATCATGCCGAGGGTAAAAGGAGGACCGAAGACAAGACAGAGACGGAAAAAGGTCCTGAAAATGGCCAAGGGTTATCGGGGAGGAAGAAGCCGGCTCTATCGAACGGCTGTCGATGCGGTTCATCGAGCTCTGGCTTATGCCTACCGAGACCGAAGGGCCAGAAAGAGGGATTTTAGAAGGCTATGGATTACTCGCATCAATGCGGCGGTAAGGCTTCATGGTCTCTCTTACAGCCGTTTAATGGAGGCCCTGAGGAAAGCTCATATCGAGTTGGACCGAAAGATATTAGCCGATTTGGCGGTAAATGATCCCAACGCCTTTTCCAAAATCGCCGAGATGGCAAAGAAGAGCCGGGCGGGGAAGGCTTAAAACAGGAGAGTCGCCTCGTGAAAGAGGAGTTGGACAGACTTCAAAACGAAGTAGTTATTTCCCTTTCTCAAGCCTCCACGGAGAAAGAGATCTCGGATATCCGCGTAAAGTATCTGGGTAAAAAGGGGAGTATTACACAGGTCCTTAAAAGTTTAGGAAGGCTCCCTGAGTCAGAACGGAGAGAGACAGGGCAAAGAGCGAATCAACTTAAGGAGAGCACGGAAACGAGAATCGAAGAAGCCCTTTCGCAGATTCGAGACAAAGACAGACGGGAGGCTTTGGAGAGAGAGAAGATCGACGTGACCCTTCCTGGGAGGAGGATCCCTGTTGGGAAAAGGCATCCTCTCACCCAGATCCTTGATGCGGTCATCGATATCTTCTCCCGCCTCGGCTTCGAGGTTGTAGAAGGACCAGAGGTCGAATTGGACTATTACAATTTTGAGGCCCTCAATATTCCAAAGGGTCATCCTGCCAGAGAAATGCAGGCTACCTTTTTTATTTCGGATGATGTGGTTTTGAGGACGCATACCTCACCCGTTCAGGCGAGGACGATGGAGAAGAAACGACCTCCCGTTCGAGTGATCTCTCCAGGGGCTGTTTACCGATGCGATTCGGACCCAAGTCATTCTCCTATGTTCCATCAGGTTGAGGGGCTTCTGGTCGACAAGGGAGTTACCTTTGCCGACCTGAAAGGCGTGTTGACCGCTTTTGTTCACCAGATGTTTGGCGAGGAGACAAAGCTCCGATTCCGCCCCAGTTTTTTCCCGTTCACAGAGCCCAGTGCGGAAATCGACATTGAATGTTTCATCTGCGGGGGAAAGGGATGCGGGATTTGTTCCAATACAGGATGGTTAGAGATCCTTGGGTCTGGAATGGTGGACCCGGCGGTTTACAAGTTTGTGAATTATGATCCCGAGGAAGTGACCGGCTTTGCATTTGGAATGGGCATCGAACGGATCGCCATGCTTAAGTTTGGCATTAATGATATCCGACTTTTCTTCACGAATGATTTGAGGTTTTTGAGACAGTTCTGAGTTCACCCCCACCCACCCCTCCCCCTTGAGAGGGAGGGCGGGGAAGGGGGAATCCGCGACTGGAGTAAGATGAAGGTCAGTCTGAATTGGATTAAGGATTATGTTGAGATCCGGGTGGGATTGAAGGAGCTGACCAGCCTTCTCACCATGGCCGGTCTGGAAGTGGAAGGGGCCGCGTCAGTGGGGGAAGGATTTGAAAAGGTGGTGGTGGCCGAAATTCAATCCATTCGAAGACACCCCAATGCAGATCGACTCACATTGGTCGAAGCGAAGACGGAGCGAGAGACCTTTTCAATCGTCTGTGGGGCGACCAATATCAAAGAAGGTCAGAAAGTCCCATTAGCCCTTATCGGAGCCCGACTCCCGAACGGGGTTGAGATCAAGAGATCTAAGATCAGAGGAGTCACCTCTGATGGGATGCTCTGCTCAGAGACAGAGCTTGCTCTGGGCCAGGACGCTTCCGGAATCATGATCCTTCCGGCCTCTGTTCCGTTGGGAGAGGATTTAGGCGAGGCATTAGGCCTAAAGGATACGATTCTCGATATCAGCATCACCCCGAATCGTCCGGACTGCCTCTGCGTCATCGGAGTGGCCCGAGAGATTGCTGCCTTGACTCATCAAAGAGTGAAGTATCGAGGCTCTTCTCTTACGAACCAGGGGGAGGAGATTCATCAAAAGACTTCTGTGACGATTTTAGATCGAGACTTGTGTCCCCGGTACGTGGCGAGGATGATCGAAGGGGTGAAGATCGGTTCTACTCCCCACTGGATGAGCAATCGATTGGAAAGAGTGGGGATACGATCCATCAATAATGTTGTCGATGTGACCAATTACGTCATGATGGAATACGGACAGCCTCTCCATGCTTTCGATTTTGAATTACTGGAGGGAGGTCGGATTATCGTCCGGAGAGCGAAGGAGGGTGAGGAATTCATCACCCTCGACGGAGTGAAAAGGACCCTGGATGGAGAGATGCTCATGATCTGTGACGCTGCGAAGCCTGTTGCCATTGCCGGCGTCATGGGTGGCCTCAATTCAGAGATCAAAGAAGACACGAAGAGGGTCCTCCTTGAAAGCGCCTATTTCAACCCAGCAGGGAACCGGAGGACATCAAAAAAGCTCAGTCTGGAGACAGAAGCAGCTTACCGTTTTGGTAGAGGGATCGATTACGGGGGTTGCCTCATTGCCGCGAACCGGGCCGGCCAATTGATTTGGGACTTGGCGGGCGGAAGGGTCGTGGAGGGCGTGGTGGACATCTACCCCGTACCGATTAAACCAAGTCCAATTCGTTTGAGCGTCAAGAAGATTCATCAGGTGTTGGGGACCGAGGTTCCTGTCGCCCAGGTGAGGAATTATCTGGAAGATTTGGAACTGGAAGTCCGGGGAGAGGGTCAGGATTTCCTCGTGGTAACCCCTCCATCTTTCAGAGGGGATTTAGAACGAGAGATCGATCTCATTGAAGAGGTGGCCAGACTGGATGGATACGAAAAAATTCCTCTTAGCCTCCCCAAAGGGCCTCCTTCCTCAGAAGGGAGAGGCAAGGAGTTCGTTGTTGAAAGGAAAGCGATAGATACTCTCATCTATCACGGTTACCATGAAGTAATTACCTATAGTTTTATCTCCCCTGCCTCCTGGGACAGGATTGGGCTTGCTTCGGACGACCGGAGCAGGCGGCACCTGCGAATCCTCAACCCGTTGACGGAAGATTTCTCAGTCATGAGGACCACGCTCATCCCAGGTCTGATGGAGACCGCACGCTACAATGTCTCATGGAAGAATTCCAATCTTAAGCTCTTTGAATTAAGAAAAGTCTTCTTTCCCCAAGAGGGTGAAGGGCTTCCAAGAGAAGTCAAATTTTTGGCGGGATTGGCCATGGGATTCGACAGAGATCCCCATTGGGCTTTTTCTCCGAGATCGGTTAATTTTTATGATATCAAGGGCTGCGTGGAAGATCTTTTGGAGAACCTGCAAGTTAGTGGGGCAACGTTCCGCAGAGCGGATGATGTCCCTTACCTTCATCCGGGAAAAGCCACGAGGGTCGTCCTTGATCATGAGGTTTTGGGAGTTTTAGGAGAAGTTCACCCCCAGGTTCTGGGCCATTACGAGCTTCACGGAGCGGCTTATCTATTTGAATTGGACTTTAGCCAGATGGTGAAGTGGGCAGGGGAAGGAAAGGGGTTTCAGCCCTTGCCGAAATTCCCGGCTGTTTATAGGGATCTTTCTATTGTGGTCGACAAAGACCTGGAGGTAGAAAGAGTCATGGAAGCTATCCGGTCCTTCCATCAACCCTTCGTTGAAGAGGTCGCCGTTTTCGATATCTATCAAGGGCCTCCAATCCCGGGTGGGAAGAAGGGAGTTTCCTATCGAATCCGATATCAGGCGAATGACCGGACCTTGACGGATAAAGAGGTGAATCGATACCATGAAAAACTCCTCTCCAGGCTAAAGGAGGTTTTTGGGCTCGATTTAAGGCAATAAGCATCCGTCAGAAGATAAGGGTCTCGTCTCAAGGTGACGACAAAGATGCATCATTCGCGACGATGAACTTTAAACGATAAACGATGAACAGTGTTTCGTCTTTTTTTTCGTTGTCCATCGTTCCTTGCAGGAAACGGGCTTCGCACCCTTTACACAAACACTGGGCCTATTTTCACCGCATGTGGGTAGCGCACCCGTCATGAAATAATCCTTAGAAGAAAGGAGGAGGTAAGAGATGACGAAGGTGGATATTGTTGAGAACATTTACGAGAAGGTGGGATTTTCGAAGAAAGAGGTAGCCAAGATTGTAGAGTATATTTTTGATGCCATCAAAGATACCCTGATCAAGGAAGACAAGATCAAGATCTCCGGGTTCGGGAATTTCGTGGTCCGAAAGAAGAGGTCGAGGCGGGGCCGGAACCCGCAGACAGGGAACGACATCGAGATCACGGCAAGAAGGATCTTGACCTTTAAGCCAAGCCAGGTTTTAAAGGGAGCCCTCAATCGTAAGGAGGCATAACTTTGTCGAGGGTTTTGCCGGCGCCTGCGTTTCCTGCTGATCCGCGGCAGGGAGAAGTGAGAGAGGAAAGATGGGAAGGCCGCTCAAGGGGCGTGAGATTGAGGCCACCATTTCCCACGAAAGGCTCTATTATCGTATTGGAGAGGTGAGCCGTATTACGGGTCTCAAGCCTCACGTACTACGTTATTGGGAATCGGAGTTCAAGGCCATCAGGCCTCACAAAGGGGGATCCTTGCAGCGGCTCTACCGGAGGAAAGACTTAGACCTCATCTTGAAGATAAAGAAACTCCTTTACGAGGAAGGGTTCACCATCGCCGGCGCAAGGAAAAAAATCAGGGATCTGGAGAGATTGGAAAACAAACAATTGAGATTGAAACTGGTAGAGAAAGGGTCCAACGGAGAGGCCCATGAGTTTCTGATCGCCCTTCAGGAAGAACTGAAAGGGATTAGGAAAATGTTGGAATAGTGCATCCTGATTCAAAAATGAGCAGAGAATTGATTTTTTATGACCCCTCAAGGTGAGAGGGCATGTCCAAGGTCGTCATTGCCTTGCTCATTATTGTAATTCTCGTCATCATCCTCCTTTTATTCTGTATCGTTGTCCTACCCCTTGCTCCTCTGATCTTCGCCAGAAGGGGGAAAGAGGGAG
>DATHCH010000117.1:0-4052 GCA_035319625.1 Thermodesulfobacteriota bacterium
TGAAGACCTATATCGAACACACAAAGCACTACTTGGAACTGTATAATCACCTGATCAGCAGTTTTCCATACAAGCGGTTCTCCATCGTCGAAACCTTCCTGCCGACGGGATACTCCATGCCAACCTTCACCCTTCTCGGCCAGCAGGTCGTCAGACTTCCCTTCATCCCGGAGACGTCTCTGGGCCACGAGATTCTTCACCAGTGGTTCGGGAACCTCGTGTATATTGATTATAAAAAGGGCAACTGGGCAGAAGGATTGACCACCTTCCTTGCTGACCATCTTTACGAAGAAGAGAAGGGGCGGGGAGCCGAATACCGAAAAGGGATGCTCATCAATTATCAGAGCTATGTCAACGAGAAAAACGAATTTCCCTTGAGGGGGTTCACAGAGAGAACAGACGAGGCATCCGAGGCGATTGGTTACGGCAAGGCCCTGATGGTTTTCCAGATGCTCAAAAGGATGGTAGGTGAAGAGCGCTTTTATGAATCGATCAGATATTTCATCGAACAAAATCGCTTCAGAAGGGCTTCCTGGGAAAACATCCAGGGGGCCTTTGAAAAATTTTATCAGAAGAATTTGGACTGGTTTTTCAAGCAGTGGATTGATGAAAAGGGCCTTCCCCGCCTCCGCCTCGAAGAGGTGCAGGTCAAACCAGGGGAAGCTCAATTTGAAACGACCTTCACGGTCGCCCAGGACGGAAAAACCTTCATACTCGATTTCCCTGTCACCGTTCATTCTTACTTCGGTAAGACAGCGGACGTCATTTCCCTTAAAAGCGAGAAAGGGCGGTTTAAGATGATCGTAGACCATGTCCCTGACAGGATTGTCGTGGACGAAGATTATGATGTGGCAAGGATGCTCTCGATTGACGAATTTCCTCCAGTCATCGCCCGTCTGTTCGGAGATGAGCATAGAATGATCGTTCTTCCACCACAAGGGGTAGAGATCTACCGGGAAGTGATCGATACGTTTAAAGGGAAAGTGGTTAGCCTCAGCGAGCCGGAGCAGATAAAGTATATCGAACCCGGCAGCTCCTCCCTTATCCTCTTGGGCGCTGACAATCCCGTAGTCGGAAGACTCTACGGGAGCGTTGTCGTCCGGGGAGGATTTGGCGTCCTGATGAAAGAAAACCCCTGGAATCGTTGGAAGGTGGTTGGGATTTTCAACGCCCGGTCGAAAGAAGAGGTCGAGGCCGCCTTCCAAAAGATCTTTCACTATGGGAAGTACAGTGGGGTCTCGTTCGATCATGGTATCAACGTTTACAAGGAGATTGATCAAAGCGCGCGTGGGATAACGGAAGAGCTTCTCAAGAAAGCGGTCGCCGTAGAGATCTCCACCTTAAAGACGTTTCCCGATGTCCTGGCCCATGGGGCCGGCAAAAAGATCATCTATGTTGGCGAAACGCACAACCTGTTTCCCGACCACGTGATGGAGCTTGAAATCATCAAAGACCTTCACAAAAGAGGAAGGCCCATTGCTATCGGCATGGAGATGTTCCAGAGACCTTTCCAGAAAGTGCTGGACGACTACATTGGAGGCAAGATCGACGAAGCAGAATTCTTGAAAGGAATGGAATACTTCAAACGATGGGGATTCGACTATCACCTTTACAGACCTATTCTGCTCTACGCAAGATCAGAGAACATCCCCATGATCGCCCTCAATATCCCGCAGGAGACCGTCGATAACGTCTTCCGGAGCGGCCTCGATTCTCTGTCAGAAGAGGAGAGGAAGTGGATCCCTTCCCAGATGGACTTTTCGGATGAGGCCTACAAGGAGAGGCTGAAAAAGGTCTTTCTGGAACATCGGGACGTCGAGAACTTTAAGACGAGCAATTTTGATTTCTTCTATCAAGCCCAGATCTTATGGGATGAGACTATGGCAGAGTCTGTCGATCAATTCTTAAGGACTCATCCACATGACCAGATGGTTGTTCTTGCAGGCAGTGGACACCTTGCCTATGGTTCTGGTATTCCCAAGAGGACAGCGAGGAGAAATGGATACGATTATGCCATTATCCTGAATAACGCTGATCTTGAAAAAGGGATTGCAGACTTCGTTCTTTTTCCGGAGGCCATCCCCGGCATCACTTCCCCAATGCTCATGGTTTTTCTGAGGGAAGAGGTGGGAAAGGTGGAGATTGCCGGTTTTCCTCAGGAGAGCGCTTCGGAAAAGGCAGGGATGAAGATCGGGGACATTATCCTCGCCGTTGATCACACCCCCATACGCACTATTGACGATGTGAAAATAGATCTCCTTGCTCGTAAGAAAGGCGAGAAGGTAAGAGTGCGAGTCTTAAGGAAAGGTCTTCTTGGGAGCAGAGAAATGAATTTCGACGTGGTCCTTCGGTGACCGGTGTTCGGGATCGTGAGGACGCCTCGCACGGAACACGGACCCCAGGCCAAAGTAGAAAACCAATGGTTCAAAACGAGAAGGTCTTGTTGAACAGGGATCGATGCGGAACGGGGGTTGAGCCATGGTATCTTGCTTACACCGGTGTGTTTTAGTATCTTTTTTCTTCTTCCGAATTTGAGCTGGGCCGAATGCATGGATATAGGGCATTTTAGTGATTTTCCCCTGGAAGGAACCAATACGGTCATCCTTTATGCTGGATCGATGCCCGTAGTCCGTTTTGATGTTCAGAATTGCAATGTCTAACCGTCTTCAAAAATTCAGCTCCTCAAAAGCCATGCCTGCGATGGCGACGAAATTATGATAGACGGCAAAAGATGTGTCATGATGGAGATTAGACCCATCGGCCCGTGAACGTATTGCTTCGCCATACAATGTTGGGCCTGTGGGGAAAGGAGGAGGTTTAGGATGACACCCTGATCTCTATTAAGTTTGTGTATATTATTTCTACTTTCTTCTTGTAGCTATGCCCAGCCGGGAGGCGGGTTAACAAGTAAGGGGATGATGGTAGAACAAGGGAAGGTATGGATGGAAAAGGGCCGGATGATGATTGACCATGGCAAGGCGCTGATAAACGAGGGCGACAAAATTATGAAAGCAGGAATGGAGATGATGGAAGGGAAGATCGGCAAAAGAGGCTGGTGGATGGAGGAAGGAAATCTGATGGGGAAGGGAAACCAGCTTAAAAGCAAAAGAGAAACCATCTGGCAAGAGGGAGATAAAGTGGTTAGAGAGGGTCTGAAGATGATGGAGGATCATATGACGGAAACAGGGGAACTGATGTTAAAGGAAGGTGATATGCTTAAGAATGTGGGCGATATGATGATCAAAGAAAGTCAGATGATAATGAATAAACGAACCTAAGGCAGGAGGACACATGAATGTTGTAACCGGATTATTCAGAGGCGCTTTCCAACCGCCTGGTTCGGGTGAGATGGGTCCGCGAATGTGGGGTTGGGAATATCACATGGGATTGTCTTCGATCATACTGATGGGTTTTTTTGGGATCGCTGTGATTGTGGCAATCCTTTTCTTAATCCGATGGTTGATGGTTTCGACAAGGCACAAGAGTCGCGAGGCTAGGCCGACGGATTCCGCCTTAGAAATCCTCAGAATAAGGTACGCGAAGGGTGAAATCAACAAAGAGGAGTTTGAAGAAAAGAAGAAAGGTCTGGGATCGTGATAGTATTGGATCTCGAAAAGAGTATTTAAGATGGATTTAGGAAAAGGGTTAGGTTTGGACGAAGTCCAAAAAAGGCTAAGGGAATACGGCTACAATGAAGTCCCTGAAAAGAAAAAAAGCCGAGCGATCGGGTTCTTCAAAAAATTCTGGGGTGTCACACCCTGGATGCTCGAAATAACAGCTGGATTAGAGTGGGCACTTGGAAAATTTCTTGAGATGTATGTCGTGATGGGTCTCATCGTGTTTAATGCCATTTTAGGTTTTATCCAAGAAGAAAGAGCAAATTCGGCCCTCGAACTTCTCAAAGAAAAGCTGAAAGTCAATGCGAGGGTGAAGAGAAATGGAAATTGGATTCTCATCCCCGCAAGAGAACTCGTTCCCGGAGACGTGGTCCGGCTGAGAGTTGGGGATTTTATTCCGGCTGACATCAAAGTGGCCGAGGGAAATGTGGAGGT
>DATHCH010000118.1:0-28287 GCA_035319625.1 Thermodesulfobacteriota bacterium
AAATGTTCTGCCTGCCAAGCTTGCGTGGTTGCCTGCCAGGCCGAGAATAACGTAGCGATTATCGGGCCGAAGGAGTCGGCAAAGGGCCGAACGATTCACTGGATCGAACTCATACCCTATATTGAGGGAGAATATCCTCATATTAAAGCGAGGCTTCTTCCACGCCCATGCATGCATTGCGACAATCCCCCCTGCACTAAGGTCTGTCCCGTCTATGCCACTTACATCAATGAAGAAGGGCTTGTGGGGCAGATCAATCACCGATGCATTGGTTGCCGCTACTGCACCACCGCCTGTCCCTACACCGTCAAATACTTTAACTGGTATCCGCCCGAATGGCCAAGGGAGCTGAAAGGCTCCCTTAATCGAGATGTCTCCATCAGAACGAAAGGGGTGGTGGAGAAATGCACTTTCTGCAGCCACCGGCTCCTCCGAGCAAGAGAAAAGGCAAAGATCGAAGGAAGAGATCTTCTGCCTGAAGATTATATCCCGGCCTGCGTCCAGGCATGCCCGAGCGGAGCCATGTACTTCGGCGATCTGAACGACCCCAACAGCGTTGTCTCAACCCTTTCGCGTGAAAGGAGAGCCTTCAGGCTGATGGAAGAGTTAGGAACGGAGCCGAAGGTGATCTATCTATCAGAGGGAATGTGATGGAAGAAAAAGAGCTGAGAATAGAAGAGGACGCCGCTCTCTTCCAACCTATCAGAAGAACAGGAAAGCCATTCTACCTCACCTTCTGCATCCTCATCGCAATCATCCTCTGGGCTGGATCGGCTTACCTCTATCAATACGGCCATGGACTCGGTGTGACTGGACTGGCGAGGCCGATCTTTTGGGGAGTCTACATCACCAACTTCGTCTTCTTCATCGGGATCAGCCACGCGGGAACACTCATCTCCGCCATCCTTCGCCTTGCCAAGGCGGAATGGAGAAGGTCGATCACCCGATCTGCAGAAGTAATCACGGTTCTTGTCCTCTTTTTCGGTGTAGGCAACATCCTGATGGATCTCGGAAGGCCCGACCGGATGTTGAATATCATCCAATTTGCCCAATTCCGATCTCCCTTGCTCTGGGACGTTTCGAGCATTACCGTCTATCTCACCGCCAGCTCCATCTATCTTTTCATTCCATTGATTCCGGATATCGCCATCCTCAGGGATCATGCGGGCAAGTGGCAATGGTTTTACCGGATATTCGCCCTCGGTTGGGAGGGGACAGAAAAGCAGCAGCGACTTTTGGAAAAAGGGATCGCCTTCATGGCCATTCTGGTGATTCCAGTCGCTATCTCCGTCCACACGGTCGTCTCCTTTGTCTTCGCCATGACCATTCAACCGATGTGGCACAGTGCCATCTTTGGCCCCTACTTCGTTGCCGGCGCCATCTTCTCGGGGATTGCTGGTCTTATCGTAGCCATGAATTTAATCCGAAAAGTTTACCACCTGGAGGATTATCTCAGGCCTGTCCATTTCAATAACCTCGGAATTCTCCTCCTCGTGATGACCCTTCTCTGGTTCTACTTCACCTTCACCGAATACATTACAGTCTACTACGGCGGCGAACCCATTCATATGACCATTTTCTGGTCAAAGTTTATAGGGAGGTTTGCACCGTATTTTTGGGGAATGTTCTTATTCTGCTTTGTCATCCCACTACCGATTCTAAGCCTCAGAAAGACGCGTACACCTTTTGGTACCTTGATCGCATCCGTATCTATTATTATTGGCATGTGGCTGGAACGATTTGTGATCGTCGTACCGACTTTGACAAACCCGAGGCTCCCCAGCGAAGCGGTGATCTATTCGCCCACATGGGTGGAGTGGTCCATCCTGGCCGGCTGCCTCTCCTTTTTCATCCTTCTCTATATGATTTTCACCAAAATCTTTCCCATCGTCTCTATCTGGGAGGTAAGAGAAGGAAGGGAAAAATCGATGGCCGAAGTCCAAGAGAGGATTAAAACATATTTGCCAGGCCTCGGCGTTGAATAAGGCCTCTTGCGTCGAAGGGAGTTAGCCATGAAGGCTGCGTCCTCCTTAAGAAAAAGTCTTTTATTAGGAAGAGGAATTCTATCTTTCCTTTTTATCCTTTACTCAACGGTGACATTTGCTCAACCCCCCCTGCCTCAGGATTCGACCAAAGGAGCTCGTCTCTTTGTCAGTAAAGGGTGCGTTAAATGCCATGCCCTAAAGGGAGAAGGGGGCAAGGTGGGACCGGACCTGGGGAAGATCGATTTGGGAGATACCCAATTGGATCTGGCTGGAAAACTCTGGAACCATATCCCTTCCATGACCAGGGGGATGGAGCGGGCCAAAATTATAAAGCCGAATTTGAACGGGGAAGAGATTACTGAAATCTCCGGTTATCTCTATTTTCTCAAATTCTTTGATGAGCCCGGGAATCCCACGCAAGGAAAATATGTGTTTAATGAAAAAGGTTGCAAGAACTGCCATCCTTTAACTGGTAAAGGTAAGGAAGGAGAACCGGGCCTGGATCAATTTCCACAGAACATCTCTCCAGTCTTTTTGAGCCAGTCCATTTGGAATCACGGTCCCGTCATGATTGCCCAGATGGTCAAGATTGGAATGAAGTGGCCGGTCTTTGAAGGAACGGAGATGATGGATCTTTTGGAATATATCAAGATGAGTGCGAAAGGTCCAAAGGAAACAGCCTTTATCGTACCGGGAAACCCGAAGGAAGGAAAACAGGTCTTTATATCCAAGGGCTGCGTGAAATGCCATGCCGTCAGGGGTGAGGGCGGAAAGGTTGCAGACGATCTCGGCAAAAAGGCAAAGACCTTTTACAAAAGTCTGACTCAAATAGCTTCAATCATGTGGAATAAAGGACCCACGGTCTTTGCTAAAATGGCCCAGACCGAAACAGGAATTCCGAAATTCACCCCGAAGGAGATGGCCGATCTGATGGCCTATCTCTACTTCCTCCATTTCATCGACGAACCCGGAAGCTCGATCAGCGGCAAAAGAGCCTTTTCGGAACTGGGGTGCTCCAAGTGTCATGGTTTAGACGGGAAACCGGGTGAATTAATGAGTGTCGACCTCTCCAAGTACCAAAAGGTTTCCAATCTTATGGAAATTGTGGCTGGAATCTGGAACCACAGCACTGAGATCCAGAAAGCGATGAAGGAGAAAGAGATTCTTTGGCCCCGGTTCAAGAAAGGGGAGCTGGCCGATCTCCTTGAATATATCCGTACTCCCAAGAAGAAACCTTAAGGATCCACCCCCCCACGCTACCCCCTGAGAGGAGGGGTCGGGTGGGGAAGAAATAGAAAGGGAACGAAATGAGGCGTATCGGTATCTGGTTCTTTCTCGGTTTCCTCTTTTTGAGTGGAAATTGGATCTCCTTCAATCAGGCGGCAGGACAAGAAAAAAAGGGAGAGTACCTCCTCCTGGGAGACATCAAAGAGGGATGGAAGGTTTTCTATCAAAAAGGGTGCAGCCGGTGTCATTCCGTTTGGGGAGAAGGGGGTAAGGGAGGGCCTGATCTGGGTACCCTTCCTCAAGCTTACGTGAGCCAGGCTCAGCTTGCAGCCTTGATGTGGAATCACAGTCCCGAAATGTGGGGGCGGATGGAAGCACGAAAAATCCCCATCCTCAAAATGGAAAAGAAGGAGATGGCAGATCTTTTCGCCTTTCTTTACTTCATCCGGTATATGGATGAACCAGGAGATTCGCAAAAAGGGAGAAAGCTGTTGGAGACGAAGGATTGCATTAAGTGTCATTCGGTAAAAGAAGGGATGACGGGAGACCTCAGTCGATGGGGAATGTATACCAACCCGATTGTATGGGCTCAGATGATGTGGAACCACTCTCCCCAGATGGAACAGGAGATGAGGGAAAAGGGGCTTTCCTGGGTCGAATTTAGCGGGAACGAAATGGTCGACCTCATCGCCTATATCAGAGGTGTCAGTCCTAAGAAGGAGAAGGTTTATCTGGAGCCAGGCGACCCCAAGACGGGCGAGAAATTGTTTGCCGAAAAGGGATGCATTCGGTGTCATGGACCGGGAGCGGAAGTCGATTTAGCAAGAAAAAAGGAATTTCCTAGGACCTTAGGCCAGTTGGCAGGGATGATGTGGAACCATTCCCATGAAATGTGGAGGAAGATGGAAGAAAAAGGGATGAGACGGGAAAACCTTTCCCCTCAAGAGATGGCGGATCTGGTCGCCTATCTTTTTTCAACGCGATATTTTGACGAGCCGGGCGATCCAGAAATGGGAAAAACCATATTTGTCAAGAAACAATGCAGCCTCTGCCACGCCAAGGGTTCCAAAAAGCTTGACCTGTCCGGTCTGAAAGGCCAGATCTCTCCCATCTTCATGGCCCAGATGATGTGGAATCACGGGCCGAATATGTTGGAGGGAATGAGGAAAGCTAAAGTGCCCTGGCAAAAGATCGACGGGAAGGAAATGGTCGATCTTATGGGGTATCTCAACCGCGGGATGCCCTAGCTCAAATTTCATTTGAGCTAAATAACAAATTTCAAATCTCAAATGTCAAATCAATGTCAGGTTTCAAAGTAAATAATTTTTGGCATTTGAACTTTAGATTTCATTTGAAATTCGAACTTTGACACCTGAACTTCCCGGAGGAAAAGATGGTCGAAACAGACTGGTTAAGAAAGACGGAATTATTTGGAACCCTCAGCGAATCCGAGTTGAACATCTTGCTCTCCCATTCCTCTGTTGAATCCCTCCCGGAAGGGAAAATAATTTTCCGTCAGGGAGATGAGGCGAATCACCTTTACGTCCTGATGGAAGGCATGGTCGCCCTTTCGGTGAAGACCGGGGAGAAATTTGACTTTTTGACCTCCAAGGTCGAAAAAGAGGGAGCGGCCTTCGGAATCCCATCCCTCATTGAGCCTTTCCGTTACAATATGACGGCCACATGCTTAAAGTCCTCCAAAGTATTAGTCATCAATGCCGGTCGTGTTAAAATGGACATGGAAAAGGATCCGAAGATGGGGATGGAGATCATGAAGAAGCTCGCCTCCATCTACTTCAATCGTCTTAGCGAAATGCGTTCGGGAGTCTCTAACTTCCTCAGGGCTTCTAAATTCAAAACACAGTGAATCGACCTCTTATGAATCGATTTCATGTCCAAGTTCCGAATCAACGTTGGTTTGAAGAAAACATCGGCTGTGAAAATGCCTGCCCCGTGAATACCCGTACTCCCCAATATATCTCTGCAATCCGAGAGGAAAACTATAATCTGGCCTTTGAGCTTAACCGGAGCGATAACCTCTTCCCCGCTATTCTGGGCCGTATCTGTGTCCACCCGTGCGAAGAGAAATGCCGAAGAGGTCTCGTGCTCGACCTTCCCATTTCTATCTGCTCATTGAAGAGGGCTTCTGCGGATTTCAAAACTCGCGTCTGTCAAAAAGAAACAGCGATCAAAAAGAGGGACAAAAACGTAGCGGTCATCGGTGCCGGACCCTCCGGGCTTTCAGCCGCCAATGATCTCGCCAGGTTCGGTTATTCCGTTACAATCCATGAGTCCTTCCCCATTCCGGGTGGGATGCTCAATGTTGGAATTCCTCCCTACCGCCTTCCGAGGCAAGTGGTAGGACGGGCGATTGAGGAGGTGAGACAATTAGGAGTGGAGATCGCCACCGGCATGCCCATTGGAAAAGAGCTAAATTTAGAAAGTTTGAGAACGAAATATGATGCCGTTTACATCGCTGCGGGGGCCCATAAGGCGGAAAGATTGGGAATTGCCGGGGAGGATCTTCAAGGTGTGATCCATGGTGTGACCTTTATGCGAATGGTCAATCTGGACAAGAATCCAAAAATCGGCTCAAGAGTGGCTGTGGTGGGAGGCGGGAATACAGCCATGGACTCAGCCCGTTCTTCCTTTCGATTGGGCGCAAAAGAGGTCTTCATCCTCTATCGCAGGACCCGAGAAGAGATGCCTGTTGATCCCAGGGAATTAGAGGAGGTGGAAGAGGAAGGCATCAAAGTACATTACCTCACCCAACCGATTCGGGTCCTTTCGAAAGATGGAATAAAGGTCTCGGGGGTTCGATGTATTCGAAACCGATTGGGAGACCCCGAAAGGGATGGCCGCCGAAGGCCCATCCCCGTTGAAGGAACTGAATTCGACATCGATATCGATCTCCTCATACCGGCTGTCAGTCAATCGCCAGATATCTCTTTCCTTCCCGAAGAGATCGGTCTCGAAATTTCGAAATGGGATCGTCTCTCGGTCGATCCGGAAACTTTTGAGACGAATGTGCGCGGGATCTTCGCCGGAGGAGACTTTGTCACGGGCCCCAGGGATGTGATACGGGTGATCGCCGACGGAAGGAAGGCGGCTCTCTCCATTCACGAGTATCTGAGTGGGGAAGTATTCGAAAAGAAGCCCGCTCACTTCACCGGGATTCCGGAGGTCCAAATCGACCCCGACCTGGAGAAGATACCTCGACAGAGAATGGAGACTCTTCCTGTTCAGGAGAGAGGGTCCATGGATAGAGAAGTAGAATTGGGCTTTTCCAGAGAGGTGGCGGCAAAGGAGGCTGCGCGGTGTCTCCAGTGCCACATCTTCACCGTCTTCGACCGAACGAAATGTATCCTTTGTGGAGGCTGTGTCGATATCTGCCCAAAATATTGTTTCCGCATGGCAAGACTCGCTGAAATACAGGGAGATGAAAACCTCTCCAAATTGGTTCAATCCCTCTACAAAGTTTCCTTAGAAGAAGCTCAAAAACTCAACCTGGCCACCGTCATTTTCAAAGAAGAATCCCGCTGCATCCAATGTGGCCTCTGTGTGAAACGATGTCCTACCGGAACCATCACGATGGAAGAGTACCATCGAGAGTCGACCCTTTACAGAGGGGAACAAAGATGAAGAGAGGAATCTTACAGCGCATCTCAGATTCAGCATTTTGGCGTTCAATCTTCCGGACGGGGATACCGGATACCGATCTGAAGCGGTTTCTGCTGATCTACAACAACTTCTTCCTCCACATTTTCCCGGCGAAGATCAAACGCCATGGCCTTCAATTCACCTATACGTTCTGCCTGGGGGGGATCTCCTGTCTCCTCTTCATCATCCTTACGGTCACCGGCATACTCCTGATGTTTCATTACACGCCTTCTATTGAAAGGGCCTACTTCGATATGCAGGCTTTGGCCCTTATTTTCAACGGCAAGATTTTAAGAAATTTGCATCGATGGTCCGCCCATGGAATGGTGGTGACGGTCTTCTTGCATATGGTCAGGGTGTTTTGCACCCGTTCCTACCGGCCTCCCCGGGAGTTCAACTGGGTCATTGGAATCATTCTACTGATCCTCACGCTGGCCCTCAGCTATACGGGATATCTTCTCCCCTGGGATCAGCTCGCTTATTGGGGAATTACCGTAGGAACTACCATCATGAGCTATACTCCTTTTATCGGAAATTATGTTCGTTTCTTTCTTCTTGGAGCGGACGAGGTAGGCCATGAGGCTTTGCTCCGGTTTTATGTCGTGCACTGTGTTGAGCTTCCTCTTATACTGGGTGCCCTGATGGTCGTCCATTTTTGGAGGGTAAGAAAAGATGGAGGAATATCGGGGCCATTGTAATTGTCGAATGCGGATTACAGAATTCCCCTCACCCAGCCTTCTCCCCACTGGGGAGAGGGGAAGGATGAGGGGGCAGTCCGGATTCAATACGAAGGGTGAAATTTAAAATGGACAAGGATCAGGAGAAAATTTTCGTCAGGGATCCCAACAAGACCTACGGTCTGATGGAGATTGTGGAAGGGACCTCACCGATGGTGGAGAAGGCTCCAGAAGATACGGTGGAGACCTTTCCGCATTACATTATCCTCCTAACAATCTGCTCGTTAGCCGTCGCCTTCGCTCTTTTACTGATTTCCCTCTTCTTCGATGCCCCATTAGAAGATCTTGCGAATCCCCTCCTGACCCCGAATCCCGGAAAGGCACCCTGGTATTTTACAGGAATTCAGGAACTAATCCATTACACAAATAAGCCTGTGATTCCAGCCATTATCCTTCCTCTACTTATCTTCGTATGGCTTTTCTTGATCCCCTATATCGATAGGAGACCAAAAACCAGATTCACGTCTCTTTTTAATCAAATCTTTATCGGGGGTGAGAAAAGGAGAATATTGATTACTTTATTTACCCTATTCATTTTCGGAGCCCTCATCTTCACAATGATCGGGTCCCTCTTTAGAGGACCCAATTGGAGTTTTGTCCTGCCATGGAAATGATGAAAGAGAAAAAGGACCCCGGTTCACAGGCTGACAAAAAACCTATCTCGCGGAGAAGGTTTATTGCCTATGCCTGGATTGTCGCGGCGGCTGTGGTGGTCGGTGAGTTGATTGCCGGCACCTTTGCCTTTCTCTGGCCGAGGCGAAAGGGAGGAAAAATTGAAACCGTTTTTATCGGCGGTAAAGTGACCGATTTTAAAGTGGGCGAGGTCATTCCCTTTCGTAAGGAGAGAACCTTTATCCTGAGAACAGAAGGAGGATTTTTAGCGATTTCTTCTGTCTGCACCCATCTCCACTGCATCGTTAACTGGAACGCGGCTCTTAAAGAATTCGAATGCCCTTGCCATGGAGCTAAATTCAACCAATTCGGAGAGGTGGTTGCAGGCCCTCCTCCACGCCCATTAGATCTTTATAAGCTTCAAATTGTGGCTGGAAACGTCGTCATTGATACAGTCGGTGGAATTGAAAGAAATAAGTTCGACCCCTCCCAGCTGGTCAAGGCTCAGGATGTTTGAGAACCTAATGGAAAAGAAGATATGGATCGCGACGATATTGACAGTGGCCACGGCTGCCCTCCTGACCATCTATTGGCTCCTGGAGCCCCATCGTGTCAGAGTCGAGGCGGAGCAGATGAGAGTGGAGGCCGCTGGAAAGGGAAAAATTCTTTACCAGAAACATTGCGCCCGATGCCACGGGGAGAATGGAGCCCCTCAGAGGGGAATCCGTGCCATCAACTCAAAAAACTATCTCAAGGCGGTCAATGACACGATCCTTTATAAAATCATTGAGCGGGGAATCCCCGCAACGGGAATGGTTGCCCTAAGCGACACGGAAGGAGGCCCGCTCAATCCAGAACAGATCCATCAACTGGTGGTCTTTATTCGAAACTGGGAAAACACAGCGCCCTCGCTACCCGAGGAAGCCGTTCCCAAGAAAACCCTTTTTGTCCAGGAAGAGGCGGGCTATGTAGGCTCCGAATCTTGCATCGGATGCCATCAGGATCTTAACAAGAAAAAGATCGACGCCTGGAGAAAGTCCCCCATGACAACAAAGGCTTTTTCCCTTATCAACAATGAAAAGGATAGAACCAAATGTATTCCCTGCCACGCCACCGGCTATGACCCGGAAAAGAAAACCTACTTAGAAAAAAATGTGGGGTGTGAGGCCTGCCACGGCCCCGGCGAAAAATATCAAGAGATGATGATGGGGGCAAATGCCCAGGAAGGTGGAAAAATTGCGAAGGAGAATGCCCTAAAATCTTGCGCCCGATGCCATCATCCTCACATCGGAAAAGAACAGCATGTGACCTTGGCGAGAAAAGGGCTCCTGGCCTATCCATAGCAATGAAAGGGGAGGATGAATCCAAAGGAGAGGAATGCATTTGGATTCTGAAATTCCCTCAGTAAAAGGAGGTAGATTGGATGAAGAAATCTTCAGCATTGACAGGACTACTTGTCCTCACGGTTCTTTTCTTCGTGCCTTCCATGGCGATGGCTCAGGCGACTTATGTCGGTTCCAAAAAATGCATGCCTTGCCATGGTTCGATGTACGAGATGTGGAAGGATACCCTTCACAACAAGTCTCAACAGATCTTGAGTCGCACCAACGACACCCTTGTGGTCGATTGGAAAGGCATGATTAAACTGAAAGCCGAAAACATCCCGGAAGTCATTGTCAAATTGGAGGATGGCCCCGGAGATGTTCATCAGGTTATCCTAGTGGATGCCAGAGATCTCACGAAAGAAGTCACTTACAATGTAGCGAGGACTTTTGGGGGATGGGGCTGGAAACAGCGCTATCAAGTCAAGATCGGAAATCGTTACTACATCCTCCCCCTTCAGTGGAACCAGGCAACCTCGCGCTGGGTTCCTTATAATCTTCAAGATTGGTACAATGAGGATGGGAGTCCCAAACAGCCCCCGGTGGAGAAATCCTTTGACATGAGCTGTGCGGGTTGTCATCATACCGGCCTCGAACTGAAGAAAGTTGACAGGGGATATGAATCGAGATATGTCGAACTCAATATCGGATGTGAAAAGTGCCACGGCCCGGGCTCCGAACACATCAAGTCTCCTAGGGAGAAAGGAAAAATCATCCATCCTCGAAAATTATCTTACGAACGAAGTCTTGAAGTGTGCGGCCAGTGCCATTCGAGAGGAGTGAGCGTTCCCAATGGGAAGTTTGAGTTTCCTTGGAACGACAAAGAAAACAGGGCCTATAAAATAGGAGAGCCTCTATCCAATTACTACCAATTTAAACCCGGCATCTGGGGAGATCCGCAGGCTCATTCCAAATCGCAACATCAGCAATGGCTTGACTTTCAAAAGAGCGGCCATTTCTACGCCCGGGTTCTCTGCTTCGATTGTCACAACCCCCACGGAGGGCCCAGCCGGTCACAGCTGGTCAAGGCAGACTATAATGATACCCTCTGCCTGTCCTGCCACGGCAAAAATCAGAAATTTGCCAACCCATGGGCCATCCGTATCCATACGAAGCATAACTATGCTCCGGAGACAAGAGGGACCAGCCGATGTTCCTCTTGCCATATGGTCAAAACGGCCTCTTCAGCCGAAGCCGGAGATATTCACTCCCACGATTTCAGAATCATCAGACCTCGGGTCAGCCTGGAGATGTTCGAGAAAGACCCCAAAAATGTAGTCCCTAATTCATGCAACGGATGCCATACAGAATGGGGTAAGGATGAAGCAGGTTACAAAGCCGGAACGAAAGCCTACGAATCTCTCTTCAGAATGTGATCTACCCTCCCTCCCCGTTAACGGGGGAGGGGAAGTTCTTTGCAAAGGCCATCGCGCTTCTTTTTTTGACCTCATTGGTTTCAGCAAAACTTATTGAGAAGACCAGAGTTTGAAAATCTGCCCTATCAACTCCTGCTTCTTTTTCAGCATCTCCTGTTTCGATTTGCAGTGAACCATCCCTGCGGCCGCCCCTGGATGGCCGTCTCCGATGTTGAGGGTTCGCATAATATCGCCGATATTTTTATTCCGGTCTCGTCTGTTTCCGTTAATGGAGAGGGACATAGAGACCCCGATGTTGTTACTCTTCACCCCCTGATGATCCATCAAACTATAGACTTCCAAAACCGCCAAGGCCTCGGGAAAGATCAAGAAGGCCAGGTTTTTGATGAGATGGGGCCTCCGCTGATAAGGCGTGAGATCGATGACGACCACCTCTTTCTTCCCATCCTGATCGACGAAATAGGAAGCACCCTCAATGATTCGAAGCATCCGTCCTTCTTCTTCTCTGTATTTTTTCAACCCGTTTTGAACAAAGTCGAGCCGGGATACCTCTTCAATCGGTCGGTCTCGGAGCTGTTGAACCAAGTTTCTCATGTAACTTGCCTGATCAATGGCCGATTGAAAAGAGACCTTTAAAGTTAAATCGATCATCCTCCCTGGGGTCTCCCTCCTCCAATCCTCTATCGAAGAATATGAAAAGCTATCGATGACATCCGCTTCCTCCACCGCCTCCAAGAAATAGGGAGGAAGCTCTTCTCTTTCAGAAAAATATTCAAAAACCACCCGGCTGCAACTCGGTTTCAAATCGAAACGGCCAGGAACGGACTTCGGATCGATCTTGCGGAGTGTCAATTCCTGAAGATTTCCTTCATGGTGATCGAACCAGAGTCCGCATTGCAGAGGGTATGGCAAATCACAGACTACATCTTTCTCGGTGATCGTGATTTGAGAGCGGGTGATGGCAAGGGGGCCCGCAAAGATCACGTTCTGAACTTTCAAAACCCAGGAACAGAGACAGGCACTGATGATGCCGTCGAAGTCATTGTGGGTAACGATCTTCTCGTACACTTCTGAACTTGGACTATTATGAGACGCCATCAGGTTGTATTCCTTCCTGTAAAAAATCTTAACAGAGCGCAAAGGCAAGGTCAATTTCAGGATTGACAAACGAAAGGGAATGGGTTAATATGAAATTGAAATTCAATTTCAAATATGGATGGTCTCGTGAAGGCCGATTTGTTTAAAGCAAGGATTTCCAAAGAGGGGCTGAACGCGACCCGACAGCGGCAAGAAATCCTCAACATCTTCCTGAATTCGACCGGGCATAAAAGCCTCGCACAAATTTATGCCCAGGTCGTCAAAACAGATCCTAAAATCGGCTACACAACCGTTTATCGCACCCTGAAGCTCCTCACCCGTCTTGGTCTGGCAACACAACGGAAATTTGGTGACAAAGAGACGCGATATGAACCCGCTTCAGAAGGAAACCATCACGATCACCTGATCTGTCTGGATTGCGGAAAGATCATTGAATTCGAGGACCAAACACTTGAGGCCCTCCAGGATGTGATCGCTCAACGTCACCGATTTAAGATCTCTCATCATCGCTTGGAGCTCTATGGCCGCTGTGAAGAATGTAACCGGAAGAAAAGAACCGCCAGGAGAAAACGTTAGAGGATGGAACCTTCCAGCAAAGTAGTACTAAAATGGACCGATGTTTCCAGAGGAAAAGTGATCCTCGTTGGAAATCCGAACGTTGGGAAATCGGTCATCTTCAATTATCTCACCGGAAAATATGTGACCGTTTCAAACTATCCCGGGACGACCGTGGAAGTTTCCACTGGCACTTTGTCCGCTCATGGAAAGAAGTTTCAGGTGCTTGACACCCCTGGGGTCAACTCCCTCATTCCAATGTCAGAAGATGAGAAAGTGACCCGGGACATCCTCCTCAAAGAACCCAAGAGCTATTTGGTCCAAGTCATCGATACGAAGAATATTCGTCGGGGCCTTCTCATCTCCCTTCAGCTATTGGAGATGGGGCTTCCGTTCATCGTCCTCTTGAATATGTGGGACGAGGCGAAGAGCCGAGGCATCGACATCAACATGCAGACACTGTCCGAGATCTTGGACGCTCCCATCCTGAAAACCGTAGCCACCAGAAAAAAAGGTCTTGAGAAGATCAAAGAAAATCTCCAGGCTCGTCCGCCCTCTTCGATCTCGGTCAATTATCCAGATGTCATTGAAGGCGGCCTCTCAAAAATAACGTCCCTTCTTCCTGAAGCCTCTATTTCCAAACGCTCTTTAGCACTCATGCTGCTCTCCGGGGACGAGAGCCTTGCCAAATGGCTTAACACGAATCTTTCGGAAAACAATGTCTTGCAAATTGAGAAAATCCGCCAGGAGATCCAGGCTCATCTTGCTGATTCGATCGGTTATCTGATCAATCAGGCCAGACTCCGAAAGGTGGATGAAGTCTTGTCGAAAGTAATGGGGCTGCGAGGAGAGGCGCCTAAGTCCATCTCCTCCTTTTTAGGAAACCTCGCCCTTCATCCTATCTGGGGGATTCCCATCCTTCTGCTGGTCCTCTTGGGCACCTACGAATTTGTCGGGGTCTTTGGAGCACAAACCAGCGTTAAATTCTTAGAGGAAACCCTATTTGGAAAGTGGGTTCTTCCACCCGTCGCCAGTCTCTTCCAGCGCTTTGTCCCTATCCCCTTCATTCAAGAATTTTTTATCGGCCCCTATGGCGTCATCACCATGGCTCTCACGTATGCCATTGCGATCGTTCTCCCCATTGTGGGCTGTTTCTTTCTGATCTTTGGACTGATGGAGGATTCGGGATACTTACCCAGACTGGCCGTGATGACCAATCAGATCTTCAAAAAAATGGGGTTAAACGGTAAGGCGGTTCTGCCCATGGTTCTGGGTTTGGGATGCGACACGATGGCCACCATGACCACCCGGATTCTGGAGACCGAAAAAGACCGCACCATTGTGACACTTCTTTTAGCCCTTGCGGTACCCTGTTCTGCCCAATTAGGGGTCACCCTTGGAATGTTTGCAAGCCTCCCTGCCCTCTACCTCTTCACATGGATATTTATTATCGCTGGGATTCTGATCTTGGTGGGTTATTTGGCATCGCGGGTGATTCCGGGTGAAGGTTCTGATTTCATCTTGGAGATTCCACCTTTGAGGATCCCTCTCATCTCCAATGTGATCGTCAAAACCCTGGCCCGGATTGAATGGTACCTGAAAGAAGCTGTTCCCCTTTTCATTCTGGGCACCGTGATTCTTTTTGTATTTCACAAAACAGAAGTCTTAACCCTTTTAGAAAGGGTTGCCACCCCGTTGATCGTCCATTTCCTGGGTCTTCCCGCTAAGGTGACGGAAGCATTCCTCGTTGGATTTCTTCGAAGAGATTACGGAGCAGCAGGTCTTTTCATTTTAGCCAAAGAGGGACAGCTCAATTCCCATCAAATCCTGGTCAGCCTGGTAACCATCACCCTTTTCATCCCTTGCATTGCCCAGTTTTTTATGATGATTAAAGAGAGAGGGTTAAGAAAAGCTTTGTGGATATCGGCGGTGATCATTCCCATTGCCTTTGGAGTGGGTGGGATGGTAAATTTTTTATTAAACATTTTTGGAGCGTGATATGGAGAAACCTACCACTTACCAGTGCCCCCTTTGTGGGAAGCAATTTTCTCCTGAGGAGATGAAATGCCATTCGGGTTGCCTTTTTTCAAAGAACTGTAATCTCCTCTGCTGTCCCCATTGTGGGTATACCTATAAGGAACAGTCGGCCATGGTCGATTTTTTAAAATCCTTATGGAGAAGAAAGGCGAACCCATGACCAAAGAATCTGAACATAAAAGAGGCTCACATCAACGGATGGGCGCATTCGTTGACGGGGTGGAAGAGGACCGGATCGATGAACTTCTCGAGCTCGTCTGGACTCTAAGGGAAGAAGGGGTTTCTGATATGGACCACCTTCTGGAAACAACCCAGGACATTGAAGCAAGATCCATTCTCCGCAAGATGATCAAGGACGATCTATTTGAAATAGAAGGGAAACGAATGGTGCTCAAGGAACGCGGGGAGGAGAAGGCGAGGGAGATCGTTCGACGTCACCGCTTAACAGAAAGACTCCTCTATGAAATTTTCGAGATGTCTGAAGAAGAAGTAGAAGAAGAGGCTTGCAAACTCGAACACATCTTGAGTCCCGGAGTGACAGAAAGCGTCTGCACCTTTCTCGGCCACCCGCCGACCTGCATTCATGGGAAACCAATCCCGAGAGGGGAATGTTGCGCAAAATTCAAAAAAGAGATGAAACCTCTTGTCACCCCACTTGACGAATTAGGTTTGGGCGATGAGGGACGAATCGTCTTTATCGCGCCCAAATCACACCAGAGGCTCGACCGGCTCAGCACGTTGGGGATCGTCCCGGGAAGTATTCTCAGGATGCACCAGAAAAACCCTTCCTACGTCCTGCAGATTGGAGAAACAACGCTTGCGCTGGATAGGGATATCGTGAAAAATATCTATGTCAAGCGGGTTTGAGGAAAGAATTCAATGCTCAATGATCAATGACCAATTTCAATGGACTATGACTATTGATAATTGGTTATTGCTCATTAATCGGTACCCTCTTTTTTGGAGGGCAGTTCGCCTCCCCGTTTTTCCATCTCTTCCTGAATCAATTCTCCGAGACTGTGAGAAGTGGACCCCTGGTCCGAGATATACTTTTCGATCTCCGCATTCTCAGTCTTCTCCTTTAGCCCTTTGACGCTAAGGCCGATTCTTCGTTCATGGGGATCAATGTGAAGAACCACGGCCGATAGCGTGTCCCCGACCTTCAGGACATCCGAGGGTTTCTCCACTTTCTCCCGGCTGATCTCCGAAACATGGACCAGTCCTTCGATCCCCTCTTCCAGCTCTACAAAGGCGCCAAAATCCGTCACATTAGTGACCTTTCCCGCGACCACCTCTCCTTTCCGATATCGCCGAGCAACGTCCTTCCACGGATCAGCTGTCAGTTGCTTGACGCCTAATGAGAAGCGTTCGTTTTTGCGATCAATATTCAAGACCACGGCTTCTACTTGTTGCCCCTTCTTATAAAGTTCACCGGGATGCTTGATCTTTTTCGTCCATGACATCTCGGAGACATGGACGAGCCCATCTACGCCTTCATCAAATCCAATGAAGATCCCAAAATCGGTTACGGTTTTTACCCTTCCCACCACTTTGGTCCCCACAGGATATTTCTCTTCGATCAAAGCCCATGGATTGGGTTCGACCTGTTTCATCCCCAAAGAGATTCGGCGTTTGAGCGGATCACAATCGAGGACCATCACCTCAACCGTGTCACCGATGTGGACGACCTTGGAGGGGTGTTTCATTTTTTTGCTCCAAGTCAACTCTGAGATATGGACAAGCCCTTCGATTCCGTCTTCCAACTCCACAAAAACTCCGTAATCCGTCACATTCACGACTTTGCCATTGATGCGGCAACCCGTCGGATATCTTTGGGGCACTGATTCCCAGGGGTCAGGCAGGGCTTGCTTCAACCCTAACGAAACTTTTTCTTTCTCTCGGTCAAAGCGAAGGATTTTCACTTTGATCCGATCTCCGGCAGAGAGTCTCTCCGAAGGATGCCCAATCCTACCCCAGGAGATGTCTGTGATATGGAGAAGACCATCCATTCCGCCCAGGTCGATGAACGCCCCGTAGTCCGTGAGATTCTTCACCGTCCCCTCTACAACGTCTCCTTCTTTCAGATTTTTTAAGGTTTCCTGTCTCAACTGCTTCCGCTCTTCATCGAGAAGTACACGCCGGGAGAGAACAATGTTATTCCGCTTCCGGTTGAACTTGATCACCTTGAACTTTAATCGTTGGCCGATCAGGGCATCCAGATTCCGAACAGGTTTTAAATCGATTTGAGACCCGGGTAAAAAAGCAAGAATCCGGCCAATATCTACGGAAAGCCCTCCTTTCACCTTGCCAACAATTTCCCCTTCGATGACCTCCCCTTCCCGGCAGGACCTGCTGATGTCCCTCCAAATGGTTATTTTGTCCGCTTTCTCCTTCGACAGCGTCAATAACCCTTCTTCACTCTCCTTCTTCTCCAAAAATACATCGATCCGGTCTCCGATCTTCACATCGACTTTCTTATCCCTTTTCAAGAACTCCTGCATGGGGATCTGTCCTTCCGACTTATACCCCACATCCACGGTCACATGATCCGGAGTGATGTCAATGACCGTTCCTCTGAGGATCTGCCCCTCTTCCAAGGTCTTCAGGCTCTCCTCATAAAGCGTTTGAAAATCCTCGGGTTCGTCCCTCCTGGGAAGCTCCTTTCCCTCTCTTTTCTCTGCTTCCGCTCCAAGAGGACCCCGTTTTTTGTCTTCCTCGGAAGAAACCAATTCCTCCTTCTCCATTCAAAGACTCCCTTCTCCAGCTGATCAGCATTTTATAGCATACCGGCCGAAAAATTACAAATTTTTTGGGAGAATCTGAAAAAACTACTTTAGGACCTCCGGATTACACAGGTCTAAAAAAATGATCGCACGGATTCTCCTTTATTTTCAATGCATTCCTCGTATATGTAAGCCTTACAAGACCGGTGAAATCAGAGATTTCTTGGCTTTTTCCGAAATCTTTTCACCCTCGGGCCCTCCGGGTAGCGGACTTTCCGATCTACCTCATTGATGAACCCAAAGACAGTCGTGACGCCGTCTGTGAGGCCAATTTTTCTCTTTCCGAGCCATCCATCTTGAATAGGGTTCCTGTGTTATTTCAATACCATAGAGTTTTGGACATTGTTGCTTATGGGTCCTTAGCTACAAAAGCTTCGGGGTGGTTCTATTGGTCTGAACGGTCTGCTTGAAATCAAGATATGAACCAACCCATTCAGTCAACAATTCTCGGTTTCTCTCCCTTTCGCTTTTGCCTTCACGATGCGGACCATCTCTTCCACGATCTCTTCCACAGAGCGATGGGTGGAGTCAATGAACACAGCATCGTTTGCCTTCTTGAGAGGCGAATGGTTCCGATGCATATCACTGTGGTCCCTTTGTGCCAACTCTTCCTGTGTTTCCTTCAAATCCACGTTTACTCCCTTTTGGACCATTTCATGATATCTCCTTCTCGCCCTTTCATCGGTCTCAGCATCCAAATAGAATTTTACATCGGCGTCAGGAAAAACCACCGTCCCGATATCCCTTCCTTCCAGGATGACGCCACCCTCCTTTCCTATCTCCCTCTGCATCCGGACAAGAGCTTCTCTTACTCTTTTTTGTCTCGAGATGGAAGAGGCAAGGCGGCTGATTTCAGGTGTGCGGATGGCTCCCGTCATTTCTTCTCCATCACAAAAAATGTGGGTCTGCTCCCCTTCTGTAACGAAGGCGATGTCAAGGGATGAGGCCACCTGGCTAAGCGCTAATTCATTCTCCGGAGAGATCCCTTTTTCTTTAGCCCTGAGCGCAACAGTCCGGTACATCGCTCCTGTGTCAATATAAAGGTAGTCCAATCGTTTGCTTAAAGCCCTCGCTACTGTGCTCTTTCCGGCACCCGAAGGGCCGTCGATCGCGATGGTCAACCTTTTTCTTTTGGATGCGTTCCCCATTCCAACACCCACTCCTACCTTTTCTAAACGGGGTTTACCATATCAGGAAGGACTCTTCAAGGAAGGAGGAGAAAAGGGATTTTGTATAAAAGGCAATCCAAAGCTTTCTGCGACAGCCTGATAGACGACCTTCCCGTCAATCAGATTAAGCCCTTTCCTCAATGCCGCATTCTCTTCCATAGCCTTTCCATAACCTTTATCCGCAATCTCAAGGATGTAAGGAAATGTCGCATTCGTGAGGGCAAACGTGGAAGTCCTTGGAAAGCCACCCGGGATATTGGTCACGCAATAGTGGACAATTTCTTCTTCGACGTAGGTGGGATTCTCATGAGTGGTGGGACGTGTGGTTTCAAAACAGCCGCCCTGATCCACAGAGATGTCCACCACCGCAGAACCAGGGCGCATCCTCTTGAGCATCTGGCGAGTTACCAGTTTCGGTGCATGGGCACCCGGGATAAGGACCGCCCCGATGACAAGGTCAGCACCCGCAATTTCCTCCCCAATTGTCATTCGATTGGAAATGAAAGTGGCAATATGCCCTTGTGTGATGTCATGGATATAACTTAGCCTTTCCGGATGGATATCAAGAATGCTAACACGAGCGCCAATCCCTAAAGCAACCTTGCAGGCGTTGGTGCCCACCACCCCTGCTCCAAGAATAACCACTTTGGCCGGAGGAACGCCAGACGCTCCGCACAAGAGAATACCCCTTCCGCCGTGCCTCGCCTCTAAGCACATTCCCCCTGCAAGGACTGAGGCCCTTCCCGCAATTTCGCTCATTGGTCGAAGTAGAGGAAGGGATCCATCTCGACCCTGAACCGTTTCATACCCAATTCCAACGACCCGGCGTTCCATCAATTTTAAAGTGAGTTCCCGATTGGCCGCCAGATGAAGATAGGTAAAGAGGATTTGGCCGGGTCTCATCAGTGGGAACTCTGGCTCCAAGGGCTCCTTGACTTTCACCACTATTTCGCCGTCGTTCCAGACATCCTTTGCCTTTTCGACGAGTATGGCTCCAGCTTTCCTATATTCCTGGTCAGAAAAACCGCTGCCTTCCCCTGCCCTTCTTTCCACAAGCACACGATGGCCGTGGGCAACCAAGGCATCTACACCTTGTGGTGTCATGCCCACCCTTTTCTCACCCTCTTTAATCTCCTTTGGCACTCCGATGTTCATAGTACGCCCCCAATCCACGAAGCTACCTGTCTTCATTCTCTCCCACCGGAGACTCTGTCGCAATAACAAAAACCGGTTCCACCACAGCCGTGATTGCGACACAGCCTCTCGGCGGAGGGGAGAATTTCAGGAGTTGCTCTGAATTCAATTTAAATCAATATATCCAAATTCACGAATTGTCAACGAAAACGCAGTACCAAAATTTTTTCAATCATCACCTTCACATTTATCTCTTCCCAAATTGGTAGCAAATATGCTATTAGGATTAATCTATGTCGCAGCGGAGGTAAGAGATGCAGGGAAGGAGATTTGGTGCTGAAAAACTGGATAAAGAATCTCTCGAAAAGTTATCCGAGCTGGCGAGGCTGGCAAGAGGCGATATTTTAAAAATGACCACCCTTGCCGGATCAGGACACCCCGGGGGGTCCATGTCATCCATTGATTTCTATCTGGTCCTTTACTTATATGCCAATGTCGATTCTCGATCTCCCTCGGACCCAAACAGGGACAGGATTGTGATCAGCCATGGCCATACCTCTCCGGGAGTGTATGCAGCTTTAGGCCGTGTGGGTTTCTTTCCAATTGAGGCAGCCATTGCTACTTTTCGTAATGCAGGGAGTCCTTTTGAGGGGCATGTTGAGAAAGGGATCCCGGGGGTCGAGTGGAATACCGGCAATCTGGGACAAGGATTGTCAGCGGGTTGTGGATTTGCTTTAGGGGCAAAGATCATGAAGAAAGAATTTCATGTATTTGTCGCCATGGGTTGCGGAGAACAGCAGAAAGGTCAAATTTCTGAGGCCCGGCGATTCGCTGTCAAATATGGTCTTGATAACCTGACCGCGATCATCGACTTCAACTGTAGACAGATCAGCGGAATAACTCAAGAGATCATGCCCCAGGACGTGGTGAGAAATTTCGAATCGGATGGATGGCGGGTGATGGAAGCGGACGGCCATCAATTTCAAGAAATCTACACGGCATTCCGGGAAGCCGTCCTCTCTAAACATCCAACGCTCATCCTTGCCCACACGAAGATGGGAAAAGGCGTTTCTTTCATGGAAGGAAGGGAGGAGTTTCATGGAAGAGCCCTCGCCCTCGAAGAATACAAGAAGGCCATCCAGGAATTGGGAGTCGAAGACGATTTGGATCGATATAGGCGAATTCGGGATTGGGGAACTCCTTCCTTTGCAGGAAGAAAATATTTAGTGCCCTCCCCCTCGATCCAAATCGGGAGCCCGAGAAATTATGAAAAAGATCAGAAACTGGACAATCGGTCGGCCTTTGGAAATGCCCTGGTCGATATCGCCAAAGCCAGCATCCAAGGGGATCCCCCCCTCCCCATGGCGGTCTTCGATTGTGATTTAGCCTCCTCTGTGAAAACGGCAGCATTCGCTAAACAATTTCCCGATCATTTCTTCCAGGGAGGAATCCAGGAGCATAATACGGCTACCATTGCCGGTGCTATCTCCACTCTTGGTCTTCTCTCTTTCTTTGCAGATTTTGGAGTCTTCGGCGTCGACGAGACGTATAATCAACACCGTCTCAATGATATCAATGAGACAAACATCAAACTCATCTGCACCCACAACGGCCTTGATGTGGGTGAAGATGGGAAAACGCATCAATGTATTGACTATGTCGGGGTGATGCAAAATCTGTTTGGATATAAGATGATTGTCCCCGCTGACCCTAACCAAACCGATCGCGTGACTCGATACGTTGCAGAGGCCCATGGAAATTTCGTTGTCAGCATGGGCCGGTCTTCTGTTCCAATCCTCCTCACCGAGAAAGGGACGCCTTTATTTGCCAACCCCTATGAGTTTCAGTATGGTCATGCCGATCTGGTGCGGAGCGGAAAGGATGCGGCTATCCTCACGATGGGGGGGATGGTTTACAAGGCCATCCAAGCCTGGCAAAAACTAGGAGAAAAAGGGGTGTCGGTCGAAGTCCTCAACATCTCCTGCTTAAGCGATTTAGATAGCGAAGCCATCCTCAAAGCGGCCAAGACGGGAATCCTCATCACCTATGAAGACCATCATATTCAAACAGGTCTGGGAAGTCTCATCGCTAACTTCATCGCAGAGCGTGGTCTAAGGGTCCGTTTTCGAAGACTCGGAATCAAGCAATACGGCAGTTCCGGCAAGCCGGATGAGCTTTATCGGTTGCAGGGGTTAGATGTGGAAAGCCTTGTCCAGGCAGTAATACAGGAGATCAAGAAAAAATAGGTTGAGGTCGAGATGCCGGTCAAGACATATGAATGTCATGTCAAATCCAAAACTCTAAGGCGGACCTCAAAGTCGCATTGAGAAAACGGTTGGGTGGCCTTACTGGAATTGTTTTTTTGCGCAACCGTAAGGGTAAGATTCTTCTGAAATTTGGAATTCGACATTAATTTAATCTTTGGATTTTGACATTTGAGATTTTGGTTCCCATGGATATCTTGATCTTCGATATGGACGGCGTTTTGGTTGATGTCTCAAAGTCTTATCGCAAAACCATCCAGCGGACCATCCAGATTTACCTGGAAAGCTGCCTCGGATTTAAAAAAAGAGGCCGAAGGGGTTGGATCATGAACGAGGAAATCTCCCTCTTCAAAACCGCACGGGGCTTCAATAATGACTGGGATTTGACCTCCGGACTCCTCCTCTATCTCCTCTCCATCTCAGGTATTCCCCCTCTTCCAAAACGGAAGAGATTCTCTTCCATTCCGGAGGTTGTTTCTTATATCAAGACAACATCTTCCCGGATCCGTCAGAAGACAACCACTCGGTTAAAGAGGAAGGACCTCCCTTTCTTTCTAAGAAAGAGCAAATCAAAAGGAGGAGGGTTGAGGGGGGTTCGCCGGATTTTAGGAGCTTCTTGGGAGGGGTGGGTCTATGGGGTGGGAGATCCCGGCCGAGAAAATTTGCTAAAACGTATCTTTCAAGAGATCTACCTGGGGAGGATATTTGCTCGTCGGTATCATCTACGCCCCATCTTCTATAAAGGCGATGGACTCTATCTGCAAGAAAGGGCGTTGATCCCCCGAAAAATTCTATTAACCCTTTAGAAGAAAGTGCGGATGGGCGTTGCCAGTGGCCGGCCAAGATTTGAAGCAGAACTCGCGCTCAGACGCTTTCATCTTCATCCTTATTTTGATAGTATGGTGACGCTGAATGAATGTGAGGCAGAGGAAAACCCTATCTTCCTTTCAGCAGGAAGGAAGATAGGGTGCTTAAAACCTCACCCTTACTCCATCTTAAGGGTAGTTCAAGAGATCGGTATTCCAAACCGTCCCTGCGCTTACGTCGGAGATGTTGTGGACGACATGCTGGCCGTCCGAGCTGCGAAAAAGCATTTGCAAATACTGGCCATTGGATTTCTGGTCGGCCATCGGAAGAAGAAAATCGAGAGAGAATCTTTGATAAAAGCAGGGGCTGATCTGGTGATTGAAAACCCTGAGCAACTTCTTGGCCTCGTTTCATCACCCCGCCCTGCTTAGATCGAGAACCATGGTGGGAGGGGATGAAGAGGCCCCCCCTCCCCGCCGGCTTGCCTGCGCGAAGCCGCTTCGGCGAAGGCAGGGGAGAGGGATGAGGTGGAGGCGTTTGTATTTAGTAACCCGATAAAGGAGGGGTAAGATGGTATTTGGTTTTAAAAAGAGAAAACCATTCGGCCAAGACGGAAACCGGTTCTTTGAGATCATTTCGCGTCAAGCTTCCAAGACCCTGGAGGGTCTGGAGGCCCTTTGGAATTTTGCACAGAATGGAACAAAGGAGAATGCCAATCTCGTGCGAAATGTCGAACACGAGGCGGATGACCTGAGAAGAATTCTGATTGAGGAACTTGACCAGACATTTGTCACCCCTCTGGACCGTGAGGATATTTATGCCCTCTCACGGGCCATCGATGATGTCGTAGACTACGCCAAAACCACTGTGGATGAGATGGAGATTTACGGAGTCAAGGGAGACGAACACATAAGAGAGATGGTCGATATCCTTCGGAAGTCGGCAAGGGAGTTAAACGATGCGGTCAAAATCCTGAAAGACTACCCGAAGATCGCCTTAGCCCATGCCGTTAAGGCAAAATCTTACGAGAACCAGATGGAGGAAACTTATCATCTGGCGTTAGCCGACCTTTTCAAGGGAACGGACACGGTTTATATGCTCAAGATGCGTGAGATTTACCGCCATCTCAGCAATGCCGCCGACCGGGGAGATGAGGCCGCCAATATTATCTCCAGCATTGTCATGAAACAGACGTGATTGAAGTTTTTGAGTTCGGCCTGCCTTCACCGGAGCGCTTCGCGCAGGCAGGAGTTCAGAGTTCGGAGTTTCAAATTTGAATAACCAGAACGAAAAATCTTAAATTAAATCATTCTGCAATCTCTCTCCCCCATTGGGGGAGAGAGAAAAGATGAGAGGAAAATTAATCATCGAATTTGCCCACGCCTCCCTTATCGGCTCCAAGCTGAGCAGCTTTTTCTGCGATTTTGCTTTCTGTCCATTCCGCAGGGTCTTCCATTCGTCTGACTTTGGGACCAAGATTATAAGAGCCCTTCTTTAAAATGGCCTCGATGGCGAGGGGAGCGGTATCCTGGGAATTGAAAACCTCCGTCATCATCTTGTAAGCAAAGCCCTCCACTTCCTTTACCATCCGGTCTCTGATCTCTTTTGGCTGCGCAAGGAGTTTGTTCTCAAATGGGAGGTTAAGATTTTTGTAGTCTCCCTTTTTCCAGCCCTTCGATTGGGCATAAGCCACCATCTCACCCCACATCTCCTCCGAGACTCCTTCTCCTTTCACTTTGCTGAAATTCCCGTCTCCGTCCAGAATAGCATTTCCATAATCGTTCACCTGAACACCCCATGAGATCATCTGCAGGGCCGTGGCGACATTGGCTTTTGTGGTATGGGTCTTGGCAGCGATTTCGCGAAGCCTTTCGGAGCTGTTCCCCGAGGTTCCGTGCTGGGCCCCGGAGACCTTATATTTTTCTAAGGCTTTGTGAATATCTGCGGTCAATTGAACCCGGATCCCGGAATCTTTCTCTTCGATACCGTGGGTCGTCCCATTGTTCAGAGCGATCCAATCTGGGAAGATACTATGGGCATTGAGCCCCTGGATGAGAAATAGGGCCTCTTCGACCGTGGAAAGCCCTTCTTCTCCCTTGATCTCACCTACTTCCGTTTCAAGCCCCGCCCATTTAGGGATATAGGGATGGATGGCAATATTGGCTAAAAGGTTTTTGTCATCCGGAAGATGAGAGGCATCAATGGCAACTGAGGTCATTCCTGCATCGAAAAAGCTTGGGATCTCCACCTTGGCCGCCTCAAGGTCCTTTTCATCTCTAATCCCATAGTGGTCGGCATGGACGGCCACCGGGATCGTAATTCCAAGCTGGTTGCAGAGGGTGTCGATTAGCATGGCAATATTCCAGTAGTTCACCGCACAATAGGCTTTTCTGCCTCCTTCCGACTTTGCGATTTCGATAATGACAGGGGAATTGGCTCGTTGCGCGGCCAGAAGAGCTCCTTGGATGACAAATTGGTTTCGGCCGTTTGCAGCCATCGTGATCGCTTTTCCCTTGGCGATCATGGCATGATCTACCACCTTTCCGCTCACGATCAGGGCATTCGAATTAGGGAAGAGCTTCTTGATATTGGGTGGCCGTCCTATCTCAAGAGCTTTCTTAAAACCGGCTGGGGGAGCTTTTCTTTTTGCCATGGCATCCTCCTTTTGGGTGATTCGTGTTGGTCACTCGTGTTCGTGATTCGTAATTCGCTTCCTTATTGCTACCTTGGAAATCCTAATCTCAACCTCAACCTTAGCCTTAACCTTTGTTCTTTAAGACCTGGGCAATATCTTCCACCAATTTCTTGGAGCCTACGTAGAGGGCCGTCCGCTGGTGATGTTTCTTCGGCTGGATTTCGAGAATCGGAATGCCTTCTTCGTTGACTGCTGTCCCTCCGGCTTCACGGCACATGAAGGCCACCACGGATGCTTCGTACATCAGGCGCAGTTTGCCCTCGGGACGGTTCTTCTTCGGATTCGGGTGATTAACGATGGCCGGGTACATGAACATGCCTCCGTTTGCCAAGGTCCTGTGAAAATCTCCGGCCAACGCACCCAGGTACCGGAAAGCGTACTTGGTTTCGGTTTCAGCGATCCACTTCTGAACCCATTCGGCATAGGTGTGACGATTCGACGCATTGAACGACAATTCCCAGCTCTTGGTGTCCTCCGGAAGAACCATCCGGGTCGGCCTGACAAAGGCCATCGTCTCATCGATGTGGAACCGCCACGTGCCTGCATCTTTGAGTCCAAGGGTGAACGTCCCGGTTGGAATCACGAACATGCCAGCAGCGATATAATCTTTCCCCGCCCTCAGATGGCCGTCCTCAGAACCCTCCAGATTGCGCTTAGCGATCCCGAAAAGAAAGCCGACCGGCAGTCCGTGGGGAATATTGGATGATCCGTCCAGAGGGTCAAAATAGACAAAATAACGTCCTCCGTCAGGATTCATCGGGATGATCTCTTCCGATTCCTCACTGACCGCATGAATCACCCGACCCGAGGTCTTCAAATAATGGATGGCGATCTCCTGGGCGATCTGATCCATACGCATGACATCCTCACCTTGAACGTTTATGTCACCTGCCAACCCCAGGTTTCCCTTGAGCGCGCCCGTCAAATAGTAATGCTGGATATGCTTTGCGGCACTGATCATTGAGTCCATGAGGATTAGGAAGTGGTATGTGCGATTATGTCTCTCCTGGTGTTGAAGCAGAAAATTCATGAAGGTTTGCTCGAATCGGATCATGGGATCTCCTTTCCGTTTTATATCGGAAACTCCGAGGATTTTACCCCGCAATTTGCACTCTACAATCTGCATTGATGAGGAAATAATTCACCACGGAGCGAGTGAGCATAGCCTTTTGTAATTCGAACGGGAACCAATTTGCCCACCAAGCTTAAATCGCCTTCAACATTGACAATCTTATTGGATCGAGTTCTTCCTGTCACATCACGGTCGCTCCGCTTACTTCGGCCTTCAACTAAGATCTCCTCAGCGCTCCCAGTGAGGGCCTGATTCTTTTGAAGGGTAGTCTCTTTTTGGATTTCCTGAAGGATGGAGAGCCGCTCCTGTTTTACTTTTTCTTCAACCCTGTCCTCAAACTGGGCAGACCGGGTCCCTTTTCTGGGTGAGTACTTGAATGAAAAAAGATCATCGAATCGAACCTTCTCTATCAAATCGAGAGTCTGTCTGAAGTCCTCCTCTTCCTCACCCGGGAATCCTACGATCACATCAGCAGTCAAAGCAATCGAAGGGCATATCTCTCTCAGACAGTCTATTTTTTCAAGATACGATTCTCTCGTATATTCCCGATGCATGGCTTTTAAAATCTTACTCGAACCCGATTGAAAAGGAAGGTGGATATGCTCGCAGAGTTTGGAAAGTCTCGAATAAGTTTGTATCAGCTCTTCGGATAGATCTCTTGGATGGGAAGTGGTGAACCGAATCCGTTCGATACCATCGATTTCATTGATTTGACGGAGAAGTCCTGGAAACGCTAACTCTCCCTCCAATCCCCTCCCATAGCCATTTACATTCTGACCAAGAAGGGATACCTCTTTCACGCCCATTTCCGCCATGCACTTAACCTCTTCAATAATCTCTCGACTTGGCCGGCTTTGCTCCCTTCCCCTCACATAAGGGACAATGCAAAAAGAACAGAAATGGTCACATCCCTGCATGATGGTCACATAGGCCTTGATTTCATCCAGAGGCTTTTGGGGAAAAATCGCCTCTAAATATTTCCCATTTTTATCAGAACTTGTTTCGCAAACCCTCTCCCCAGAAACTTCTATCGTTTGTAATAATTGTGGAAGCATGGGGATGGCCTGGGTTCCGATGACCATGTCCAGATAAGGGATCCTATCTAAAAGCCTTCCCCCTTCCTGTTGGGCCACGCATCCAGCCACCCCAATAATTGCTCCGTTCTCCTCCTTCAATTTCTTAAATCTTCCCAAAGCACTATAAACTTTATGTTCTGGTTTCTCCCGGACGCTGCACGTATTGATGAGGATGAAATCAGCCTCTTTCGGCTCTTTCGTCTCATTGTAAGAGACCCGCTCTAAGAGCCGAAGCATTCGCTCCGTGTCATGTTCGTTCATTTGACAACCGTAAGTCTCGATATAAACCCGCTTGCTCAAAGCCTTTTCCTTACTCTCCTCTAAATCTGAGGAGACTGATCCCGCAAGGGCGGGGCTGGCCGTATGCCCCCCACCATGACCACGACACAATCTCATGACGGAGCTTAAAGTCTCCACTTCTTTACTTGCCCAATGGATGGATAGTGCGTCAGATCAAGGTGGAGGGGTGTGATAGAGATATAGGAATTGGACACCGCCTCAAAATCCGTATCCTTTCTTTTGTCAAAGACAAGCTGTCCACCTCCGATCCAATAGTACTTCTTCCCTCTTGGATCTACCTTTTCTACGACTGCACTTCCATTGTGAACCCATTTTCCC
>DATHCH010000119.1:0-3656 GCA_035319625.1 Thermodesulfobacteriota bacterium
CCTGGGAAGACATGAATCATATTGCCTCGAGCTGCTCCAGTACATTGAGTCTCAATCCGTCTACAGGGAGAGGCTTCTTCGTAGAAGAGGTTTGGGTGGTAATTCGATGGGGGGATTTGGAGCCGTAAAGCTTGGGCTAAAATATCCGTATCTCTTCCAGTCGATCAGCAGCCAGAGCGGGCTTCTCGACATCGGGCTCCTTCAGGACAAGTGGATGTTGAAGATGGTTATGCCTGAATTCTTGGAGGTCTTCGGTCGACTCGAAGCGAATAAACTTCCCCCGGGTTCTTCTCTTAACTTGAAATATATCGAGGCCAACAACCCCCCGGACCTGATTAAGAAACAGGGAATGAGCAGGCTGCCTCACTGGCTCTACTTTGATTATGGATCGAAGGAAGGATTTGAGGAAATTACGGAGGGGAATAAAGAATTCGAAAGGTTATTGAGAGAAGCCAGTCATCAGATTCCTGTTCAACCCCATAACGGAAAGTCTGGGCATAACTACCAATTCTGGCGCAGCCGATGTGGGAATATCCTTCAACATCATTCCGATGTGTTGAGAGGAGCCGGGGATTTGGGAGCCCAAGACCGCTATTCAAACTGACCTTGGATTAAAGAGCGTGTTCGTGGACATCCCCAATGGGGTTTTTTCGCTAAATCATTACTGGTCCGTCAAAAGACTGCCCAATTTTTCTTTATCGATTCCGAGGCGCTCCCAGTTTTCGATATAGACGGGTTTTCCCTTCTCGTCGTAAGGATCGACTAGAACCTTTCTCAGGAAGAACGGAGATTTCTTGGAGTGGCATTCCTTGCAGCCCCGGGCGCCGATGACATCCGGTCCGGTCATCACATTATGACTGAGAGAAAAGTCAACAGCTTCAGCTTGCTCATGCTTGGTCTTTTCTACTTCTCCTTTTTTATTCAACTGATAAAGAAACCCGCCTTTCATCAACACGGGATGGGCAGCCACGGGGTTTCCGAATGGATCGTTTCCATTCAGCGCTTTCAAAAAATCTTTGATTTGCTCGAGAGAATTCAACTTTGAAACCCCGTCTCCGTCGGTATCCTTGGGAGGAGGCTTTTTCAGTTCCCGTATCTTCCAGAGCGGTACCGGCTTCACCACATTGGTTTTTAAATCGAGGTCTCCCCAGTAAATAACGATGAGCGACTTAACAGGAACGATTCTCCCTTTCCATTTTGTCAGGGCAGGATACCAGGTCGTTGCGTCCGTCCCGGGGATGGACCTTTTGGGGTCCAGAGGATCGTTGGAGAGAAACCGTGAGGTATCGGAGATAATGGTTCCTCCCGTTGAGGCACAATCGTAGACAAGGTCTGCGGCCCCGGTCTGAAAGGGAATATGACAGGTCTGGCAGGCGATCAGTTTCAAGTGCCGCGGGGAGAAAGGATGCTTGTACCTGGGCGCCCTCTTGTCCCTGCCTCTGTAATGGCAGTCTTCGCAGGAATGCATGCTGCTGTTCAGATCCTCTCGTACTGTCTGCTGGAGGGTATCCCCTTTGGCAAAATTATGTTCCTTATCGCTTGGATGACAGGAGATACAGTCGAAGCCCTTTGCTTTATGGATATCCCTTTCCGAATTCCACTGACGGCCTCTCCTTCTTCCATCGGCTCCGGCATGGCAGAACCAACAATTCTCATCGGAAGGCCTCTTTACGATCTGAAGATGAAGATTCTCAAAATCGGCGATGTCTTTCTTCGCATAATTTACTGTCACCTCGTCCGCCTTTGAATTTCCAGATTCATCCTGAGAGAATTTCATATCTGCCCATCCCGCCCCGACCGTAGGCCCGTACTTAAATAACTTTCCTCTCAAGGTCGCCGCTCGTTCCTTCCATTGATATCCCTTTAGATGGCAGACCAGGCAATCGCCCTCGCTCACGCCGCTCTGATCCCATGGGGCTCCGTAATTCGAATTTCCATCGCTGGATGGAGTATAGTCCCCATCCAGCGAAGGATTATCTCCGGAGAATTCGCAACCAAACTTTTTACTCTCCTCGTTGTAGTATAGATTTCCTTTCCGATCGAACTCACCCCATCCGCCTCCTGGATGACAGGCTCCGCAATTCTGAACAAAATAGAAAGAGGATTTGTCAATTTCAGAAGGATGTTGGTTAATCTTCTTTGCAAGTTGGGACAAATCCATAGACGCGACCAGATATCTGCCATACATTCCTGAGGACAAACTCCAGGGGTACTTGGGGTCAAACGTATCACTCATGACGATTTTACCCGTTCCATCGGTTCGGCCTTGCTGGAAATGGTATCCGTTCGTAATTTGATCATAATTGTGGCAGCTCCCGCAGGTTTTCTTGGGGCTGTAGGGTGTTCTGCTTTCAAGGGTAAGTGGACTCCCATCGAATCCCTTCATGATAATCTTTGCATGTGAGGATTCCTGGGAGAGGGTTGAAGTCGGATAAAAAAGAGAAGAAGACAGGGTCACTGAAACGATCAAGAGGAATACTCCCAATTTTCTCAGAACGGCCACCCCCTTTGTTGATTCGGCCTTTGAATAAGGTTGGCATAATAGTATAATGATAAAAAGGATGGTGGCAAGAAGTTATTTTTTTGGAGTTTTTGAAAAAATTCATAAAAAAAATTTCTTGACAAAAGAGTAAGAATTTGTTAGATAACATAAGTTAAACTCTTTATGTTCCTTATTCCACTGATGTAACTCTTTGATTTTCCAGTCTTTTCTATACCGGGAGGCAATGTTCAATCAAGAAAATGACGATTTAGAGTCGGAGAGGTTCCCGAGCGGCCAAAGGGGACAGACTGTAAATCTGTTGGCGATGCCTTCGGAGGTTCGAATCCTCCCCTCTCCACCAGGTTAACAATTTGAGAAATGACTGGGGTGGAGGATGAGCAGGCTTGCCAGCAGGCGATTGCGTGAACCACTCAACCAGATTATTAAGTTCAAATTGGATCATTCAACTGCTCTAAGCATGGTTTATTATCTGCCTCTGTCAGACACGACTGGTCAGCAGTTTGATCCTCACGTGAAGGGTTTTGACTCAAATAAGGTGAAGATAGAATTTCGTGATTCGATACCAAATATTAACGGACATGGTTTTCCATTGAAACGCGGGAGTAGCTCAGTTGGCAGAGCATCAGCCTTCCAAGCTGAGGGTCGCGGGTTCGATCCCCGTTTCCCGCTCCATTGTGATAAACGGTATTGCTGATTTATCTTCTAATAATTCGGCCGGCCTGTCTTTATCAAGTGACAGGTTTTTCTTTATTTTTGGCCCACGTAGCTCAGTCGGTGGAGCACTTCCTTGGTAAGGAAGAGGTCATCGGTTCAAATCCGATCGTGGGCTCCAAGGAAAAGGTGGATTGGAATATCTTTTCGGAAGATAAGGAGGGATTGAGCGATGTCGAAGCCGAAATTTGAGAGGACAAAACCGCATGTGAACATTGGGACGATCGGTCATGTGGATCATGGGAAGACGACGTTGACCTCGGCGATCACGAAGGTTCTGGCGACGAAGAAGTTGGCTTCCTACATGGCCTTTGACCAGATCGACAAGGCGCCGGAGGAGAAGGAGCGTGGGTTGACGATCGCGATAGCGCATGTGGAGTACGAGACGGTGAAGCGTCACTATGCGCACATCGATTGTCCTGGGCATGCGGACTATATCAAG
>DATHCH010000120.1:0-3843 GCA_035319625.1 Thermodesulfobacteriota bacterium
CTTGATATAGTCCGCATGCCCAGGACAATCGATGTGCGCATAGTGACGCTTCACCGTCTCGTACTCCACATGCGCTATCGCGATCGTCAACCCACGCTCCTTCTCCTCCGGCGCCTTGTCGATCTGGTCAAAGGCCATGTACGAAGCCAACTTCTTCGTCGCCAGAACCTTCGTGATCGCCGAGGTCAACGTCGTCTTCCCATGATCCACATGACCGATCGTCCCAATGTTCACATGCGGTTTTGTCCTCTCAAATTTCGGCTTCGACATCGCTTAATCCCTCCTTTAGGATTCGGGGTGCACTTAGACGGCCCTTTTCAATTGAGAAAGGATCTCCTCACTCACAGAGGAGGGCACCGGGCTGTAATGAGCGAATTGCAGTGTAAATGTTGCCTTTCCCTGAGTGAGGGACCGAAGGTCGGTTGCATATCCGAACATATTCGCCAAAGGAACCTCACCAGCGATCACGTTGGTCCCTCCGCGGTATTCCACTTTTGTTGTCTTGCCCCTTCTCGAGTTAAGGTCGCTGACCACTTGGCCCATGAACTCTTCTGGAGCAATAATTTCGATGGCCATCAATGGTTCGAGAAGGATGGGGTTGGCCTGACGCGCCCCTTCCTTGAAACCCAAAGAGCCGGCAATCTTAAAGGCCATTTCAGAGGAGTCCACTTCATGGTATGAGCCGTCGATCAGGGTTACCTTAATATCCACCATGGGGTAGCCTGCCAGCACCCCTTTCTCCATGGCTTCTGTCACACCCTTTTCAACGGCGGGAATGTATTCTCTGGGAATGGCTCCTCCTACGATCCGATTGACAAATTCGAAGCCTTTGCCCGGCACCTGGGGCTCGAGGGTCAGCCAGACATGACCATACTGGCCTCTACCACCCGACTGACGGACAAATCGGCCCTCGGACTTGATCGCTTTTGTTATCGTTTCCCTGTAGGCCACCTGGGGTTCTCCCACGTTGGCCTCTACATTGAACTCCCTTAAGAGCCGATCGACAATGATCTCCAGATGAAGCTCACCCATGCCAGAGAGTATGGTTTGTCCTGTCTCCTCATCGGTCTTCACTTTGAAGGAGGGGTCCTCCAGAGTCAATTTTTGGAGGGAAGTCCCCAGCTTTTCCAGATCTCCTTTTGTCTTCGGTTCAATCGCGATGGAGATCACCGGGTCGGGAAAATTCATCGACTCGAGAATGATAGGTTGTTTTTCACTGCAAATCGTGTCTCCTGTTCTCGTATATTTGAGGCCTACCGCGGCAAAGATATCACCCGCCGAGACTTCATGAATCTCCTCCCGCTTGTTGGCATGCATTTTAACCAGACGTCCAATCCGTTCTCGTTTTCCCTTGGTGGGGTTGAAGACGAAGTCCCCGGACTTGAGCGATCCGGAATAGATTCGGAAGAATGTCAGTTGTCCTGTGTAAGGGTCATTCATAATTTTGAAGGCTAACGCTGAAAGAGGGTGCCCATTGTTTGCAGAGAATGTGAGTTCTTGACCTTCGAGGTCAACCCCTTTTACCGGTGGGATGTCTAAAGGGGAAGGGAGATAATCAATGACGGCGTCGAGGAGAGGTTGAACTCCTTTATTTCGGAAGGCAGCTCCGCATAGCACAGGAATTCCCTTTAATTGGAGGGTTGCCTCCCGCACCACCTTTCTTAATTCCAATTCCGAAACTTCCCTCCCCTCGACGAATTTCTCCATCAAGGATTCATTCAGCTCAGCCACCTTTTCAATCAGAAACTCCCGTTGCTTTGTGGCTTCCTTTAGATAGTTATCCGGGATATCCAAAATTTCAAACTGGGCACCGAGGCTACGGGGGTCATAAACAATGGCCTTCATGGTGATGAGATCAATGACGCCTTGGAAATCATCTTCCTTTCCGATGGGGAGTTGAATAGGAATGGGCACGGTTTTTAAACGATCCTCCATCATTCGGACGCAGCCCTGAAAGTCTGCGCCCGTCCGGTCCATCTTATTGATGAAAGCGATCCTTGGAATCTGATATTTATCCGCTTGTCTCCAGACCGTTTCGGATTGAGGCTCTACCCCTCCGACGGAGCAGAAGACGGCAACCGCTCCATCCAGAACCCGAAGGGAACGTTCGACCTCTATGGTGAAATCAACATGGCCAGGAGTGTCGATGATGTTAATTCGGTAATCTTTCCAGAAACAGGTGGTGGCGGCGGAGGTGATAGTAATTCCTCTCTCCTTTTCCTGTTCCATCCAATCCATGGTGGCAGAACCCTCATCGACCTCTCCTATTCTATGAGTGACGCCAGTATAATAGAGAATTCGCTCTGTCGTCGTGGTCTTCCCGGCGTCGATGTGAGCCATGATGCCAATGTTTCTTGTATGTTCTTTTAAAACCGTATCTGACACAAGTTACCTCTCAACTTTCACTACCACCGGTAATGGGCGAAGGCCTTATTGGCCTCGGCCATTTTATGCGTATCTTCTTTCTTTTTGATCGCAGCCCCCCGGTTATTGGCCGCATCCATCAACTCTGCTGAAAGCTTTTCTTCCATCGTCTTCTCGGATCGCTGTTTTGAAAAGCTGACGATCCAACGAATCGCCAAAGCGACTTTCCTTTCCGGTCTCACTTCTACCGGGACTTGATAAGTGGCTCCTCCCACTCTTCGGGGTCTCACTTCAATCAGAGGTTTTACATTGTTCATCGCTTGAGTAAAAACTTTCACCGGGTCCGAATGAGCCTTATCTTTAATGATGTCAAGGGCACGATAAAAAATCCCTTCTGCCGAATTCTTCTTTCCACGGCGCATGACCCCATTGATAAATTTGGCAGTCAGCATGTCGTGATATTTCGGGTCCGGCAGCACTTCCCTTTTTTTGACTTCTCTCTTTCTGGGCATAAAAGCTCCTTCTTCCTTGTTTATGGTGGGGTTTGGAAGAGAAGTTTAGCTATTTGGGCTTTTTGGCTCCGTATTTGGAGCGACTCTGTTTACGGTCCTGGACGCCTACGGAGTCTAAGGTGCCACGGATGATATGATACCGGACTCCCGGAAGGTCTTTCACCCTACCTCCCCGAATGAGGACAACGGAGTGTTCCTGAAGGTTATGACCGATTCCCGGGATATAAGTAGTTACCTCGATTCCATTGGTTAGCCTCACTCGAGCAACTTTTCGAAGAGCGGAGTTAGGTTTCTTGGGAGTGGTTGTATAGACTCGAATGCAAACCCCCCTCTTTTGAGGGGATCCCGTAAGAGCGGGCGCTGAAGTCTTACTTCTGACGCCTTTCCTCCCTTCTCGGACCATTTGACTAATTGTAGGCATTCCTTACCCCGTTTAAGCGAAAATTAGTCATTTCAACAGGTTAAAAGCTAAAAAATTTTAGATGGAAAATTAAGTGAAAAACTCTAAAAGATTATCAGATTTTTTTTTATTTGTCAATATTTTATTGTCTTTTAGTTGTTTTTGAGTAAAAATAATTAACTTCCATGAAGGGGGGGAGAGAAATAAAAGTTTTACATGTAAAACAGGATTTCTAAGAGCAAATAAAAGTATGAATGGTTTACCCCGGCGGCATAAAGCCACAGTCTTTGACCGGGATATTATCCCACCCGAGGAAACCGCGCCCTCAGGAGCAACTCGGCGCACACGCACACATTTTCCCCTTGGCACTCCACTCTATCCATGTAACCCGTGGAAATCATTGGTGGAGCAGAGGGGGCTCGAACCCCCGACCTCCAGAGTGCGATTCTGGCGCTCTCCCAACTGAGCTACTGCCCCATTTCTTATAACAGCGTGTCCGTGCTTGCGCGCCGTAGCGCTTCCGCGCGCAGGCGTGAACCGTGTTTCGTGTCCGGAAATTACTCAGAA
>DATHCH010000121.1:0-12771 GCA_035319625.1 Thermodesulfobacteriota bacterium
GTGGATGATGCCACCATGGGAATCACGCATGTCATCCGAGGAAACGACCATCTGAACAACACCCCCCGCCAAATTCAGATTTACCAAGCCCTGGGTTACCCCATCCCCCAATTCGGCCATGTCCCGATGATCCTCGGTCCGGATAAGAAAAAACTTTCTAAACGACATGGAGCACAGTCGGTCATGGAGTATAAGAAGCTGGGCTATCTTCCTCAAGCCGTCGTCAACTACCTGGTCCGCCTGGGATGGTCGTTCGGCGATCAAGAAGAATTCACCCGTGAGGAGTTGATCGAGAAATTTAGCCTGGAGTCAGTGGGAAGATCTGCCGCGGCGATCAATCCTGGAAAGTTGGATTGGCTTAACTCACAGTATATCAAGAAAATAGAATTGGAGGAACTGGTTCAGAGAGTTCGGCCTTTCACTGAAGCCAAGGGGTATTCGAACATCGATCCCGATCTTTTCAGAAAAGCCGTTCTCTCTCTCAGAGAGAGAGTGAAGACCTTGGTGGAGATGGCAGACCTTTCCGAATTTTACTTCCGTCAAGAGATCGTTTATGATGAAAAAGCGGCCGGAAAATTTCTGAGCCGAGAGACGATCCCGATATTCAACCAGGTCATTGCTTTTCTATCGATTGGAGTTAACCCAACGAGGGGTTTGACAGAAGAGATTAAGAAGTTATCCGAGAGCGGTCTGACACCAGACCAAATCGCTGAGAAAATAGATCCGGATAAGTTTTTTGATCACGGGTCGTACCCGAACGCGAAGGAATCGGTTTTGGGAAGAGAGAATGTTCATCGCCTGATACAACAGTTGGCTGAAACGCGAGGAGAGGCTTTAGTGAAGATTGCCCAACCCATTCGGGTGGCTTTAACCGGTCGAAGCGTCAGTCCGCCGATTGATGAGGTGATGGAGGTTCTGGGTAAAGAAAGGGTGATTGAAAGACTCAAGAAGGCAATTGAAAAAATAGGTTAAGGTTAAGATTAAGGTCAATAAAAACCTCCCTTTAACCTCAGCCTGAATTTGTTTAGGATAGATTATGAAACTCAAATCCTTTGAGGCGATTGGATTCAAATCGTTTGTAGATCGCCTTCATCTTAGCTTTCCGGGGGGGATCACGACGATTGTGGGTCCCAACGGTTGTGGGAAATCCAATTTCGTGGATGCGGTGCTCTGGGCCATTGGCGAGCGGAGTGCCAAGCACTTACGCGGAAGGTCGATGGAGGATGTCATTTTCAACGGAACGGACGGCAGAAAACCCTTGGGCATGGCAGAGGTCAATCTGACGTTCTTTAATGAAGATGGGTCGGCTTCCGAAGGATACGCGCAGTACACGGAGATCACGGTCACCCGAAGGCTCTATCGATCCGGAGAGAGTGAGTACCTGATCAACAAATTGCCTTGCCGATTGCGGGACGTCACCGATCTCTTCCTGGACACGGGTATCGGGGTGAACGGGTATTCGATTGTGGAACAGGGGAGGGTGGAGCATCTCATCAATGCCAATCCCCAGGATCGGCGTTTTTTGATCGAAGAGGCGGCGGGTATCGCCAAGTATAAGGAGAGAAAGAGACTCGCCCTGATGAAGATGGAGGCCACGCAGCAGAACCTACTCCGAATTCAAGACATCATCGCCGAAGTGAAGCGACAGACCGTCACGCTGGAACGGCAGGTGAAACGGGCAGAGGAATATAAAGCCATACGGAAAGAGGTCAAAGAGATCGAAATCCGTTTTGCCCTCCAGGAATACGCTGAACTTTCCGAGAAAGGGGAGGCGGCAAGAGGCTATCTCAAAGCCCTTCGAGACCGAGAGATGGAGATTTCCACCCAAAACGCCCAGAAAGAGGCCTTCGTCGAAGCCAAGCGGCTGAAGGGGATAGAGGAAGAAGAAAAGTTGCGAAGCCTCCAACAGGAAATATTTGAACTGGGTAGAAAAATTCAAAAGACAGAAAACGACATTGAATTTTTCAAGAGGGAAGAGGGGAGTCTTCAAAAAGAAGAGAATCAAGGGGTCGAAGAAGTCAGAGGCTCCCTGCGCGCTTGGAGAGAGACGAGAAGAGAACGGAAAAGGATGGACCAGGTCCGAGGGAATCTGGAAGAAGAACGCCGGGAGAACGAGGCAATATTGAAAGAACTGGAAATCGTCTTTGGCGATTTTAGGGCAACACACCAAGAACTTTTGGATGAATTGGAAGCTGAAAAGGGTAAATTGATTGACACGCTCACTGAGCTGACCTCGCTCAAAAACCGCTTGACCCATCTCGAGGAGAGGAAAGAAGATCTTCAGAAACGGATCCGGTCCCATGGTGAAGAATCTGAAGAAGTGAGCCGGAACGTCATACAATTGGAAGAGGCGATCTCTGAGAAGATAAAAGAGAGAGAACTCATCATCTCCCTCCAGTCGATTTTTCAGGAGGAGAAGGTTCGCTGGGAAGGAGAGATCGAGAGGCGAAGAGAGGATTTAGCCCTGAGGCAAACACGGCGCGCCGCTTTGGAGGAGACTTTGAGGCAGGACCGCTCTCGCTACCACTCCCTCAAAGAGCTCCAAGAGAATTATGAAGGATATGAGAAGGGGGTAAAGTCTCTTCTCCTTCGAAAGAAGGAAGAGCAGGAGAGGTGGAAGGGAATTTTGGGAGCCGTGGCGGATATCCTGGAACCAGACCCGAAATACGAGGTTCCTCTCGAAGCCGTTTTAGGACAGCGACTGCAGTATTTGATTGTGGAAGAAGAGAAGGAAGGTACGGAGGCGATGGCCTTTCTTAAACGGGAGTCCCTCGGCCGGGGAAGTTTCATCCCGAGGAGGGTTCAAGGGACCGGGGCAGAGAATCGGATCTCTCAAGAGGAGGGGGAGCCCGTTCCTCTTTCGCGCTTCGTGAAGGTAAAGGACGGGTTTGATCCGATTGCAGAATTCCTGATCGGAGATACCGGGGTCGTCGAAAGCTGGGAGGAGGCACTCCATTGGATGAAGAATGGCAGAGGGTTTGGAACCCTCGTCACCCTGGAAGGGGACATCCTGGAGCGCTCAGGAGTAATCTCCGGAGGAAGCCGGGATCGAGGCCTTGGTCTTTTGGAGAGGCGAAGGGAGATCAGAGACTTAGAACAAAGAATCAGAGAGTCGGAGGAGGAATGTCGAAAAGCCTATGAGGAAGAAGGGCAGCTTCAAGAGGAGATTCATGAGAGGGAGATCCAATTGGAGGTGAGAAAGAAGGAGATTCAGGAGAAGGACATTGAGCTTCTCCATCGAGAAAGAGATCTGGAAGGGTTGAAAAAGGAGATCTCCCAATTCCATCAGAAGACGGAGGTCATTCAGTTTGAGCAGAGACAACTCGAAGAGGAGGAGCAGGACTTAGAGAAAGACAAAAAGGAAGTCTCTGCCCGGATGGAGACGGAGGAGGCAGCGAAAAAGGAGAGGGAAGAACAGGTTCAGGCGTGGAAGAAGAAAGTGGAGGAGGTCAGAGAAGGGGGAGAAGAATTGGGAGGAAGGATCACTGAGAAAAAGGTCCTTCTGGCCTCTATCGAGGAGAAACAGAAGGGCCTGGAAGTTCAGATCCAAAACTTATCGGAGACTCAAAGGAGTTTGAGGGAACAGATCTTAAAGAAGGTGAAGGGGATCAGGGAATGCCGGGCAGAAGCCCTCTCCCTTCGTGAAAAAATCCAACAATGGGAAGGGGAGTTAGAAAATAATCTTAAACAGCACCGTCTTAAAGAAGAAACGCTCTCCGCTCAAAAAGAGACGGTAGAAAGTGTTCTCAATGAATGGAAAGAAGTGGAGGCCTCCTCCAGGTATCTCCGCCGGGAGTTGGAGGAAGTGAGGCAGAAGATCCATGAGGAAGAGATTCTGGCCTCAGAGGTTCAACTAAAACTCTCTCACCTTCAGGAGTCAATGAAAGAACGATATGGGGCAACGCTTTCCGCCTCGGTGGGAGCTTCCCCCCTGGAATTGCCGAAGGAGGAGATGTCTCTGCGGCTGGCAGAGTTAAAAGGTTCCCTGGAGGGGTTTGGAGAGGTCAACCTGATGGCCATTGAGGAATATCAGGAGTTGAAACAGCGGCACGATTTCCTATCGGAGCAACAGGCCGATCTTCATCAGGCCCTCGATTCCTTAAAAAAGGCCATTCTCCGGATCAACCGGACGACGACGAAACGATTCTTGGAAACCTTCCACTTGGTGAATGAGAAATTCAAAATAGTTTTTGCGAGGCTCTTCAAAGGCGGACAGGCCAGTCTTATCATGTTGGATGAGCAAGACCCCGCCACGACAGGAATCGATATCATCGCACAACCCCCTGGGAAGAAGCTTCAAAATATAGACCTCCTTTCCGGAGGAGAAAAAGCTCTGGTGGCTACGGCTCTGCTCTTTGGGCTCTTCATGATTAAACCCACGCCGTTCTGCTTGCTCGATGAGGTGGATGCACCCTTAGATGATGCAAACATCAATCGATTCATCGAAGTGATCAAAGAATTCTCTAAGACCTCTCAGTTCATTCTCATTACGCACAACAAGAAGACGATGGAGACGTCGAATACCCTCTACGGAATAACCATGGAGACCCCTGGGGTGTCGAAGGTCGTCTCGGTACGGTTGAATTAGCTCTCCCTTTCTCCCTCCCCTTTGACCGGGGCGGAAGAGGTGGGGGTAGGATTTTTTACTTGCTATAAATTTTTTTCTGTATACAATATACTGGAAATCAAAGAGTGGATTTCTAATCTTATATATTTTCTTTCAGGGATTAGAAGGATTCTTCCCATTAGGAAATCACTTCAAAATAATAGTGGCGTACAATTCTATCTCGCCACGTCGCATACCAAATAAGAGATATCACGCTGTGCATTGCTCGGAGCAGGAAGAAAATCTGGGAGAGAGGAGGTGGTGGTCCAGAGCGAGACCAGGAGATCAAGGAAACATTGATCCCTACATTGTCTTCCCCACCCGTTTGACTCACGGTGGGCAAAAGACAGACAATAGGCATGGAATAGGATTTTTGAATTTGGGGTGTGAGTAAAATGTTAACAAAAATAAATGGGAGGTAAGATTTATGAAAAAGGCATTCATATTTTCAATGATTGCAGGAATGATCGGTATGGGATTTGTGGTGAGTGGTGGGGCTCAACCGATAAAAATCGGGGCGGTAATCAATCTTACCGGCCCGGCTTCCTCATGGGGCCAATACCATGCCAAAGGACATCAAGATTATACAAAGTATGTCAACGAGGTAAAAGGAGGTATTGCCGGGAGAAAAATTGAATTGACAATCGTTGACCATGCGTACAAGGTCCCTGAGGCGGTTAAATATGTCAAAAAATTCTGTGAGGAAAAGGTGGATATGATTGCCACCTGGGATGCGGGATCAGGCATCCAGGTCAAGCCCATCATCCAGGAATATAAAATACCAACGATCAATTACTCAACCTACCAGGGAATTCTCAAACCCCCAATCGAGTATATGTACCTTCCCTTTGGGAGTTATGTGTTGGATTCCTACGCTGTTCTGGAATACATTAAGGCGATCCATAAGGGGAAAGATGCTCCGAAAGTGGGTCTGTTAACTTATAACAACGTCTATGGAAAGTCCATTCATGAGCCGAGCAAGGAATATGCAGCTAAGAACAATATTAATATCGTGAGCATTGAAGAATTTCCTCCGGCGACAGTTGATCTGTCTACCGAGGTGCTCCGCTTGAAGGAAAAAGGCGCAGAATATGTCTTCATGCAGATCCTTCCGGCTGGTATTGTCACGGCAATGAAAGCTTTTGATCGTAACAACTACAACATCCCTTTGTTTGGAACCTGGACGACCACGGACCCGGATTTCTTCAAGCTCGGACACGGCCTGATCCGCAACCGGCTTGCCATGCAATTCTGTGGCGTACTGCCGCAGGATAAGACATGGGGTATCAAATTGTTGGAGGATCTGTGGAAGCGGTATAAATCAGTGGATAAGTTCGAAACCTCATACTGGGAAGGCGTCGTTGTTGCGATGATTATGGAAAGGTCTATTCACCGGGCTTCTGGATTATACAAGACCATCAATGCAGAAAACATCAACAAGGCTATGGAAACCTTTAATAATGAGGATTTTGGAGGACTGATTCCCTATTTGACCTATAACAAAGACTATCATGAGGGGTCTTTTAAGGGAAGAATCGTTCAGATTCATGAGGATTCGACCTATTCACCGATAACGAATTTCTTCGCACCTGGAAAAGAGAGGGTCCAGGTTTTGAAAGTTCTCGGAAAGTAAGAAATTCAGGTGTTGAAGGGGAAATAGATGAAGGCTTTTCGAGGCCAACCCAGTGTCTTTGCCTCCACTCAGCCTGCGGACCGTCAGTCCGAGCTGGAGGTGAAGAAGATTTTTCTAAGCTTCGGCGGGGTGATGGCACTGTATGATGTTGATCTTACTGTGCACACGGGAGAGCTGGTCAGTATTATTGGCCCGAATGGTGCAGGGAAGACAAGTCTTCTCAACTGTATTACAGGATACTATCATCCACAAAAGGGACAGATCTTGTTCAACGGAGAGGAGGTCACAGGCCACCACCCCCATGAGATCACAAAAAAGGGGATTGGAAGGACCTATCAAAATATTGAACTTTTCCCGGGCATGACAGTATTGGCCAACATGCTTTTAGCGCGGCACCTTTATTGCGATTACGGCATTGGTAAAGCGGCCCTTTTCTCTTCAGCGGTGAAAAAGCAGGAGGTCCATCACCGCCGGGTTTTGGAGGAGCTGATCGATTTTCTCGAGATGCAACCCATCCGTAAGAAACCGGTCGGCTCTTTGCCTTATGGGATGAGAAAAAGGGTTGAACTGGGTCGCGCTTTAGCCCTGGAGCCAAAACTCTTAGTTCTGGATGAACCCTTTGCCGGGATGACCCTTGAGGAAAAGGAAGATATGGTCCGGTTTTTACTTGAGTTAAATTCGGGATGGGATCAGACCATGATCCTGGTGGAACATGATATGTCAATAGTGATGAGTATTTCTCAACGGATCATGGTTTTAAATTTCGGAGAGAAGATTGCAGAAGGTGTGCCGGAGGTCATTCAAAATCACCCCGAAGTTGTTAAGGCCTATCTGGGTGAGACCACGAGATTCTAAAAGAGAGTATTCCCATGGAGGTAAGAAAAACAGAACGCCCTGATCAGCAAACGGTATTGTCGCTGTGCCAATATACCTTGCCCCAGATATTATTCCAGCAGGCAAAAGAGTTAGGGACAAAAAAAATTGCCATTCGCGAAAAGATGTTTGGGATATGGCAGGCCTATCATTGGCAGGATTATCTTAATTATACCAGGCAAGTGGCTTTAGGTTTCTTTGCCCTCGGTCTCAAACGGGGTGAAAACATCGGCATTATCACCGACAACCATCCCGAATGGCTATTCAGTGAATTGGGAGCTCAGGCCATAGGGGCCATTACCGTCAATCTCTTTACCTCTTCGATTGCCAAAGAGCTGACGACCATGCTGAATCGGATTCAAGCCGCCTATGTGGTCGCCCAGGATCAGGAGCAGGTGGATAAGTTGTTAGAAATGAAAGAGCAGTTGTGTCATGTCCGGAAAGTTATCTATGTTGATCCGACGGGCATGAGAACTTATACCAACAACCCGTGGTTGATGAGTTTCAAAGAGCTCTTAGACTTAGGTACAAAAATAGACGCTACACAGCCCAGTCTTTTTGAAGAGGAATTATGGAAGGGGAAACCGGAGGAGGTCGCCCTGATGATCATGACCTCCGGGACAACGGGGATTCCTAAATTGGCAATGATCTCCCATCGGAGTTTTACTGAAATTGCAAGGAAGTGGGTTGAGACCGCTCCCATTGGCATCGGGGATAATTGGATTTCGATCACTCCGGTGGCCTGGATTGTGGATCAGATGTGGGGAATGGGAGTTTCACCGCTAACTGGGATGAGTATGAACTTCCCTGAAACCCCAGAGACTGCGGCCGAGGATTTCCGTGAAATTGGACCCGCCGTCATCATCACCTCTTCACGGTTCTGGGAAGACCTTGCCTCTAAAATTAGAGTGAAAATTGCCGATGCAGGCTGGATGAAGCGCAAACTTTTTGCCTTAGGTGAGAAGATCGGGGGGGCTATGGTCGACCACCAGTCTCAAAGGGAACCTGTCCCTTCGTATCTGAGATTCCTTCACCGGCTCGCTGCGAGGTTGGTCTATCGTCCCCTTCTGGATCGAGTGGGCTGTGCAGAAATCCGGGCTGCTGTGACAGGAGGGCATCCTATCAGTCCAGATGTCATACGGTTCTTCCGGGCAAAAGGGTTAAACCTCAAACATGCTTATGGTCTTACGGAGGGGGGTGGAGTATTTCAGGTGCAGCCAGATGGAGAGGTGAAACCAGAGACCGTTGGCAAACCCTTGCCCAGGACAGAGATTAAGATTGCAGAAGATCAGGAGGTGCTTGTCAGAACCCCTTCGTGCTTTGTCGGTTATTACCAGGATCCAGAGGCTACGAAGAAAGCCCTTTACGATGGCTGGCTTCATACGGGTGATGCTGGCTATATCGACGATGACGGCCACCTGCTCATTATCGGCCGCAAAGAAGAGATCATGCGTACGAAAGGGGGCGAAGCCATTTCCTCGGATTTTATCGAAACGAGGCTAAAATTCAGCCCCTATATCAAAGAAGCAGTGGTCTGGGGTGAAGCCCGTGACTATATCACAGGCTTTATCAACATCGATTTTGGGAATGTGGGCAGTTGGGCAGAGGATCGAATGATTCCTTACACTACGTACACAGATCTTTCTCAACAACCTTCCGTTGAAGATCTCATTCTTGGTGAAGTTCGGCTGGTGAATACGCAATTGCCGAAGCCAATGAGGCTTCAGAAGATCATCCTGTTATATAAACTTCTCGACGCGGATGACGAAGAATTGACAAGAACAGGAAAGGTACGAAGGAAATTTGTCTATGAACAATACATCAAATTGATCGAAGCCATGTACAGTGACCTGAAAGAATTGGAGGTGACGGGCAAAGTAAGGTACCGGGATGGGCAGGTGGGTACCATCGAAACGAAGGTGAGGATTTTGACGGTCGAATAAGACACGAATATAATGTCAAATGTCAAAGTTCAAAGGAAGTCCAAATTTCAAATGACTAAATAATTTGCACGGAATTTTGACATTTGGAATTGGAGAATAGGGATCATAAAAACTTAGGGAAGGATCTAAATAGTAAGCTGAAAAAAAGTTAATATGGAGGATTGATTTTCATGGATTTTTTTCTTCAACTTGTTTTTCAGGGACTATCCATTGGATTTCTATATGCCTTAGCTGCCCTTGGCTTTGTGATGATTTTTAAGTCGTCGAGTGTCCTCAATTTCGCCCACGGTGAATTGCTGGCCATCGGAGCCTTTATCTTTCTGGTCTTGGCGGCATGGCTTAAATTACCCATCTGGCTTGCTTTTATAGTGACGCTTATCGGAAGTTTTGCTCTCGGGTTTGTCATCGAACGCCTCTTCTTACGCCCTCTGATTGGTGAGGCTCTCATCGAGGTCATTATGCTGACGGTTGGACTGGCCGCCATGTTCAGGGGAATATTGCTCGTCATCTTCGGCGGAAACTTGCACAACTATCCAGACTTCCTGCCCGAAAATCTCACGATCCGGATGGGCAACATCAATATTCCACCGGTCTATGTCGCTACGTTTATCATCGGTATCATCTTTCTTATCATTTTTGGATTGTTCTTCAAATATTCCTCTCAGGGGATTTACATGCGGTCTGTGGCGGATAATCAGCCTGCTGCGCTCTCCTTGGGAGTTCATGTGAGAAGGGTCTTTGCCCTCTCGTGGGCGATTGCCGCTCTGGTTTGCGCGATGAGTGGGATTATCCTGGGGATTATCAATGGGATCAATGTCTACGAGCTCAGCCAAGTGGGCCTCAAGGTCTTCCCTGTTGTGATTCTCGGGGGTCTGGAAAGTATCGGGGGAGCTATTATCGGTGGGGTCATCATCGGATTGCTCGAGACCTTTACAGGGGGCTATATTTCCACCTCGCTGAGGGAAATTGTTCCTTATATCATTCTGGTCCTCATCCTTTTGGTGAAACCATATGGACTTTTTGGCCTGGTTGAGATTGAGAGAGTTTAACCCCCACCCTTTCCCTCCCCCTTTGAAAGGGGGAGGAGAGGAGGGAGTACGGGGAGATGGGGAGACCGGGAGAGATAAAAGATAAGGCGGACACGAAATAGGGTTGGAGGAAGAATGCGGAAGCTGAAATTGCATCCCTGTGGTAAGTTCAACGAAGGGTATGAAGAAGAGCTAACTATCTTTAGCACAGATTTTGGCAGGCTATGGATGTGGATCGGGCTTTTCCTCCTTTTCGCCATCATCCCCACTATCAGCAGTCATTACATTCTGTACGTGGTCAATCACATCGGAATCGCGGCGATAGCAGCCATCGGACTAAATCTCCTCATCGGGTATACTGGTCAAATTTCTCTTGGACACGGAGCCTTTTTCGGGGTAGGGGCCTATTCCGCTGCCATTCTTGCAACCGCTGTAGGGTTTCCTTTCTGGCTTTCCGTTCCTGGAGCCGGGGTCATTACCGCATTCGTCGGCATTATTTTTGGGATTCCCTCGATTCGTCTCAAGCATCTTTATCTAACTATTGCCACGCTGGCAGGCCAGTTCATCATTCAGTACGTCCTCCTGAATTGGGTGGGCCTCACCAGGGGTGGGGAAGGCATCTTCCTTCCCCGTCCCATCCTCTTTGGAATCAATCTGAAGAGCGATCGCGTTTTTTTCTATGTGATATTTATCTGTTTTGTCATCATGACCTGGATGGCGGTCAACCTGATTCGCACACGGTACGGCCGTGCCTTTATCGCCATCCGCGATAATGACCGGGCAGCAGAGGGCATGGGTATTCCCATTTTCAGATATAAACTCCTCGCCTTCGCGATCAGTTCTTTCTACGCCGGGTTTGCCGGAGGCTTAGCAGCTTACTATATCGGCAGCATCACACCTGAACCTTATACCCTCTCTCTCTCTGTTGAATATATTGCGATGATTATTATCGGAGGGTTAGGGAGTATCCCCGGTTCCGTGTTTGGTGCAATTTTTATTACCGTTTTGAATGAACTGTTAAGCAATGCAACCGAATTCTTTATGAACGTCGGCTCACTCAGCAAGATTGCCCTCCAGATTGCACCGCTTCGTGAGTTTATCTTTGGATTGGCCATCGTGCTCTTCATCATTTTCGAGCCCCGGGGCCTGGCAGAGGTGTGGCGCATCTTCCGGTCCAGTTTTAGGCTTTGGCCATTTTCGTATTGATACCCCCGCCCTTCCCCTTGAGGGGAGGGTAGGGAGGCGGGTGAGGGAGTTATAGAAGATAGGATGCTACTTCAACTCAACAATATCAGCGTCGTTTACTCGGATGTCATCCAAGTGCTTAAGGGAGTCTCTCTCGTCGTTAGGCAACAACAGATTATCTCGTTACTCGGTAGCAATGGCGCAGGGAAGACAACTGCTTTGAAGGCCATTTCAGGTTTGCTCAAACCGGAGAATGGCAAGGTGACAGAAGGCAACATCGTTTATGAAGGTCAGAACATTCACAACTCATCCCCAGAACAAATTACCCGATTGGGGATCATCCAGGTTCTGGAAGGTCGTCAACCCTTTAAATACCTGACGGTTGAGGAGAACCTGAGGGTGGGGACAGCTACCCGGTGGGGTAAACCGTATAAAAAAGATTTGGAGTTGGTTTACCATTACTTTCAACCCTTGGTAGCTCGAAAGAATCGATTGGCCGGATACTGCAGCGGTGGCGAATTACAGATGCTCGTCATGGGCAGGGCATTGATGGCGCAACCCAAACTTTTGCTCCTGGATGAACCTTCATTAGGTTTAGCACCCTTTCTGGTCAGAGAAATTTTTGAGATTGTAAAAAAAATCAATGAAGAGCAGAAAACGACCATTGTCCTGGTGGAGCAGAATGCCAACATGGCACTCCTGATCGCCCACTATGGGTACGTCATGGAGAATGGCAAAATTGTGATGGAAGAGGCTGCTGACAATCTAAGAGAAAATCCAGACGTGAAAGAATTTTATCTTGGCACGGCATCCTCGGGTGCGCTCAAGTCCTACAAGGATGTGAAGTCGTATAAACGGCGTAAGAGGTGGCTCTAAATCGCATAGAGCAAAGAGCAAGGCGCATAGCCTAAGACGGAAGTGGGATCTGACGCGATGCCCTATGCGCGCTGCGCTATGTGGATATGAATAGGAGGGAGACATGGTGGCTAAAAAAGAATCCCTTTATTATGACGCGAAAGAAAAAATGTCTCTATCGAAGAGGCAGAGTTATTATAACCAGAGTCTGGTTAAAATGGTTCGTCTTGGATATAAAAAAGCGAGCAGAGTGAAAAAGATTTTTGACGAACGAAACATCGATCCTCGGAAAATAAAATCCGTCAAGGATTTGGAAAAGCTACCGGTCATCTCAAGAGAAGAACTGGTCAAACTCCAAAAGGAAGAGCCTCCGTACGGAGGATTCTCTGCTCCGCATGTGATGACCGACAGAATATTTACTTCCCCCGGGCCCGTCTACGAACCGCATCTCACCGAAAAAGACCCAATATGGGGCAGAGGCTATTACGCAGCGGGTTTTAGAAGAGGAGACGTCGTGCTGAATGCCTTTTCCTATCATATGGTCGCTGCCGGTTTGACCTTCCACAGTGGTCTGAGACGTGTGGGGGCAACCGTTATTCCCTCGGGCGCTTCCAGCACGGAAAATCAAGTTCAATTGATTCGTGACCT
>DATHCH010000122.1:0-24371 GCA_035319625.1 Thermodesulfobacteriota bacterium
CAAAAAATCGACAACGGTCGTGCGGATGAAAACCGGTATCCTCTTGCCTATGTTTTTAGAGCAGTCATCCGGCTTTCCCAGGCGCCATAGCTGATAGCGGCGGTAGAGACCGAACACCCAGAAAGCCAGAGCGATCGCCGCTAGCAGGTAAATCACGTAACCGTACGGGATATTCCAGAATACTTCCCGGGATGCCAAAAGCAATCCTCCTCTTTGGTCTCGACCAAGTTGAGGTTGTTTGCTAAGTAGTGTTCGCCCAAAAACCCAGTTATTCCGTCATGCCGGACCTGAGGAGCCTGCCCCGTGCTTGATACAGGGGCATCCAGAGACCCTTAAAAACACTGGATTCCGGCTTGAGTTTATCCCGATGAAAATCCGGGCCGGAATGACAATCCCAACGTCAAAAGATTTAGATGCTCAGAAACGTTAATCCAGATCCAAACTCGCTTTACACTGATTACATTTCACAGCACCCCGGAAAACTTTATTCCCGCATTCAGGGCAAACATAGCGCGCTTCTTCATCTTGAATCCACTTTTCAGTACCAACCTCTCGCCAATACGGAATAGCCCGCAAGATAACCTTTTTACCTACAGCCATCGGAAAATGTTCAATATACTGACAAGGAAATTCATCGCATTGATGACATCCGGTGTAACCTTTCTCTTTCGTGCATTTTCTGATCTCACATTGTCGGCAGTGCATAAACTGTTCATCAGATAAGCAGCCGCGGCATTTAATATCTTCTATCGAAAGCTTTTCACTATTGGGAAGGATACCTTTTCCGGGAACTCCTCCTTTATAAAGACTCAATAACACCTCTTTGAATTTTTGATTTTTATCGCGGTGCGCGATATAAATGGCACAGACCCCGCAATAAAGACCACAGGGAGAAATAAAATCCGGATTTATCTTTGTCATCTTAATCCTTCCGGGGTAATCATTCTCCCCCTCACTCCTTATCCTTCTCCGCTTTTTCTTTACCCTTTCTGACAATCGTTCTTTTTTCTATAGGAAGAGGAGGGGGAACAGGCCCGCCAGAGATCTTCGTCACCGCACGAAATTTAGGGGGACACACTTCAAAGCAGGTTCCGCATTTGATGCATTTCTCCTGATCGATGACGTGGACCTGGTTCTTGGCGCTGATAATCGCCTCTGCAGGGCATCTCTTCGCGCATGTCATACAGGCCTGGCACTTTTCCGGGTCGATATAGTACGAGACGACTTCGCTCAGTAACTTGTCTATTTCGTCTTTGGTGAAAAGGTTGTCATATTCTTGGGGGTTCTCAAGACGTGATGCCAGCTTCTCATTTTTTACCACCTTAATATATGGGACGAGCTTCGTAATTTCTGCAAGTTTGGATTTCAATTCATATTGGTCTATTCCTTCACGTTTGCCCAGCGGTCCTAACTCCTTCACCTTGTTGCCAAACTCGCTCATCACTTCGGCAAAGCGGATTCCTTCCGCCGAAGACATAAATTCGATTCTTAACCTTTCCGGGTTCAGTCCGATGTGTTCCATGATCCTTCTGCAGAGAAGCACCATGTTGAGCGCATGATAATTTCCGTGAGTAATATAATTACACTCATTTAAACGACAGCCGCCAATAAACACCCCATCCATTCCGTTTGAGAAGGACCGGAGCACAAATTCCAGGTCGACTCTACCGGAACACATGACCCTTACAAGCCTCGTTTCAGTCGTATATTGTAGTCTGGAAACTCCAGCCATGTCACCAGCGCCGTATGCTCACCAATGACATACAAAGCCGATGATCCTTGGCTTGAATTTAAGTCCTGCAGTCATTCGTTCTCACCCTCTTTAACCCCCCTTCATCCCCCCTTAAACTAAGGGGGGAATAGAGAGGGGTTAGACTTCTACGCTTCTCCCGCCGCAGCGTCAATTTCAGCTAAGATCTCCTCATCGGTAAAATGCTTTAGTGAAATAGCCCCTGTGGGACACTTTGCGTTACAGAGACCATCTCCTTTACAGAGAACAGGATTCACCACAGCCTTTTTCCCCTGTCTTGTCTCACGAAACTCTATAGCGCCATACGTACAGACTGAGATACATGCCCCGCACCCCATACACTTTTTCTCATCCACTTCGCAAATAGAGCCGGAGGCGACGACTGTGTCATGTGAGAGAAGCGTTAAGACCCGGCCTGCTGCTCCATAAGCCTGGTTGATCGCTTCAGATATAAACTTGGGATAGTGAGCGATCCCACAAAGATAAACGCCGTCTGCAGCAAACTCAACAGGCCTCAATTTGACATGGGCCTCCTGGAAGAAACCATCCGGGCCCAAAGGTACCTTGAATAATTGGGCCACTTCCTTGCTTCCTGCAGAGGGAATAACGGCAGCAGCCAAAGCAACAATATCGGCATCTATTTCAACCTTCATATCCAAGATATAATCTGTGGCGGTCACCTTTAGAACGGGCCGACCCTCCTCCGACTCACCTGCTGCCACCTGTGGTTTATCTTGCGGTTCATAGCGGATGAACTTCACATCTTTATCCGCCGCTTCCCTGTAATAATCCTCGATAAACCCATACGTTCTCATATCCCGAAAGAGAATGTAGATATCCATCTTGGGGTTTATCTCTTTCAGCTTCAACGCGTTCTTTATGGACTCGCTACAACATATCCGGCTGCAGTAATTTCTATCTTCGTTTCTGCAGCCGACGCATTGAACCATCACGAGACTTTCTGCGTGAATGACTTTTTCGTCTCCTTGGTTGATCCGCTCCTCCAACTCAAGGTGGGTCATGACCCTGTCGTCCTCCCCGTAAAGATATTCGGCGGGTTTATAGACATCCGTTCCAACGGCGATGACGGCTGCCCCATGTTTTATCTCCGTCACCCCTCTTTCAGACTTCACCCTGGTCACGAAACTCCCAACAAAACCAGTGGCCTCTGTGATCGTCGCACCCGTATAGACATGGACCAAGGGGTGTTGATAAACCTTGCGCACAAAATCACGCAAATAGGCCTGAACATCTAGTCCTTCTAAGGTGTGATAGATTCTTCGTGCCGTCCCCCCTAAGTCTTTCTCCTTTTCCACCAGGTGAACCTCATGCCCCTGGTTGGCTATGGAGAGAGCACAAGTCATGCCGGCAATACCTCCACCCACCACTAACGCGGCCTTGTTGACGGGCAGATCAATTTCCTGCAATGGCTCCAAATGGAGGGCCCGGGCTGCCGACATCCGGATAATATCCTTTGCCTTCTGTGTGGCTTCTTCCTTTTCTTTAGAGTGGACCCAGGAGTTATGCTCCCTAATATTAGCCATTTCGTAATAATACTGATTCAGTCCCGCTTCCCGAACGGTGTCCCGGAAGAGCGGTTCAAGGGTCCTGGGCGAGCAGGCAGCAACGATGACGCGATTGAGCCCTTTTTCCTTTGTCATGTCTGTTATTTCTTTGGCACAATTCGTAGCGCATGAAAAGAGCTGTTCCTGAGCATAGACCACATTGGGTAAGGTCTTGCAATATTCAACCGTGTCAGGAACGTTAACGACCCTTCCGATATTCGCCCCACAATGGCACACAAAAATTCCGATCCTCGGCTCCTCTTTGGAGACATCCCTTTCCGGCGGATAGACCCTTTCTTTGGCCAGCTTCCCCCGCCGGTAGTCAAGGAGCTCAGCGCACTGCGAACCGGCCCCGCTGGCGCTAAAAACCGACTCAGGAATATCTATCGGACCCTGGAAGGCTCCGCTTACAAAGATCCCACGCCGGGTAGTTTCCATAGGATTGACAGGATTGGTTTTACAATAATCGTGATGATTGAGTTCTATTTCAAACTTTTTTGCCAGTCCTTTCACATCCGCAGGAGGGTTTAATCCAACGGATAATACCACCATATCGAATTCTTCCTCTTTGACACCATCCTCCGGGGTAGTATATCGTATAGTGACATTCTTGGTTTCCGGGTTCTCTTTGACAATGGATGTGTAGCTTCGGATAAACCGAACCCCGGGAAGTTTCTCTGTTCTTTGGTAGAATCGCTCAAAGTCCTTTCCGAAGGAACGAATATCGTTATGGAATATCGTACACTCTGCCTCTGCGTCATGCTCTTTTGTCAAAATCACCTGTTTCTGAGTATAGGTGCAGCATACGCCTGAGCAGTAGCTGTTTTCGCCCGGAGTAACCCGTCTGGAACCGACGCATTGAATCCAGGCTACGTTATGCGGATGCTTCTTGTCGGAAGCACGCAGGATCTCGCCTTCGTACGGCCCGGTGGCGCACATCAGCCGTTCATAATCAAGGCTGGTGACCACGTTCTGCATCTTTCCGTATCCATAGTCATCTCTCACATTAGGATCGAATGGCTCAAGGCCAGGAGACAGAATGATCGCCCCGACTTTGATTTCCACCTTCTCCGCCGTTTGATTCAAATCGATGGCCTGATTCTTACAGACTCCTTCGCAAATACGACATTTCTTCTCTTTCAGGTAAAGACAGCTTTCGTCAATATACGTGATCAGGGGAATGGCTTGAGCGAAGTAGATATGGACGGCTTTGTTCTTCGATATTTCCTGATTAAACTGATCGGGGTATTGGACCGGGCAGTATTCTACGCAGGTCGTACAACCCGTGCATTTGTCCTCGAGAATATATCTGGGCTTTTTAAGCAGGGTGACCTTGAAGTCTCCTGCTTCACCTTCGACACGGTCAACTTCCGTATACGTCAGGACCTCTATGTTGGGATGCCGGCCGACCTCGACCAGTTTGGGCGCAAGTATTCAGATGGAGCAGTCATTGGTCGGAAAGGTCTTGTCAAGCTGCGCCATATGGCCGCCAATGGCGGGCGCTTTGTCAACCAGATACACCTTAAATCCCGCAGCGGCAAGATCAAGAGAGGCTTGAACACCGCTGATCCCTCCACCGACCACCATCACATCACCAAAATGATTGCCTTCGAAACTCTTGCGAATACTGTCTGCGAGACTTTTGCGAATCTGGTCTTCAATTTTTTCCAGTTCATTTTCCACTTTCTATCACCTCATCAAGTTTCTTCCGTAGCTATATCACTTCCTGGAGAATCTCCGTGATGTCCTTAATCTGTATGACCTCACTACCCTTCAGGGTTAACCTGCTATCCTCGAATTGAGTGATGCAATACGGGCAGGAAGTTGCCAGCACTTCGGCCCCAACCCCGATCGCTTGTTCCAGTCTGAGGTCGGAGAATCTTTCACCCTTTGCAGTTTCCATCCAAATCCTGCCTCCCCCCATTCCGCAACAGAGACTATCTTCCCGCGCATCGGCCATCTCATTCAGTTCCAAACCGGGTATCTTCTTCAAGACTTCACGAGGTTGATCATAGATGCCATTATGCCGGCCCAGGTAACATGGGTCATGATAAGTCACTTTCTTCCTATACTCCTTTGTCAGTTCAAGTTTTCCCTCGTTAACTAGCTGAAATAGATATTGGGAGATATGGACCACCTCAAAGTTGACCTTGAATTCCGGATACTCGTTCTTGAAGGTGTGGTAGCAATGGGGGGAAGCAACAAGGATCTTCTTCACCCCATTTTCGATAAAAGTCTTGATGTTTTCCCTGGCGAGGCGTTTGAACAATGTCTCGTTGCCCGCCTTGCGTATACTCTCACCACAGCAATTCTCCTTGGGACCCAGTATCCCAAAATCTACCCCTGCCTTATTGAGGATATTGACCGTGGCTTGAGCTACCTTTCTTAATCTTGGGTCATAGCTGGGATAGCAGCAGGGGAAATAGAGTAACTCCGTGCCCTCGCCGAACTCCTTTACCCCCAGATCTTTAGCCCAATTTGCCCGGTCCTTTGGTTCTTGTCCCCAAGGATTGCCTACACTGGCAAAGCTTGTCATGATACCCCGAAGATTGGGGATACTGGCAGGAACGACACCGTCCGGCACCAACAGCCTGCGCATCGCTCTCATCACGTCGATTATTTCTACGCCTCTGGGGCATCGCTGAGGGCATCTACCGCAGGTGGCACATAGCCATATGTCTTCGGATTCGAAAGGAACCACGCCGAACTTTGCCTGATTGATCATTCTGCGAACAAAAAATTTTCTGACACGATTCCAAGGGCACACCGTATCGCATTTTCCGCATTGATAGCAGAATTTGAAGGCGTCTCCACCTGCCTCTTTAATGCCATCGATGACCACTTTGAAGGGGGCTAGGGGTACAGTCTCCACTATCTTTTTCTATTCTTTCCTTTCGTGTTGCTTTTTGGTTCTTCTCCCAATGAGTGCCATTGGGGAGAAAGGGGTCAAGGATTCGAGGATTCAAGGGGCCAAGGGTTCATTTTCTAACGATCTTAAACCGCTTTTCAGTCTCCTAATTCCTATCCTTTATTCTGACCTCCTTTACACCTGAACCCTGGAATCCTTGAACCCTTTCTTTCATTCCTTCTTTGCCATTCGGGCAACGGTGTCCATTACCTTCTGCAATCCATATTTGTCTACCATGGATTCCAACCCTATCTCCACGTCCTCCAGCTTCACTTCTTCTTCGACTTCCTCTTCCCTTTCTTCATAAGTCAGGGCATCATTTAAGCACCACTGAACACACAAGGGCTTTTCTTGCGGCGGATCATCTTCACACATATCGCATTTGAGAGGAAGACTGGAATCGGGTTCTTTGAAAACGTCCCTGGATGGGCAGGAAGCCCTGCAGAAGTCGCACTCGTCGTATTCCTTTCCGTCAATCACATATTTGTCTCTGCCCGCACATTCGGCTTTCGCGTAATCACCCGCGTAAACGGGAAGATATACGTCTCTTATTGGTTCACGAATCAGCCGAATACGAGACCTCGCTGGATTATTGCTGCTATATTTTGGTTTGGCGTGAAATGCTGAGCAGGCTACCTCACATGCCCGGCAACCATTGCATTTATCAAGGTCGATCTTGATTGACTTGATTTTTTTCTTAATCTTGGCCATTTTTTATAATTCCTCTCTGTTCTAAGTCTTCGCTGATGTAATCCATACCCAATTCGTGCAGGGTCTCCTTCGTTGGAATACCATCCTTATTCCACCCCTTAAATTTGTAATACGCATCCAGGAGCTTTTCTTCGAGCTCGGGAAATCTTTTCTTCCAATGGTCCTCTGGCGGCTTCTCATCGGCTCTCCTCAAGCCTCTTCTCACATTAACGGCCCTAAGTAAAGTTCGGTTCCTGTTATATACCTGCGTGAGGCCGGCTTCATCCATATCGATCCCGGTTGCCGATGAGATAAAACGCGGGTAATTGTGCATGTGATAGGGAGGCTTCAACGGAAATGATGACAAACCGGAGCACACCCCGAGGGCGTCATCAATGTAGTGCATCTTCTCTTGCCAATCAACAATGTCAACGGACATGTCAACAGTCGGGTAATATGGATTTGAGCGTTCTCCCCGCATTTCCCAGTCCAGAAGATATTGCTTAAACTTTTCATCAGGAACCTGGATCCAATCCTTTACAAAGTCTTCTCTCTCCTCCATCGTAGGAAAAGGTGACTGAGGGAACTGCCCTTCAATTTGGGTAATGTTTATCTTCTCGCCGGTAGCATACATAAGGAAATAAACGGGATTCAGCATTCCCAGCTTGAGAGGCAACTGCTCATGTTTCTTAATGTTATTATGAGCATATGCTTCTGCGCCCTTGCCGATCTGTTGGGCCGCCCAAAAGGTGCCATTGGCCAACACATCTCCTATCCCTTCTCGCCGGGCAATTCTGTCGAGTAACCAATAGAATTTCCCCTCATTATCGGATGGGCATCCTGCAAAGTCCGCGTCAGTCAAAATGCCGGCTTCTTTAAGCTCAAAGGCGAAGGCCATAATTTGCGGGGTTGAGAACCCGTCCACGCCATACTCCGTAGCACGTTGAGCGATTTTAAAACCAAAATCCAGGTCTGAATAGGCCGCCATAGTATAAGTAAGTTTCGAGAAACATTTCATCATGTAGGTTGAAAGTCCTGGGACGGAAATGATCGCCCCGCATTTCATCGGACAGTTATAGCAACTTATTAACCGCTTCCGCACGTTTTCTTGAGTCTCCTTCCACTTCTCTTCGACTTCCTTGTTCCAATAATCTTTTTTCCGAGTGCGGGCATTCCCCCACATGAAATTCTGGGTGTGCCACTCCTCATCAACGTGTTTCATTTCTTGCGGTGACCCAAGCCCCTGTAAAATGGTCATTACCCCCGGAACTGGATGTTCTTCCCGGACTTTTATGTACTTCAGCACTTCGTTGCAGAGCTCCATATATTCAGCCGGTCGGGCAACATTAACGTCCTTTGTTCCACGAACAACTATAGCCTTTACCCCTTTGTCTCCCATAACGGCGCCTACTCCGAGTCGGCTGGCACTGGAGCGGCCCTGCTCGATGGAAGCCGTATAGACCCTGTTCTCACCGGCCAGTCCGATAGCAGCCACCTGGGCGTTCGGCTCCTTCAACTCCTGTTTAATAAGTTCTGCAGTTTCAACAGCGCCTTTACCACGCAGATGAGAGGCATCACGTATTTCTACTTTGTCATTGTTTATCCACAAATAAACCAGATTAGGGGACTTGCCGCGAAAGATCACTTTGTCATAACCGGCATACTTCAATTCTGGCGCCCAAAATCCCCCCATCATTGAATATGCCATTAACAAAGTCTGAGGAGAAAAGGTGGAAACAATGGTACGATTAGCACCAGGAGCAGGTGTGCCACCTAAAAGACCGGTGCTGAATATCAGTAGATTATCAGGAGAAAAGGGTTCAGTTTCAGGGGGAACCCTATCCCATAATATCTTGGCGTTAGTACCCAAGCCCCCAAGGTGAAGTTCGGTCAATCTTGGGTCAGTTTCTACCCTCTCAACGTTTTCTCGGGATAGATCAATTTCTAAATTAAACCCTGTCTCTGCGTACCTCATTTTTTAGCCCCTCGATCAGGTTACTGAAAAACGCCCATTAGCGGCGTTGCCCTCATTCTTCGTCATTGCGGCGTACACCCAAGCACTCCTCACTCCTCAGGATTTCGGGCGCCTTGTATATGGGCATTTTTGAGCAACCTGCAAAAAATGACTTTTCCAGCAAGCTGATAGGCATCTCGGCAGCCATGGCCTTCAGCTGCGCAGGTTGTTTATGTTTTTTGCACCCAACCCGGAAGCTCCCCCTTTAGGCGAAGGGCTTCAATCCAACTGTTTCCTAAGATTGATAAATGGGGAACGGTCAAAACCAATAGCCTTGAAGAAAGAAAGCATATCACCGGCATCCCAGAGCACGGTGGTGTAGATGTCCCGGATTCCCTTCTTTTGAAAAATTTCAAAGAGCTTCTCAGCCAAGATTCGGCCGATTCCGATCCCCATATAACTGGGATGGACTCCGACCACTTCGATCCAACCGCTTTGCTCCAAACCAAAACTTTCGCCTTTGATCTCCCCGATGATGAAACCCACAACCCGACCCTCCATGGAAGCGACAAAAGCCACCGCTTCTTGTTTTTTGAGGCGGGCATTCACTATTTGGATCCACTTTTTTGAAACCTTTTTCTGTAATATTGATTCCTGGATAGAAACGATTTCAGGGAGATCTTGGGGTCTGATCTTCCGGATTTTGGTCTTCCTCCCCATCTCCTTCTCACTCAATCCGAATGATCTTGACATGTTTTCCCACCCATTCCGGAGGAAGATAAACCCGGCCGCTATTCCCGCTCAGTTTGACGACCTTTTCAATCATCTCTTCGCCGTAGAGTTCGAACTTGGATTTGTTTTGAACAAAATTCAGTTCTTCTATCTGAGCTGGCACGTAAGGTAATGGAACTTTTTTAGGGGGCATAGCGTAAATTAGATTCTTTCAAAACTATATGACGCACCACGGATCTCGTAATCACAATGTAGCTATAAAGTAATTATATTTGAAAGTGAAAAAAATGTCAAGAGAAAATGATGGCAAAATAATAATTATGTAAGCAATTGAAATTAATAACTTTTTTAATAATTAAGCATCATTTCAGCTCTCGATATTGCTGGAAATAGACTTTTGGATAATTTCCACCCGTTTCCTATGTTTCAAACATCACTTTATGCCCACAAGAGAGTGGCTCCGCAAATTACTGTGAAGGCTAACGATGGCTCTCAGTCGCGTATCGAATGGGCAATTTGCTTAATTGGTTTCGATTGAAGCGCAAGATGCATACTCTCCGGACTTACCCGAACAGCCCACGGTGCCTTAAGAAAGGGTTCTTGCAACATGATATAATTCCAAATAGAAGGTCTGAAAGAACTCCGAGGCATGTAGGACTTCTTGTTTTGGGCTTTAAATTTCCATAAGGTCGGTTTTATGTTATATTTCCTATATGATTCTGGTAGACGAAGCCTTAAATAAAATTCTTTCTCACGTCCAGCCTTTAGGATTCGAAAAGGTCTCGCTTTTAGATGCCTTGGGAAGGGTGATCGCGGAAGACATCTTTGCTAAGAGAAATATCCCCCCCTTGGACAATTCAGCAATGGATGGGTATGCCCTGAGATCAGAGGATGTTCGGCAGGCCTCGCAGGTTCATCCCGTGCGATTAGTCGTGATCGAAGATCTTCCCGCGGGTTTTATTTCAACCAAGACCGTCGAGAGAGGAAAGGCCGTCCGAATTATGACGGGTGCTCCCATTCCAAAGGGAGCAGATACGGTTGTACCAGTTGAAGTGACAAAGAAGGAAAATGGAATCGTCTCGATCTTCAAGGCGGCTGAGCCTGGCGAGAACATCCGAAAGTCTGGGGAGGATGTGCAACAAGGAGATCGTGTGATCTCCAGAGGGGATATTGTGCGCCCTGCCGAGGTGGGGATGCTTGCTTCCGTAGGACGCTCCTTTGTCTCTGTTTATCAGAGACCGCTGGTCGCTATTCTCTGTACCGGAGACGAATTAGTCGATGTGGACGGAGATCTGGATGAGGTCAAAATCATCTCAAGCAATTCTTACACCTTAGGGGCCCAGGTGAAAGATTGTGGGGCCATCCCCCTCCAATTGGGTATTGCCAAGGATCGAAAAGAGGAGATCGAGGAGAAACTTCGTCAGGGAATTCGCGCAGATGTCCTGATCTCCTCAGCCGGGGTTTCCGTGGGTGACTATGATTTTGTCAAGGATGTCATGAAGCAGTTGGGTATGGAGATGGTATTTTGGAAAGTGGCCATGAGGCCCGGGCAACCTTTGGCTTTTGGGACGATCGGGGAAAAACCGGTGTTCGGCCTTCCCGGCAATCCCGTCTCATCCATGATTTCCTTTGAGCAATTTGTGAGACCCTCTCTTTTGAAGATGATGGGCTGCCGTCAGATTTTTCGGCCCCTGGTCGAGGCCATCTCAAAAGAGGAGATCAAGAAAATGACCGGAAGACGTTATTTCGTTAGAGGGTTCGTCTCCTTTCAGAATAACCAATACGTTGTGACCACGACCGGAGAGCAAGGGTCTGGAATTCTAAGATCCATGGTTAGGGCAAATGGCTTGATCGTCATCCCTGAGGACCGGGAGATCGTGAAGGCGGGGGAGAAAGTTAAGGTTCAACTGATTGATACAGTTCGGAGTTCGGAGTAATAAGTCCGGAGTCCTCAAAATATGAAAGAGCTCAAACGCCGAACTCCTAACTCCGAGCTCAAAACTCGCACAGAGTGTGTTGTAATGATTCCCATCATTTCTATTGTTGGAAAATCGGACAGCGGGAAAACCACGCTGATTGAAAAATTGGTCCCCGAGTTAAGCCAGCGGGGTTACCGGGTTGCAACGGTCAAGCACGACATGCACGGGTTTGAAGTGGATCGGGAAGGGAAAGACAGCTGGCGACATAAGCAAGCAGGGGCACACACCGTCGTCATCTCGTCGCCGCAAAAGCTCGCCCTGATTCGGGATGTGGAAAAGGATTTAACCCTGGGTGAGATCCGGGGGAAATGGATTCAGGATGTGGACCTTATCCTCTCAGAAGGATACAAAAGAGATGTTCAGCCTAAGATTGAGATTTTTCGGAAGGAGAAACACAAGAAACTCCTCTGCACAAAGAAAGATAACCTCATTGCTATCGTATCGAACCAAAAATTTCGTGTGGGCGTTCCCTGCTTCGACCTTGAAGATATGAGGGGTTTAGCCAACTTTATCGAGAAAGAGGTCCTGAAGTCGAAAAAAGAGAAAGAGATTTTTCTAAGGGTTGATGGAAGGCCAATTTCCATGACCCCTTTCGTCAAAGATTTCTTAACCAAGACGATCAAAGGGATGGTTTCCAGCCTGAGAGGATGTGAAACGCCTGAACAGATTGAGATTCATATTGAAGAGAGGGAGAAGGGACAGTAATGCTTTCCCGCCACCCTTCGAGACTCTCCCTTTCGTTGGGAGGTTTCAAATTCTATCCCGAAGTGGTTCCGCCTCTAAGCCTACCGGGTGATAAAAGATTTCGGATGGCGAACCTGTCTTGACGACTCTCCCTTCCGAGTAGACAATGATTTTGTCGGCCATGGTATAAGCTTCGATCACATCGTGCGTCACGAGGACCACTGGGATATCAAAATCATTTCTGATATCCTTCAGGAGCCTTCTCATTTCCAGCCGAATCGGACTATCGAGCGCTGAAAAGGGTTCATCTAAAAGGAGTGCTTTGGGTCTCCGGATGAGGGCTCTCGCAAGCGCGACCCTCTGTTTTTGCCCTCCGGAGATTTCTGAAGGGAACTTGTCTTCCAACCCCTGGAGGCGGAACAAATTAATCATTTCGCCCACTTTATCCTTTATCTCAGAATAACGCAGTCCTTTCAGCCCGTAGGCTATGTTTCCTCTCACGGTCATATGGGGGAAAAGAACACGATCCTGGAAAACATATCCGAAGGATCGTTTTTGAGGAGGCACATCTATTTCCAAGGTGCTATTGAAAAAGAGGTCCCCGTTGGAGCGAATGAATCCTTCGTCAGGTTCCATAAGACCGGCGACGCACTGAAGGGTTAAGGACTTCCCTGACCCCGAATAACCAAAAAGAATGGCGAGCTCATTCCCTATCTTCCATTCGACGTCGAGCGTAAATCCTTTGACTTTTTTCAACAATTTTACTGATAATCCCATTAAATACTCCTTCTAGTAAATTGGTTTGCGATATAAAGAAATAGCCCTGACAGGAGAGAAAAGAAAATGACCATTACATTGGCCTTTGACCAATCCCCACTGCTCGCGGAGGTATAAATCGCAAGAGGCATGGTGTTTGTTTTTCCAGGGATGTTTCCTGCAACCATCAGGGTTGCACCAAATTCTCCCATCGCCCTAGCAAAGGAAAGGACCGTTCCGGCAATCATGCCTTTTTTTGCAAGGGGAAGCACGACCCGGAGGGCCGTTTCAAATTCTGAATGGCCCAAGGTGAGCGAAGCGTCGATGAGGCTTTTGTCCACGGATTCGATAGCGGCTCTTGCGGTCCTGATCATCAGCGGCAGAGCTACCACAAAGGAGGCAAGGACGGCTGCGTACCAGGTAAACATGATCCCCCATCCTGTCCAATCGTAAACGAACCTGCCGATCAAACCATTTCTCCCCAAGAGCATAATCAGATAATACCCTGTCACCGTGGGCGGCAGCACCAGAGGGAGGGTGAAGAGTATATCAATAAACTCCTTTCCCTTGAAGTTCTTACTGGCAAGGAGATACGCGACCGTAACCCCCACCATCACAATTAAGAAAGTTGCGGCCAATGCCACCTGTATGGAAAGTCTCAGCGAGAATAATAGGGTGCTTTCCATGGCTTTTTATTTTAATATCCCGAATCCAAATTTTTGAAGAACCTTTTTCCCCTCTTCAGACAGGATAAGAGAAATAAATGATTTTGCTAAATTTTCATTCTTGGTCCCCTTGACCAAAGCAATGGGATAAATAATGGGCTGATGGCTCCCATCCGGTGCGACGGCAACAATTTTAACTTGTTTATCTCTGATGAAAGCGTCTGTTGAATAAACGATGGCTGCGTCGACTTCATTCCTCGCAACGTAGTCCAAACCCTGTCTGACATGTTCAGCAAAGATAAGTTTCTCCTTGATCACATTCCATAAACTAAAATATCTTAAAACCTCTTCTGCATATCTCCCCGCCGGAACCGTTTTGGGATTTCCGATGACCATCCTTTTTATTTCATTTTTCTGGAGGTCTTGAAATGAGTTTAGGGGGATCCTTGAACGAGCGGGTTTTACCAAGACCACTTTATTGCTCGCAAAATTGGTCCTCGAATTGGCCACAAGGAGGCCCTTGCGGTCAAGATCGTCCATGTCCTTTTGTGCCGCCGAGGCAAACAGGTCGACTGGGGCGCCGGCCTCAATCTGCCTTGCAAGATCCCCTGAAGCGGCAAAATTAAACACCAACTTTACTCCTGGATGCCTCTCTTTAAAGATCTTCCCCATCTCTACAAATGCGTCTTTGAGGCTAATCGCAGCAGAGACGGTAATCTCTTTTGCTGGTCCGGCAAACGAGAATTGAGCGCTTTGGATCACCATGACAAAGAGAAGAAGGGCTATCAAAGAATTCTTTTTCATCCTTTTATTTCCGCGGCCCAAAATGTTTATCATAGATTTCCACCAAACCCTTTTCCACGTCTTCCCGAAATCGCTCATAATGGCTCATGAGGTCCTTTCCCTGGGAGGTTACGCTGGAGCCTCCTCCGGATGGACCTCCGACTTTCCGGTCGAGAAGAGCAAAGCCAAGCCTTTCTTCCAGGGTCCGGATTAGGCGCCATGCCTTGCTGTAGGACATACCCATTTGATTGGCCGCTTGGTGGAGGGACATGTGTTTTTCCACCCGCCTTAAAAGCTCATAAGGACCATCTCCAAAGGCCTTCCCATGATTGTCCAGCCAGACTTTATAACCGATCTTCATGGTTTCACTTCCATCGTTATTCTTTATCGGGTATAACGCCACTATACTGAATACCGTTAAATCTGTCAAGACTATAGATGATTTGCACGTGGGTATCCTATTTGTTAAGATACGAGAGGTCTTGATGGCTCCGCATGAAGAAAGGGAAAATCATTTCTATTCTATTGATGATCGGGATTTTCTCTCTGATCCAAGGAATTCCTGTTGTGGTAGACGGAGTGACCCAGGAAGAAATGAAACTCGAAGAACAACGGGTTCTCGGGTGGAAAAAGGAACGGGATACCTTTCTTAGAAACCATCCACGTTCTCCGCTTCTTCCTCAGGACAAAAGAAACTTTAAGGTGTTAAAATGCTATCCTTTCAACCTCCAATATATCTTTTCTGGCAGGATTGAGCGCTTCGTTTTCAATATTAATAACCCGAAATATTATGCCACCTTCTTAACTAACAAAGGGACAAACAAGCGTTATCTTAGTTACGGGAAATTCCGTTTCACGTTAGATGGGAAGCAATATGCTATTGAAATTTACAAATCCATTTTGAGCGATACTCTTCTTGTCCCTTTTAAAGATAAGACAAACGGAAAAGAGACTTATGAAGGTGGAAGGTATCTCGATGCGGAGGTTCTGCCAGATTATAAGATGGTCTTGGACTTCAATATGGCCTATAATCCGTCTTGTGCGTATAAGGAAAAATTCGTCTGCGTTCTGCCTCCTCGAGAAAATAGGATGGATATCGAAATTCGGGCCGGTGACAAAATTTTAAATAATTCTTTGTCGCGTTGATGATCAACTTTGATTGCTCATTCCAACGCTGGGTTGCGCTAGGCAAGCACAGACACCGAAAATTTCGGATACTATCTATTGTCAATCTGATCCAAGGGAACTCCGGAAAAGAGCCTTAGAAGAGCCATCTTGACCTGTTTTTCGGGCTTTTACGAGAATGAGTTCACTCCCGCGAAAGTAAGGGCAGGGATGGTGAAACCGTCATTAGCCTGCCGAGAGAAACAGGAAAAAATATTAGGATGAGTGCCTGTGCAGTAGATAATGCGAATGAAGATGGGTGTGCTTGGTCTTTCCATGGAGGTGCGCATGCTCGTGGATCAGGTTCACTCTGAGCAGAAGATCCTGATCTCCGAGAATCTCATCGGTACTTCCGATCTTTACAATTCGGTGATCCTCCGAGAGGACGACCACGCGGGCCCCGAGCTCGGCGACCAGCCCAAGATCATGGGTGGCAAGAACAATCGTCTTTCCCGCCTCATTCAGCGCAAACATAAGTTCTACTAGAAAAACCTGAGTCCTGGGGTCCAGGCCGTTTGTCGGTTCATCCAGTAGAAAAACCTCCGGGTTCATAGTCAACGCCGACCCGATCGCCACCTTCTTCTTCTCACCTTCTGAAAGCATGTAGGAAGGTCTCTCCTTGAGGTGTTCTATTTCCAGCATCTGCATGACCTCAAAGGCCCTGTCCAGAGCTTCTTTCTCATCGATATCCAACTGGAGGGGACCATAAAGAAGCTCATCCAACACGGTGGGACAAAAAAGTTGAACATCCGAATCCTGGAAGACATACCCCACACTCTTCCGGAAGAACTTAACGGATCCCTTATCACGCAGAAACTTCTCCGACACGTCGGCCTCGCGAAAGAGGAATCTTCCTTTTGAAGGATATCTTAATCCTCCCATGATCTGGAGCAGTGTGGATTTTCCGCTGCCATTGGCGCCAATAACGGCAAGATTATCTCCATCAACGACGTCAAGGTTTATCTCGGAGAGGGCAGGAATCTGATCGTAGTAACTGTAGCTTATGCCTTTGAGTCTTATAATCTTTTCCATAAAACAACCTCACATCAGAAGAAATAACAAACCCATAGAAAAAAGGATGGCTCCCGATGCCCAGTCTGTTGCACGCATTTTTCCGAAGCCATAAAGCTTGATCGTATCAGAAAAGCCTCTGCCAACCATAGCCCTGAACACCTCTTCACACCTGAGCTGGGTTTTGCGAAAAATCAAGGCGAGCCGTCCAACAATCCATTCCCTGGCCTTCTTATTGTTCTCTTCCCTCAGCATCCTGGCTCGCTTGGCGAGGTACATATCTTCTACAGTCTTTGAGAAGATAAAGATGTACTTATAACAGAGGCTAATGATGATCAGAAAGGTATCAGGGACTTTCAAAATTTTGAGAGCCCTCACCATCTCGGGGAAAGGCGTCGTATAAAGCACCAGAAATGATAACGACAAAGAATTGATCACTCTCATCGTAAGCATGGCCACTCCCAACATTCCTGCCGCGGTGATTCCGATCGTTGCGGGAACATGATAGATCCAGAAGTCATGGGGCCTCGAAAGGGTGGCAACGGGCAGAATAATTTCTCCTTTTGTCATGAGATTGAGAGCAGAGGGCAAGGCAATCAAGAAACCAAAGATGAACCCAAAAAGAAGAACCCTTCTGTAGAATGTTACAACCTTTAAGCGCGAGAGCAGGACGAGCACAAAGATGAAGATCGAAACGTAGAACTCTGACAGAAGGTCTCTTTTCAAACTTACAATGATGATGAAAAAGACGAGGAAAAGGATCTTTATCCTCGGATCGATCTTTTGGAAAAAACCTTTTTTCGACAAAACCTCCCAGTGGATGTACCCCCTTTTGATCACACCTGCGAGATGATTTATTCCTTTTTCGACAAAGGATACTTTTACCTTTCCCGAACCCCGTTTTGGAGGAGAATAAGAAGATCGGTCTAAGAGGAATGAAGGTATTTTATTTGCCATGTCTTGCTATAGACCTCGAAATGATAAACGCGATCAAGGCGCATGCTCCTATACCCAGGAATCCTGATGCGAGATAAGAGACGACCCGAAGGCTTTTTGACGCTCCTTCACCACCAAAGCTGTAGTCAGGTATCGGAGCCTTCCATAGGTCGGTCAATTTCTTCAGGCCTTCGGGAACAAATCCAAGGAGCTTCTCAAGTTTGTCTGTTCCCCATTCACCCCATGCGTCCCTCGCGTTAAATTTATCAGGAAGGAGGATGCCGAGAGGAGTGAATAGTGCGATCACCAAAAGGCCAATCCAGAGTTTCTTCTGAAATTTTGTCATCTCAAGCCTCGTTACAAGTTACCTGGTCTTCGAGTGACCCGATAGGGCATACACAAGATCGTGCTCGTGTTTTAGGAAGTACTTTAATAATAACACCGTTACCAATCCTTCCACCATTCCGAAAGGAAAGAGATGTTCGATAGCCATGGCGGGAATTGCAACGGATAGGGGATACGGTGCATAAAGAGGTCTGCCGTCAGCTCCTGTTGCGATCAAAGGCTGAATTCCGAGCTCAACGGCAGTAAACAGGGCGGCTACCAAGAGGCCAAGGTATCCGGAAAGAAAGGCCGAAACTGCAAGTCTTACCCCACCTTCTGATTTTCCTTTAATGAGTTTGAATACCCCGTAGGACACGAAAGGCATGACCACGGCCATGTTAAAACAATTCGCTCCAACTGCAGTAATGCCGCCATCGCCAAAAACAAGGGCCTGGATGATTAACACGACAGACACGGATAAAACTGCAGTCCAAGGCCCTAAGAGGATGGCAACGATGCTTGCGCCAACCGCATGGCCGCTCGTACCTCCGGGAATGGGGATATTAAACATCTGAATAAGGAAAGAAAATGCCGAAGCCATGGCGAGGTAAGGGACATGTTTTAAAGATAGCTGTTTTTTAAGCTTGCTCTGTGCAATGGCCCAGAAGCCGACAGAAACTCCGTAGAGTGGAACATAGGTTTCGGGCCCTAAGTAACCGTCAGGTATATGCATAGGAACCTCCTTCGACAAAGATTTTACCACTGAACGACACGCCGTCTATGTCAGGGTTTGAAGAGCACTGTCAAGCCTGTTGTGACCCGAAAATCAGGAACGGCCTTATTCATTCCTATTCCAATTCCTTCATCCCAAACGATGCTCTCTTTAATGAGGTATTGGGTTCCAAAAAGGCCGGCGAGAGGACCATCGCCATTGCGACCCTTGAAATTATTCACTCCCACGATTTCTCCTACCAATGACCATTTGTCAGAGAGAATAAGTTGAACTGCACCGCAGTAATTCAATTCATTATTCGCCCGATGTTCGCCAAGGAAAGTGTATCCTAAATTACGATGAACAACCACCCTCTTACTGAGGGTTTTTGTAGCCACCGCAATAATGCCACAATCGGTCTTTCCCGTACCCAATCCCTTTGATTGGCTGGCTGTGGGTATTTTGAGGTCGCCTAAAATGGCAAAGGAGGTATCCATTCCTTCTCGTCCAACGGTCGGTATTTCAGTCTCAGATCCGTGTCTCCAAAGCCATTTTTCTCCATCTTTAGGAGGAACAAAGGAAAATGCGCTTCCAATACCCGTATCCATCCTTTCCAGTAACCCGTAAGTTCATGTAAAGGAAGGGCAGATTTCTTTATCATGATTATCCTGGAGCGCGGCATGGACGCCTGCTTCCAACTGAAATTCGCCATTCTCAACAGTCCAGGCGTCTCCAGTCGTGAGAGGCCGGGCAGCGAATGCGGAGGATGCGGAAAACAATAGAAGGGAGGGAAGGAAAAGGGGAATACAGAAGAAAGAGTTCTTCATTTGATGGCTCAAAGTCGGCTTTCCAGTTTTAGGAGGAACCATATCGCCCCTTTCTGCGATTGGCCGTAAAAACAAAAAGGCCACGAAGACTTTCTGACTTCTGTCAGAAACAAGACCTTCGTGGCCTTCTAATTTCAGATTTCAAATTTCTCAGATTTTTTCAATCCGCAATTCGAAATCTGTTATCCGCAATCAATGCATTATCCTTCTTCGAGGAGGATTCGGTGATCGATCAAGTTCATCTCTTTAATTCGAGCCTTAATCCGTTTTTGTTCTCCAAAGATATTTTGGAGATAGAGTCCGTCCTTTTCCGGCCGAAGGATGGAAATATCCTCCAAAACCAATTCTTCCTTTCCTTCTTTCATTAAGTATGCATTTGCCTCACACATGGTTTCCTCCCATAAAATAAATAACGTGTCCGTGATTCGTGTCCGGAGCTGTTCCCCTTCAGGTTCCAACCAATTCTTGGATCCGTCTGATCATTTGATCAATCAAATGGGGAAGGGGTTCCTTCGGCGCACCGACGATTTCGACGCCCGGCATTTTTAGCGGCAGGAGAAATTTCATCGCAGGTGACGAAGCAATGGCCTCTGCCATTACAGGAGTCAACTCTCCCATCATTGAATTGGCCAACAGGATGGGCGTTGTCCCGATGATGATATCTACCGTTTTTGCGGTTTGGACAATGGCATTTTCCCCGGAAGCGCCTTTGTTGGCTCCTGCTTTCAGCATCGCTCCGGTTGCCATTGCATTTGTTCCCAAAGCAATGATTTCCACGTCCTCGCCAGAGCTTTCTCGCAAGCGCTTAATGATGGTACTTCCGATCCCCCCACCCTGACCGTCGATCACTGCGATGGACTTTTTCCTATTTTCCACGCTCATTCCATCAATAAAAAAGCCACTTCTGGCCGCGCCTTTCGTAGGAGCATCGCCTTCGTGGCTAACTTCTATATATCCGATAATGGTGGAATTTGTCAAATGTTTTTTTGGGAATCTTTGAAAAAGTGAAGCTCCCGCCCACATGGCGGGGTTCCCCGGTATTGTAATACGATTTATATTGTGCCGCTTACCCCCCTATCCCGCAAAGAGCAGGACAGGGCGTGTTCCGTAAATAAAGCAAGCCGCATAGCGATGTTTCTGCAAGGAAATTGGACTGGGCACTCCTTTGCAGGATCTTAGAAAATGGTCGACGTGTAAACGCAGTAACGGGGCTGCTCCGCTACCAGACGTCAATAGGAGAAGACGAAGACGTTAGGGTCTGAAGTATTTATTAATGGAGGTGTTGAGGGCTTTCGCTATTTTTTCTTGAAAGTCGTTGCGATTGAGCAAGCGTTCGTCTTCCTTATTCGTGATGTAAGCCATCTCGATCAGCACAGAGGGGATCTTCGCGGCTCTTAAAACAATGAAGTTGGCCTGCCGATAGGAAGAGTATTTTAATGGGTTGACAGCCTTGAGGTCCTTGAGAACGGTTTCAGCAAATCGAAAGCTCTCCCTCATCGTATTGTTCTGCATGAGGTCTAATAAGATCGGCTCTAAGTCATCTTTTCTGTCGATAATAGGCCTTGAGGTAACACCGCCCAAAACGTTTGACAAATTTTCTTTGTCAGCCAGGATCTTGGCTGCTTCATCCGTGGCTCCGGAGAGGGAGAGGCAGTAGACAGAGGACCCTCTGGCCTGCGGGTTGAAACTTGCGTCTGTATGGAGGCTGACAAATAAATCGGCACCGTAATCCGTTGCCATCTTACTTCTACCGCCCAAAGGAATAAAATAATCTCCTTTTCGGGTAAGGAATGCCTGAATTTCCTTATCTCGATTAAGGAGTTGAACCAATTTCGCTCCCACCTTTAACACGATATCCTTTTCCATCGTCTTTTTCGGACCGATGGCTCCCGGATCTTCCCCGCCGTGACCGGGATCAATGACGACGATCTTGGTCCCTTTTGGTCTGATCTCTTTTTGCTTTTGCCTCTCTTCTATTTCCTTTTTCTCCAGCGATACGTCAATAAGGTCAATGACAAGGCGATGGGGTTTATCTTGGTAAGGCTTTAGAAGGAAGACATTGGCGTTCAGGGTTTTTTTTTGATGAAAAATAATTCTGACTCTTCCATCGCCAAGATCGGTTAAAGTAATCTTGCTAAGAAATGGATCTTTGACTTCTAACTCTCGCTTGGGGGTATAGAAATAGACCCCTTTTAATTCCAGCTGAAATTGAGGAGGACTTTCCTGTGATGCGCTCTCATATTGGACGGATTCCGTGAGGTCGATGACCACTCGGATGTGATCCGTGGCTGACCAAGACCTCACATCCGTGATGAGGGCAGCCAGAGCAGAAGAGGGCTGTAGATAGAGGATGGGGATCGAGAAGAAGGACAGGAGGATGATTTTTAGAAATTTAGTTCCCATCTTTGACTTAGCGATATCATAACCAAATCAATATGTCAATCTGATGCTCAAGATTCAGCGAGAGGAAAGGGCAGCTATTTGCGAATGGTGAAGCCCTTTTCAAAAATACTGTGCTTTTCATCGAAAAATACGTACTTCACCTTATTTCTTTCGAAAGGGGTTTAATGGAAAATTGAAACAGAAAATGAACGATGACTAATCCAAATTCAGAGAGGAGGTGAACGGTATGGCAGTTTCGTTAAAACCCGTCATCAAAGCGAGTGACAAGCTGAAAGGGATGTTAAATGATGCCATTGCCAGGGAGATTCAAGTGAGCATCCAATATATGTGGCAGCATGTGCAGGTGGTAGGGGTGAAGGGTGTTGCGGTCCAGGATAAATTCCAACAGACGGCGATTGTGGAGATGAAACATGCTGAGAAGATTGCTGAGAGACTTTGGTATCTCGAGGGAACGCCGACGACGAAGCCGGCCCCGATTAAGGTTGGCGAGAGTTTGAGAGAGTTCCTCGAACTTGATACAAAGGCAGAAGTCGAAGCGATCGAAATGTATAAGGGGATCATTGAACTGGCTCAAAAGGAAGGGGATGTTACGACGGCTTTTATGTTCAAAGAGATCCTTGAGGATGAAGAAGAGCATCACGATCTCTTCACTACGATGCTGGAGGAAGTGTAGGATTTGTCAATCCCCCCATCCTACCCTGTAAAGGAGGACATGGGGGGATTTCCTTTTTATTCCCATACCGAGATCGAAGATTTTTTCGGCCTTATTTTTTACGACATACTGAGGATCAGGCATTTTCATCGGCAGGGTCTGAAGAGAATAGACGACGTCATCGCAGTTATCCCACTTTTCGAGGAGTTCAGCCTCCCCTACTAATCTGGTATCCCCTTAAAGCTTCTGAATCCAAAACAGCCAGGGCAATACTGTGACTGGCATTCGGATCAGCCTTCCTCAAAGCATTCAACGGAAAACTTGTTTGATTATCTCTCTTAGCTCGTTTTTCGCCGGCGTCCAATAGCGTTAAGAGTCAATATTCCGCCACAAAACCTTGACAGAGATTGAGAATACGGATTAAATTTGTAAAAGTCAAAAAATAGAAGAAGATGATGATTTCAGCCATTCTCCTCGGAGCCGGTGAATCCAAAAGAATGGGGGTCGACAAATTATCCCTCCCCTGGGGAAGGAAGAGCGTCTTAGAGCATTGTTTTGAGACTCTGTTGCGATCCGAAGTCCAGGAGTTAGTCATCGTCCTTGGCATTCGAAATAAAGGGGCAAAAAATCTATTTCGCAGACGAAAAGCGAGAGTTGTCATCAATCCCTGCTCGTATCGGGGCATGAGTGCTTCCATTGGTAGAGGTCTTATGGCCCTCCACTCCAAAAGTGACGGGATTCTCATCGCTCTGGGGGATCAGCCTTTTCTCAAAACGAGGACGATCAATGCCTTGATCCATGCCTTCCAAAAAGGAAAAGGTGGAATCATCGTTCCTTCCTTTCAGGGCAGAAAAGGGCATCCTGTTATTTTCCATAGGAGATACAAGAAAGAGTTGTTGAATTTAGAGGGGGATGTGGGAGGCAGATCCATTATTGAGACGCATCCTCAAGATGTGCGAGCGATTCGTGTAAAATCTATAGGTATTGTAAAGGATGTGGATACATGGCAAGATTATAAAAAAGGGCGACAAAGAAGGGGCAAGGATGAGAGAGAAAATGAAGAGGGGAATGCAGACGAAATCAAAAAAAAGCGTGGGTGAGTTAGTCGTTTTAATTCGAGGGGCCGGGGAGGTAGCCAGCGGGGTCACCCACAGGCTTCACCAGTCCCATTTCAAGATCTGCTTGACAGAAATCCCTCATCCCATGGCTGTGAGAAGAGAGGTGGCCTTCAGCGAGGCGATCTATGAAGGCAAGAAAGAGGTGGAAGGCGTTCAGGCCCAACTTATTTCCAGGCCGGAGAAAATCGGATCCGTGTGGCAGAAAGGGAATATTCCAATTCTTATAGATCCCGATGGGAAGAAGACAAAAACTTTTTTAAAACCCGATGTCCTGGTGGATGCCATCATGGCCAAACAGAATTTAGGTACTCAGGTTCACGATGCTCCTTTGGTGATCGGTCTTGGTCCGGGTTTTACAGCAGGGGAAGATGTTCACATCGTGATCGAAACGAATCGAGGACATCACCTGGGCAAGATGATCCTGAATGGGACAGCAGAACCTAACACGGGCATTCCGGGTGAGATCGGTGGATATACGACGGAAAGGGTCCTCCGGACAATGAAGAAAGGGATTTTCCATCCACAAAAATCCGTTGGTGATAGAGTGGACAGGGGATCGGTGGTTGCGGTGGTAGACGATTTCCCGGTCATCGCCAAAATCAGCGGTGTTTTGAGAGGACTTCTTCGAGAAGGGGTGGAGGTAAAGAAAGGGATGAAGGTAGGTGATATTGATCCGAGGAGCAAAAAGGAGTCCTGCTTTACTATCTCGGATAAAGCAAGAGCCATTGGCGGAGGCGTGCTGGAAGCCGTTTTATACA
>DATHCH010000123.1:0-4576 GCA_035319625.1 Thermodesulfobacteriota bacterium
GATCTGGCGAGCCTGGTCATCTCCCCCGGCAATATGGATGGAGGTATGAGCACCATTGCGGAGAAATCGATGGGCTGCATCTTTAAAGGCGGCACCACCACCATCAACCAGGTGGTAGACTATGGCGAGGTTCCTTCGGAACGCGGGCTCATCCTGCAGGATGGGCCGGGTTACGACGGAGACTCCATGGCTGGTCTTGCGGCCAGCGGCTCTCAGCTTATGTTCTTTTCCACAGGTCGGGGAACTCCGGTCGGATTTCCCGTCTTGCCCGTGATCAAGGTGGCCAGTAACACCAGGATCTACGACGCCATGAGAGATGATATGGACGTCAATGCGGGAAGTCTGGTGGAAGGGCTGCCATTGAATGGCTTGCGGGCAGAGATGATCGATTTGATGATCCGGGTAATCAACGGGGAAAAAACAAAGGCGGAAGCGAACGGCATGGACGTTTTCACGCTGATGACCGTCCGTCCGCCATTCTGAAAATCCCATATCGTTACAATGCATCGGCTACGGGATGAATTTTTGTAATGCTTTGTGGAGCCCCCATTGATTGAGGGAGGGTTCCTCGGGAATACCTGCCTGCCGATCGGCAGGGGGCTCCGACCAAGAGCAGGCATGTATGGCAATGGCACAAAACAAAGATAACTCCATAACCAATAATGATCCGTAACCGAGGGATTTATATCGCTGTTTTCTTTGCTAACCCGAAAGAAATTCCTCCTTGTCCCCCCAGTTTTTGCCTCTGACCTAGAAATTCCTCCCCGAGCCTTCGATAAGCCCCCACTTAAAAGGAATGGGACAAAGACGCATCCAGGGCAGGAACTCTGACAAGGAGCACTATTTGTGAGCTCCAAGGACTAAACGGTCGGGCCGGTGAATCCTGCCCAAGGGATCCCTCCGGGCGGGGGCTAGCAGAAAAAGTTTTCGCTTGTGTTTCGATCCCTTTTCTGAGATCTTCTTATACATGGAAGGGAGAAAATAGGGATGGGCGAACAAATTTTTTCCCTTGACAAAGCAAAAGGATTGTGGCATAAATTTTTTACTGCGAGAATAACAACAATAACAAAGGGGGTGGTGTTTGAGGAAGGAGAGAGGAAAAACTGGAACAAAGAGGATCGAGTGACTGGTTTGTTCAGGAAGAAGGGTAACATTAAATATAAACGGAGGTAGGAAAAAATGAAAAAGATTTCTTTATTGGCTGTCTTTTTAATGGTGGTGTTTGTCGTTTCCGTTCCTGTTTTCGCAGCCGAGACCAAAGCACCAGAGCAGACCAAAGCACCAGAGCAGACCAATGCACGACCGGCTTTTAACTTCCTGTATGGTGTTTTTATCCCTGAACCGGGAGGGATATCCCCTATTCAGTTCACAGGTGGAGACTTCCCAGGAAAGTCGTCTCTCGGTGAAGCCAGTGGAACCAAACCGCCAGCGGCTTTTAACTTCCTGTATGGCGTTTTTATCCCTGAACCGGGAGGGATATCCCCTATTCAGTTCACAGGTGGAGACTTCCCAGGAAAGTCGTCTCTCGGTGGAGCCAGTGGAACCAAACCGCCAGCGGCTTTTAACTTCCTGTATGGTGTTTTTATCCCAGTTCAGGGATCCCCTATTCAATTCACAGGTGGAGACTTCCCAGGAAAGTCGTCTCTGGGCGGCAAGTAATATTTTACCTTAATAAAAGCCCACTAATGTCAGGGGATCAAGTGTCGGAGCGGTGGTATATCTGACTGAAGGGCATTAACGTTAGGACAAAAGATATCCTTTTTAGCAGGCAAGAAATTGGTCAATTTCTTGCCTGCAGAAAAAGCCGGCGTAGGGTGAAATATTACCCTTGCCGGATTTTTTTTAGGTTTCTCGGGGTCAGCCTTTGCTGCACCAGTCATCCACCAGGATGAGGACCTTCGGAGAACTCGCTTCGCCCTTTAGACCTCTTCGCTTAAAACGGAAAAGGAAATTTTTGGTTCATGGCATGGGCGGTAAAGATGCTGACTACTTTTTATCCGGAGTGGAGGCCCCGTTAATTCCTGTCCAACCCCACTTGTGGTTTATCGTTCCAGCCAATTCATCATGCGAGTAACTTCTCTAACACGAAAAGCGTTTGATCCTCTATCATGTATCATGTAGCAAGCTGCCATGGCCGGTTTAGGAGCCAGGGTACCGTGCACCACATTAAAGTTTGCCTCCTCCATTGTGCAATTGCAGTAAAGTTTGGTCTCCGACCATTGCATTCTGAGCGCCCTTTGCCTTCAGCTTGACCGATAACATCATTACCGGGCTCCCGCCGACCCGTTTTCTCTGTAGAACAAGTCGGGGGGTATCGGCTCATGTTTGAACCCTTTCGAGAAAGGTTTCGTATTGTGCGTGGACGATAAGTATCAAAGACCTGATTTCTAAAATCGATCAGGTCGTGGAGCATTACAACACTAATTCTTGACCGTTCGCTTGAAGCGTAATAGCTGATTCAATTTTGAAAAAGATCAAAAGACCTTCTCAACGTATTTCTTAACTGCAACGGCAGCGAGTAATATGGGAAAGAATCCAAGCTTTTTTCTTGACTTCTTTTTGCGGTATTTAGTATAAGTGCTTGTTCCTTTTTTCTCTAAAAGGGCTTGCAAAATATTCTCGTTTGTTATACAAGACAGTTTGTTCGGGCTCCGGGAAGGCAGATGAATCGAGCTGCCGTTTTTTTGGCAACTCGGACAGAGGCTTAACAGATCTATGTGGGGCACCCTCCAACTCGTCTTGATTTACGCGTTTCTCCTCGGGTCTCTTTACCTGCTCATCTCGCTGGGCTTCTCCATCATCTGCGGCGTCCTGAGAATCTTCCACCTGGGATATGCCTACCTCTTCACCCTCACCGTCTATCTTACCTGGATGTTCATGAAAGAACTTGGTTTGGGATTATTTCCTGCGATCATCGGAATGGTCATCGTCCAATTTCTTATTTCCGTCCTCATCTATAAAGGCATCATTATAAAATATGTGCAGCGGGAGGAGATTCTTCTGACGGGACTTCTCTTGTTCTCCATCATTGTGGAGCAAATCGTCAACTATCGCTATCCGATCCAGGCGGGTGTCTATGTCCAGACGACCCTGATCAACGGAAGCACGAGGATCGGAACAGCTGTCATCTCCAATCAGCTTATAGCGGGTGCGGGAATCGCTCTCCTCCTCACCTTCTTATTTGTCCTTTTCTTTCTTAAAACCCGAACGGGTTTGGCGGTGCGCGCTATTTCCCAGGATATTTACAGCAGCAGGATCATCGGGGTGAATGTCGAGAGGCTCTATGTTTTCACCGTGATGCTGGTGCTGATTCCGGTGATTGTCGGAACACTGATCCTGGCGCCGGTCTGGTCCGTGGAGCCAGGGATGGGTTCACTTTATATGACCACAGCCATCCTGGTAGCCATTCTGGGCGGCTTGGGCAACATCAAAGGAACCATTATCGCCAGTTTTCTTATTGGCCTTACCCATGCTTCTGTATCTTTCGTGCTGGGAGAGCCCCGATTTATGAACCTCTCTGCTTTAGTTCTGGTCATGATCATCCTGATGGTAAGACCGCAGGGGATCGCTAAGAGTGAGGCCTTATGGTAGATACCGAAGTTAAGAGAGACCGGATTATCATTCGCCGCAAAGGGAAAAAGTGGGACTGGATGCTGGAACCCAGATACTGGAGGAATGCGTTTATCTGGACCGCCTGCTTGCTCGTGTTTCCCATCCTCTGCTACTTCTTCAGCCCCACCCTTTTGAATACGTTGATCACGGCCAATCTATATTCCGCCATAGCCATTCCGCTGGCCCTGATGACGGTGGGAACGGGCCGACTCAATTTCGGCCCGAATTTCTTCGTCGGCGTTGGAGGCTATACGGCAGCCATCCTTTCCATCGCCTATGGCTGGGGACCTCTTAAGACCCTTGCTCCGGCCATCCTGATCAGCTTGATCTCCGCTCTTCTTTTTAGTCCTCTGGTGATCTTGGCGCGGGGTCTCTATTATGTTCTTCTCACGCTCCTTCTGCCCCTTGTCTTTCTCGAGGTCACCTTCATCTACTCGGAACTCTTCAAGGGTGACGTGGGCCTGGCTGGGATCAAACTATTGATGGACCTTGGAGACGTTAAAATCAATTTCCTGGTGATCGCCTACCTCTCCATATTCCTGGTGCTCCTTTATCTCCTTGTTGTCAACAAGATCGTTAAATCTCGCTACGGCCTGATCATGGCCACCATCAATGATGACGAAGACGTGGCCCATGGAATCGGCGTGAACATCAACGCGGTGAAGATACTGGCCTTCGTCTTCTCCGCCGGGATGATCGGTGTCGTGGGATGGTTTTATGCCCATTACTTTGGAACCTTCGCCGGAATCACCTATCTCCCGCTCACGTTCATGGTGAAAATCCTCCTCGTTATTTTCATCGGCGGGCGGGCACAGGTTTTCGGGTGCGTGGCCGGCGGCTATTTCGTCGCCTTTCTCGAGATGATCCTGATCGCCACCCTGGGCAATATCCAGCCCGTGGTCTTCCCGATCATTCTTTTCATCCTCCTCTTCGCCTTGCCTGAGGGCCTTTTCGGAATTTACAG
>DATHCH010000124.1:0-20502 GCA_035319625.1 Thermodesulfobacteriota bacterium
GCCTCCATTGACATTGGGACGAACACGATCCTTCTCCTTATTGCAGAGGTAGGGGGTGAGAAGATAAAACCGCTTTTTGAGATGGAGACGGTCGTTCGATTGGGTGAGGGTGTCCAAGAGAACGGAATTCTTACGAAAGAGGCAATGAACAGAGGCATTGAAACCCTATCACAGTATTTAGGGCGATGTCAGGCGATGAAGGTCCAAAAAATCTTTGCCGTCGGGACGAGCGCGCTCAGGGAGGGCAAAAATTCTGCGGAATTCTTAAGACTGATCAAGGAAAAACTGAATCTCTCCATTGAGGTCATCTCGGGAGAAGAAGAGGCCCGACTCTCCTTCTCGGCTATTTCAAGGGATCTCGGGGAGGTGAACGAACCTATCCTTGTGGTGGACGTAGGAGGAGGAAGCACTGAGTTCGTCCTGGGCAGAGGCAATCAGATCAATCAGTGGATAAGCCTTCCACTTGGATCGGTTCGTTTCACAGAACAGTTTCTCCACTCGGACCCTGTTCAGGAAGAAGAATGGAAGGCGATGGAGAAAAAAATTCGAGAACTTTTGGTCCAAATCCCCCATTCACAGGAGCCGTTGTCGATGGTAGCCGTGGGAGGGACAGCCACGACCTTGGCCTCTGTCAAACAGGGTTTAGACGAATTCATCCCTGAAAAGATCCATCATTTCGTGTTAAGAAGGGAGGCCCTGAAAAACCAGCTTCTCCGCTACCGATCCAAAACGATCGAAGAGAGAAAGAAGATACCCGGCCTTCCCGCTGCCAGGGCAGATGTGATCTTGGCTGGAGGAGCGATTCTTTATCAGGCGATGGAGGAGTTGAACTGTCCCTCTGTCTTAATCAGTTGCCACGGGGTGAGGTACGGCCTGCTTTACAGAAAGTAGTGAGTACCGCTCATCTGAAATAGTGATATAAAAAATCCACCCGACCGTGCTTCACCAGGTACATTCCCGAGAACTTCATCACTTCCCGGATCTCCGATTTATATTCACCATTGTAACATTGAGTCTCACATTTTTTGCACATGGGTTTAGGATCATGGGGGCACTTCAGCCTCATCGTCAGGCCATAGGTGAGAAGTCGTGTGCAATCCGGGCACAGCGAAATCTCCTTATTTTCGATTTCTTTGATATCGAAAAGTTTGAGTAAAAAAGGAGACTTGGCTCTATCATGATTCTCTCGACAATAAATCTCTACAAACTTCATTAAAGTCCGAATATCATCTTTTTCCTTTTTGGGGAGGCCTTCTTTTTTAAACCTCATTCCGCTTTCCTTCATCGCCATTTCTTACTTAATCATAATTCCGGAGTAACATAAATGCCTTGACCTAGGTCAACCCAGATGTTCCAGTTGGTGGGCCAACAGATTACAAGAATAGGAACAGCGTCTGTGTCCTTATTCTTGGACAGACAACCAGTCCTTCTCGAAATATCTTTTGGACATTAGAAATGCCTGGACGAACTGTGAGATGTTCATCGACCACCAGACCGAGGCCGGTCCGAACCCAAAGAAGACGACAAAGACATAGCTCAAAGGAATCCTTACAAGCCAGACACTCAGAGCAACCCGTATCAGGACGCTTCGCGTATCCCCCGCTCCGTTCAGGCCTCCACCGAGGATAATGCCCCAGGCCATAAATGGCTCGCTGATCATGCTGATGTAAATATATTTCACGCTCTCCCTGATCACAATCTCATTGTGCGAGAGGAATGAAGCAATCAATCGAGCATTCAAGATGACCGCGATGACCATGACTGTGACAACCACCACACCGATCGAAGCGGTGATGAATCCGCTTCGTAAGGCGTCTTCTTTTCTCTTCTCGCCCAGCAGATTTCCGACGATCACCGCATTGGCCATGTTGAATCCGAAGACCGGAAGGTAAATGACCGATTCGATCCTCAGGCCGGTCGTCAGGGCAGCGAGAATTTCAACCCGGCGTTCGGGCAATGCGCTCAAGATCAGGAAAAGAACCATGGAAGAGAGCTGCCACAGCACCTGAAGCATTCCAATCGGCCAGCCTATGGTCATCATCTTTCTCACCGGGTCAATAAAAAATCTACCCACACCGGTCATCAAAGTTCTTACCTTCCACAGATTGACCAAGCTGCCAATCAAAACACTTGAGGCGGTGGCCGTTGCAATTCCTCTGTATCCTAGAGGCGTATAAAATACTAAAAAGAAATTGAGACCGATGTTGAGCGCACAGACAAGGGCCTGGGTTTTCAAAGACTCTTTCACCCTGTCACAAGACCTCAAAACCCCGTTGGAGTTGATGAGAAGGTAGTGAAAGAATAAACCAACCGAATAAATTTTGATGAAAGGGACCGCAAGATATTTGAGCTCCTCCGGGATGTTTACAAAATGGATGATTACAGGGCTGAAGAAGAAACCCCCTGCGACGAGGACGATTCCTGCACCGGCAGTCGCCGTGAGGGAGGAAAAAATCGCTTGAGTTAAGTCATTTTGATTTCGTGACGCGAACAGCCTCGAAACGACTGAGACAGTGCCCACCGTAAGGGCATTGGCAATCACGATAAGAACAAAATAGAGCTGAATGGCAAAACCGTAGGTCGCCTGGATCTCTTTGCTCACCTTGCCGGCAATGTAGACATCCGTCAAGCCCATCAAGAACTCAAAAAACATGATCACCGTCAGCGGCCAGCTCACAGACCAGCTGCGTGACATGAAGGATTTTATATCTTCTCTCTTAACGAAAGCGGAAAGTCTCGTCACTTCTTCCCCTTCTGACGACAATGACCTCTACCCTTAAACGTGCGCATTCTAAGGCTTTGGAATCCGGCTGTTTGTCCCGTTCTTTACGTTCCTCCGTCCATTACGATACAGTCCCCCGGGGGGAGAGGCGATAATCATAGACTCCTCTTCCGTTCTTACGGCCGAGGCGTCCGGCTTTGACCAGCTTGACGAGAAGGGGTGCGGGTCGATATTTTTCACCCAGCTCTTTGTGAAACGTTTCCATGCATTGCAAAAGAATGTCCAGCCCGAAGGCATCCGCTGCGGCCAAGGGACCTAAAGGAAAGCCGAGGCCCCTTACGCAACACCTGTCAATCTCTTCAGGGCTGGCAACGAAACTTTCCAAAACATAAAAAGCCTCGTTCACCATCGGAAGGTAAAGGCGGTTAACGACAAAACCCGGAGAGTCCACAACGGTAACGGTCTCTTTCCCGCAGGTTGTAAGGAAGCCGACAATCGTTTTGTGGGTCTTATCAGAAGTCTCTATCCCACGCACCAATTCAACAAGCGGCGTCAAGGCCGCCGGAATCAAGAAATGTGTTCCAATGCATCTTTCCGGTCGAGACGTGACTGCTCCCATCTCCGTAATGCTCAACGTGGACGTGTTGCTGGCCAGAATGGTTTCCTTCGGACAAATCCCGTCCATTTTCTTGAACAACTCCTTCTTCACCTTAATATCCTCAAAAACCGCTTCGATCACCAATGCCACGTCAGAAAAAGCTTTCGCCAAATCCGTCGTCGTGGTGATAAGGGAAAGAGCCTTCTCCATTTCCTCGCCTTTCATTCTCTCCCTTTTGACCTGATTGCTTAGAAATGATCTGATAGATCCTAAGCCCTTTCTTGTTAACTCTTCGGAAAGGTCCACCAGGATGGTTTGAAAACCGCCCCTGGCGCAGACAATCCCGATCTGGCTTCCCATCGTTCCCATACCGACCACACACACTTTTTCGATTTCCATCAAAGGTCTCCCTTCTCGACTATGATGTCAGTAGATCCCTTCTCATTACTCATCATGGGACTGAGACCAATTTACCAACAATTTATCGATTTATCAATTTCATCTTTCTTCTTTCTCCCGGAAGATCCGACATGACAGGCCCCCGGGAGAAAAGAAGTTTGGTATAAGCGGGTTTCAAATACAGTCTCTTAACCCGAAAAATACTTGATTCACCCCATTTATCTTGATCGCTCATGTATAAGAAAATGGGGAAACTATCGTCAGCAAACTGCTTTTCATGGAGGAAATGGCAGGAAGGGATATTGTTTATGGCAACCGGTTCAGATCAGCGAGAACCTGAGGTTATTGTAAAGCGTCACCTGTCTATGATGGAGATCATCCTCAACCGGCCTCGTGTCATCAATGCTCTCACTACCGAGATGATCCTGCAGGTCCGCCAAGCCCTTGACGAAGCCATGCAAGAGGACCGATACCAGTTTGTCCTGTTCCTTGGAACCGGGAGCAGAGGGTTTTGCGCAGGTGGCGACCTTAAGAGACTCGCAAAAGCAGTCAAGGAGAAATCTTTCTCCGTTGCGGATGAGTTTTTTCGAGAGGAATATGGTCTAGACCTTTTTATACACCGGTTTCCGAAGCCGGTGATCGTGATCGCGGATGGCATCACCATGGGAGGAGGTCTTGGTATATCTTCCGGGGCCGATATCGTGGTTGCCACAGAGCAGACCCTCATGGCGATGCCCGAGACCCGGATCGGCTTTTTCCCCGATGTGGGCGCAACGGGTTGGATGTTTCCAAAGTGTCCCAGAGGATACCCGGAATACCTCGGACTTGTAGGTTACGAAATGGAAGGGCCTAAATGTATACGCCTCGGTCTGGCAAACTCGTTAACCAGGAGAGTGCAATTGCTCAGACTGAGAAAGGTCCTTCAAAGTTTTCAGGGGGAACTCACCGATGACAAAACGATAGCGACAAAGCACCTTAAATCCTATCTCCCCTCCTTCTTCCAAAGAGACATTCCTATGAATCCCGGAATGGATGCATGGGTAGCAACCCATTTCGCAGGGAAGACCTCGCTCCCTGAAATCATGGATTCCCTTTCCCGATGCGGCCAGGAGGACCGTTTGTGCCAGGATGTTTATCGCCGGCTGTCGGAACGATCTCCCACAGCACTCGCCCTTACCTTGGCCCTGCTGCGGCATAATGAAGGACGTTCCCTGGAGGAGGTGTTTGCTGCGGAAACAGGGGCTGCTCGCTTTATGATAAGACACCCGGATTATCTTGAAGGCATCCGCGCTCGCATTCTGGACAAAGATGACCAGCCGCACTGGCGGCCCGCCACGATAGAGGAGGTGACCCTTCCAGAAGTAGGACTTCTAATTGAGAAAAGCAGCTTCTGAATCTCTTCTGCGTTTCTCAGCAAGTGACTGGAATCATCGACACCTACTCTGCAAATAACTCTTGTGCAAACGGCGGAAACCTCTGACCAGGAGGGATTATAGTTTCAGACCTGAGGCCACCGCTTCTAAGGCTTCTCGATTTAAGATGAGAATCCTGTTCTTCTTCACATCGATAATCTTTTTGGCTTTCATCTTTGCCAGGCTCCTTGAAAGGGTTTCACTAATTGTCCCCAGCTTTGAAGCCAATTGGCTTTTGCTCAAATCCAAATCGATCTCTCGGGGGTTCCTTCCCTCTTTCGCTGATTTCAAAGAGAGATCGATCAGATATTTTGCAACTCGTGATGAAACCTCTTTGAGGGAAAGCTCTTCGATGAGAGAAGCGAATTTTCTCAAAAAGTGCGAAAGAGAAACGATCATATTGATGCTAAGCTGTGGATTCCGCTCAATGAGCTGGATGAAATCCCTCTTGGGGAAAAACAGAAGTTGGCTATCTGTTAGGGTCTCGGCAAAGGCTGGGTAATTTCCTTCGAGAAAGAGAGCTGCTTCAGCAAAGGCCTCCGGTGGAGAAACCACATGAAGAATCTGCTCCTTGCCTTCCGGCGATATCTTATAGAGCTTCACCTTCCCCGAAAGGACCACATAGAATCCCCTTGCCTCTTCCCCATCGGAAAAGAGAACCTGCTTTTTTCCGACCCGCTTTAGCGAAGCAACGGCCTTGATCTTTTTCAGATCTTCTTCTTTCAGCCCGGCAAAAAGAGGACATTGTTTCAATGATTCAATGACCATATTTACTCCCTAAACGCTCTTTCGCTTTATTTGGACTTTGCCAAAAAGCACATTTGACTTTAATATTTATTCCTAACACTCCAGTATTCTTAGCCTTTTTTAAATAACAAAAGACATCATCCGCCCTCATCGAATATTTACATAAATAATTCAATGAGTTAAGAGATTACGGTACGATCCCGTCTCAATGATTTCATCGGCTCCGGACTATGTCTATGACTAAATCCCTGATATTGAAATAAAATATAGACTATGTTAATCTTTTTTAGTCGAAATTCAATATTGGAGGAAAATTTTTGAGTTCTCTTTACAAGAACCTGATCTTCTGGGCGATTATCGTCATCTTAATGGTTCTTCTCTTCCAGCTTTTTAGTAAACCCCGTCAAACAGCAGTAGAAAAAAATTATTCCGATTTCATCTCCACCGTAGAGAACAATCGGGTTCAGGAGGCGGAGATACGTGGTAGAAACATTATTTGGAGAGATAAAGAAGGAAAACGCTTCAAAACTTATGCCCCTGAAGACCCCGAGATCATTAAACTTCTCAGAGATAAAGGGGTGGTTATCAATGTGAAGAAAGAAGAGGAATCCCCTTTCTGGAATATACTGATCTCTTCACTTCCCGTGATTATTCTCGTCGGCGTCTTGCTCTTTTTCATTCGGCAGATGCAGATCGGCGGCGGAAAGGCCCTCTCTTTTGGAAAGAGCAAGGCGAAAGTCCTGACGAAAGAACTCCATCAGGTAACATTTGAGAATGTCGCTGGAATTGAAGAAGCCAAAGGTGAACTTGAGGAGATCATCGATTTCCTCAGGGATCCCAAAAAGTTTACGAAGCTTGGCGGAAGGATCCCTAAGGGAGTTCTTCTCATCGGCGCCCCCGGAACAGGGAAAACGCTTCTCGCACGAGCGATTGCAGGTGAAGCTGACGTTCCCTTTTTCAGCATCAGCGGTTCTGATTTCGTGGAGATGTTCGTGGGCGTGGGGGCTTCCAGGGTTCGGGACCTCTTTCTCCAAGGAAAAAGGAACGCCCCCTGCATCATTTTCATCGATGAGATCGACGCCGTCGGAAGGCACCGAGGAGCTGGCCTGGGCGGTGGGCACGATGAGCGAGAGCAGACTCTAAATCAATTGCTTGTTGAAATGGATGGTTTTGAATCGAACGAAGGGGTCATCCTGATCGCAGCCACAAACCGGCCAGATGTTTTAGACCCTGCCCTACTCAGGCCAGGCCGTTTTGACCGTCAGGTGGTTGTGCTTCTTCCCGACGTAAAGGGAAGGGAGGAAATCTTGAAGGTCCACTCCAACAAAACCCCGCTAGGGGCAGATGTCAATCTCGCCGTTCTGTCCAGAGGAACCCCTGGATTTACCGGAGCCGACCTAGAGAACCTCGTGAACGAAGCGGCTCTGTTGGCTGCCCGGTTAGGAAAAGAACGCGTCGAGATGGCCGAGTTTGAACAGGCCAAGGATAAAGTCCTGATGGGCGTCGAACGGAAATCGATGATCATCCCTCTGGAAGAGCGAAGAATTACCGCTTTTCATGAGGCAGGGCATACGTTAGTTGCAAAAATGATTCCGGGAACAGACCCCATTCACAAAGTCACGATTATCCCAAGGGGCCGAGCTCTTGGAATCACACAACAGCTCCCCATAGACGAAAAGCATACCTACCCCAAGGACTATCTGCTGGACAACATCGCGGTGATGATGGGAGGGAGGGTGGCGGAGGAATTGGTGTTGAACCGGCAAACCACCGGCGCGGGGAATGACATCGAACGCTCCACGGAGATCGCTAGAAAAATGGTCTGCGAGTGGGGGATGAGCGAAAAGCTTGGTCCTCTGACTTTTGGTAAGAAAGAAGAAGAGATCTTTTTGGGAAGAGAGTTTGCCCGCCATCGGGACTATAGTGAGGAAACAGCGCGTTTGATCGATGATGAAGTAAGGACCATCGTCGCCCAAGGCTATAAAAAGGCGAAAGAGATCGTCCAGGCGAATATGACCACTCTCCATAAATTGGCAAATACGCTTCTTGAAAAAGAGGTTCTTGACGGAAATCAAATCGAAGCCATCGTCAAGGGTGAGAATGTTTAGGCAAGATGAATCTGATTCGATGCCTTCACATTACAAATGCCAGCGAAGCCATTCACCAAATGAAGATCACGGGGGTGGATCCGGCGAGCATCGGGCTAATGGAGGGCAAGACCCTCCATTTCAATCTCAAAGTAGAAGGGATCGAACCCCGAACGGCTAATCTTCTCAAACAGGAGATGTTCGCATTGGGCGGGGACGTTGCTGTCGATGAAAGGGGATTTGATTGCAGCACCGAAAAGACGGATGCCATTCTGATGGGAAATCAGAAACATTTCGAAAAACTGATCTCCAAATTGGAACAATATCCAGGCCTCAACCCTCTTGGTCAGTCCATAAAAGAAACCCTTAAGAACATTTCTAAGACACAATACACCATCCGCTGCCGAAAGCGGACATTGTCACTGGGAAAAAGAACGCTTTTGATGGGAGTTCTCAATATCACTCCAGATTCTTTTTCAGACGGTGGCCTCTTCTTTGACAAGGAAAAGGCTATCTCGCACGGACTGGGGATGGTTGAGCAGGGGGCGGATATTATCGATATCGGAGGGGAGTCGACCAGACCGGGCTCGAAGCCTCTCGAATTAGAAGAGGAACTTCGTCGCGTCATTCCTGTTATCAAATCGATTGCTGCTGAAGTGGATGTGCCCATCTCCATAGATACCTATAAAGCGGTTGTGGCGCAGAACGCGATCGAGGCAGGAGCTGAAATAATAAATGACATCAGTGGGTTGAACTTTGATCCGAACCTGGCAAAAGTGGCTTCAAAGGAGGATATTCCTCTTGTCCTCATGCACATCCGTGGAACCCCGGAAACAATGCAAAAGAATATCCATTACGATTCCCTATTTTCTGAAATACTCCAGTACTTGAAAGATTCTATTCAGAGGGCAGAATCTGCTGGGTTGGACCCGTGCCAGATCATCATTGACCCTGGAATTGGTTTTGGAAAAACGCTTGAGGATAACCTTTATATCATTAGAAATCTATTTGAATTCCGGGTACTTGGAAAGCCTATTCTTCTGGGGACCTCACGCAAGAGTTTCATCGGGAAAATTCTGAATCTTGAGGTTGGACAGCGGTTGGAAGGGACGCTTTCAAGTATTACGGTTAGCGTTCTCAATGGGGCCAATATTATTCGTTGTCATGATGTGCTCCAGGCAAAAAGGGCCATTGCTATAGCCGACGCCATCCGTCTGGCAGGAGAAGCGTAGCGTCCTCATGTATGGGGTCGGATAGAAATGCGTCAGCAGTAAATGCAGACGCTACTTGACCTTTATTTAGAAAATATGATAACGATGACTAACCTAAATCCTTCCCAATCCTCGGTAGGCAGGGGCAAGAAGTAGGATTCTCGTGGGTGGGGGTGAAACAGAATGGCACGTAAACTATTTGGAACGGATGGAATCAGAGGAGTCGCCAATGCGGATCCCATGACCGGAGAGATGGCCATGCAGTTGGGAAGGGCCATCGCGCATATTTTTAAGGACGTCAAAGGCAGACATCGGATTGTGGTAGGAAAAGATACCCGCCTTTCGGGATATATGCTGGAGACCGCGTTGGCCTCTGGCGTCTGTTCCATGGGAGCGGATGTCATGTTGGTAGGCCCCTTACCCACTCCTGGCATTGCCTTCATCACCACGAGCATGAGGGCCAATGCGGGTGTGGTGATTTCGGCCTCTCACAATCCCTACTACGACAACGGAATCAAAATCTTTTCGCAGGACGGCTTTAAACTTCCGGACGAAATTGAAGACCGGATCGAAGAACTAATCCTTTCAAACCATCTCCATTCCCTTCGGCCTACTGCAAGCGAAGTGGGCAAAGCCCACCGCATCGACGACGCCGTCGGCAGGTACGTAGTCTTTCTGAAAAACACCTTCCCCAGCAACCAAAACTTGGATGGACTTCGAATCGCTTTGGATTGTGCCAACGGAGCAGCCTATCGGGTCGCTCCAACGGTTTTCGAGGAATTGGGAGCGGAGGTGCTGCTGATTGGGGCAGAGCCGAACGGAGAGAATATCAACGAAAATTGTGGCTCTCTTCACCCGGAGATGGTCAGTCGCCTCGTCCTGGAAAAGGGGGCGGACATCGGAATAGCGCTTGATGGCGACGCGGACCGTATTGTCTTTATCGATCGAAAAGGGAAACAGGTAGACGGAGATTATATTCTCGCAATCTGTGCCCTTCAACTGCTATCCGAAGACAGGCTGAAAAAGAAAACGCTCGTTACCACGGTCATGAGCAATATCGGCCTCGATAGGGCGGTACGGAATGCAGGGGGAAAGGTCGTCAGGACTCAGGTAGGCGATCGTTATGTGGTCGAGGAGATGGTCCGGGGAGATTTCAACCTCGGCGGAGAGCAATCGGGCCATGCGATCTTCTTGGACCACAATACGACGTGCGATGGTGTCCTCACGGCCCTACAGGTCCTTGCCATTATGAAACGAAAAGAGCGCCCTTTAGACGAGCTGGCTAAAGTGATGGAGCCTCTCCCTCAGGTCCTCTACAATGTGGAGGTCAAGGAAAAGAGAAATCTCTCTGATTTTCCGGAAATCGAAAGGAAGATCAAAGAGATCGAGAGGATATTGGGCCATTCCGGAAGAATTCTGATTCGCTACTCCGGGACAGAACCTCTTCTCCGGATTATGGTGGAGGGGGAGGATGAAGAAAAACTTCGTGGGTTTGGCGAAGACCTGGTGCATCTGGTCCGGAAATACGCCGGAAAGTGAAGGGGGATTATGGCGAAGTTGGGCGTCAACATTGATCATGTCGCAACGGTCAGGCAGGCCAGGGGAGTGATATATCCCGATCCCGTGGCTGCTGCGGGAATCGCCGAATTAGCCGGAGCGGACGGAATCGTATGCCACCTCAGGGAAGATCGACGCCACATTCAAGATCGAGACCTACGAATACTCAGGGAGACGATTCAGACCCGATTGAATCTTGAGATGGCGCCCACCGAAGAGATGATCCGCATTGCCCTGTCCACCAAGCCAAATATCGCCACCCTCGTTCCTGAAAAAAGAGAAGAGTTGACGACAGAGGGTGGACTCGATGTCGTCAAATTCAGTCCCTCTCTCAAAAAAGTGATCCAACGACTCCACAAGGGCGGAATCCCTGTCAGCCTCTTTGTCGATCCTCAAAAAAATCAAATCAAAGCCTCGGAGGATGTGGGCGCAGATGCCATCGAAATTCATACCGGCCGGTACTGCAAGGCAAAGAATCCTTCCGAGGAAGATGAAGAGTTGAAAATAATTCTCGACGCAGTGGCCGAGGCCTCTCACCGTGACCTCCGGATTGCCGCAGGACACGGGTTGAATTACGTCAACGTCCGACGGATCGCAGAAATCAAGGAAGTCGAGGAACTCAATATTGGCCACAGCATTATTGCCCGGGCGGTTCTGGTTGGGCTGGATCGAGCTGTTCGGGAAATGGTTGCTCTTATTCGATAGAAAAGGAAAGGCTCCAAGGAGTCGAGGGTTCCAGGAGTCAAGCGAAAATATTTGGGACACCCCTTGAACCCTTGAATCCCTGAACCCTTCTGCATGAAGATGATCATCGGAACGGGTATTGATATTGTGAACATTGATCGGATCGAGCGTCTGATGGCCCGCTGGGGAGATCTATTTCTCGGTCGGATCTTTACAAAGAAAGAGATCGCCCGGTGTCAACATCGGGCCCGGCCGCCCGAATGTTTTGCCATCCGATTTGCGGCAAAAGAGGCCTTCCTCAAGGCCATCGGATGGGGGCTTCGGAACGGCATCCAATGGACGGACATCGAAGTGGAGAACGATCCCATGGGAAAACCCATGTTCTCCTTCCATCGAAAGGCGAAGGAGGTTTATGGAACACTCCGCATTGAAAAGGCTCTTCTCACGCTTTCCCACGATCGACCCTATGCCGTGGCCCATGTGCTATTAGAGGGAAGAAAAGATGAAAGTAGCGACCGCTGAACAGATGCAGGAGTTGGATCGGAAGTCCATCGAGACCTATCGTATTCCCGGGATCGTCCTCATGGAAAATGCAGGAAGGGGCGCGGCAGAGGTGATCTCCGATACCTTCCCCGATATCCGCAACAAGAAGATAGCGATCATTGCCGGGAAAGGAAACAACGGAGGAGACGGGTTTGTGATCGCCCGATATCTTCTAAACCAAGGGGTTTCCGTGAGAGTCTATCTCCTTACCGACCCGAAGGGTCTCCGAGGCGATGCGGAGACGAATTTTACGATTTTCTACCGCATGAAGGGCGAAGTCGTTCCTGTTCCTTCCTCTAAAGACTACATCAAAGTGAAAAAGGACATCGAAAAGTTCGATATTTTGATAGATGGAATTTTTGGTACGGGGCTCGATGCAGAGGTCAGAGGCTATTACAGAGAAGTGATCGATCATCTGAATACGATCCAAAGGCCTATCGTCGCTGTTGATATCCCTTCCGGTTTAGATGCCGACACAGGCGAACCTCTTGGCACGGCGATCCGGGCCTCTCTCACCATCACTTTTGGTTTGCCCAAGATAGGCCACCTCATTCCGCCGGGAATCGATTATGTGGGAAAGGTGAAGGTCATCGATATCGGTATCCCCAGGAGGTTGGTAGAGGAGGAAAGAATTCCGACCTACCTTTTGGAGAAAGCTGAGATCCAAAAATGGTTATCTGTGCCTCGGAATCCAAATACCCACAAAGGCGATTACGGACACCTGTTGGTAATTGCGGGATCGGTTGGCAAGACAGGAGCCGCAGCCATGGCCAGTCAGGCTGCCCTCAGAGTGGGGGCGGGCCTGGTCACACTTGCCCTCCCCAAAAGCCTCAATGCCATCATGGAGATGAAATTGACAGAGGTCATGACAGAGCCTCTTCCGGAGACCGCCAAACAAACGCTTAGCCTCCGGGCCTTCGGAACCATCGTCCGTCTCTGCGAAAACAAAAAGGCGGTGATCATTGGTCCTGGCCTGGGAACGTTTAAAGAGACCCAATCGCTCATCCTCAAGCTGATCAAGACACTGGATCTCCCGATCATTTTAGATGCCGACGGTCTGACGGCTTTGGCAACCCAACCTAAAACCCTTCCCATCAAGAATCGCTCGTTCATTCTCACCCCCCATCCAGGAGAGATGGCAAGACTGATCCGATCCCAGATTAAGGAAGTCCTGGAAGATCGGGTCGGACTCAGCAGAAATTTCTCACAGTCCCAGCACGTACATCTCGTCCTCAAAGGGCATCCCACTCTGATCACCACCCCCAAAGGAGAGGTCTTTATCAACCCAACGGGCAATCCGGGGATGGCCTCGGGAGGAACGGGGGATGTGCTCACCGGAATGATCGGCGGGTTGGTTTGTCAAGGATTTGACATTCCCACTTCTGCCCAAATAGCTGTTTACATCCATGGATTGGCCGGTGATGAGGTGGCTCGAGAGATAGGAGAGAAATCTCTAATTGCCACAGACATCATTGAAAGATTACCTACTCTTCTCAGGGGAGGGATCTGATACTTCAACGACGCCAAACCCTGTCTATTCGGGGCCGAATGCGTCGTCTCTTTCGCGAACCCTCTTGGTCCTGAGCCCGAGGCCGAAGGGTTGATTTTTCCCTCCTTCTTCATTTAATATAGATTAAATTAAGCGTTCTGATTTGTTTATCCGCCCGTCCCCCTTTCCTTCCTGCGGGAGGAGAAGAGGGCTGGATTGTGGGTAGGAGGGACCAGAATAAGATAACGGCCCACCCGGAGCAGGTTCCCTGACCTTTCTTGTCCCCTCTATCTCCAAACGAAGTGTAGCGATAAAAAGAAGCGCGGACTCATTCGTCTCGTTACCTAAGATTTGGTAAACAAGAACCCTGAATCAATTCGAAGATCGAGAGAAACGGCGGAGTGTTCATATCAAGGATCAGCGGAACGAAAGGAGAGACGCGATGTATTTCGAGATGAAGGTGAAGTTTTTGACGTTCGATTCCACGTCGAACGGATTTGTCGTTCTCCTGATGGATTTATCGAATAAAACAGGGCTTCCTATTTGGATTGGTCCTTTCGAGGCCAATGCCATCGCGATGAAGTTGAAGAAGATGGGTTCTCATCGGCCATCGACTCATGATTTGATCCATAACATTTTAAAGACCCTTCAATCCCAGGTGGTGAAAATCGTGGTCAATGACCTGAAGGAAAATACTTACTACGCCTTGATCTACCTCAACCGAGGAGGGGAGGAGATCATTATCGACTCCCGTCCCAGTGATGCCATGGCCATCGCTCTGGCTGTGGACGCCCCAATTTTTGTGTCCGAACAAGTCATCGAAAAAGCCCGAACCATCGATATGGAGAAAGAAGGAGATCATCTCAAGGAGTGGCTGGAAAGTCTCAATCCTGACGACTTTAAATTTAAGGCCTGATTTCAGAATGACGCTAAGCGCCTAGCGCTATGCGCAGAGCGTAAATGAAGGTGGTTATTCAGACCGGCAGGACAGCAGAGACCATTCGGATCGGAAAGAGCATTGGAAGCCAACTTCTGCCCGGGGATGTCGTAGCCTTGGTGGGTGAGTTGGGGGCGGGAAAAACCCAATTCATCAAAGGACTCGCCGCGGGAGCGGGAATTAGGAATCCGGCTTATATCTCAAGCCCTTCCTTTACCGTGATTAACGAATACCCGGGAAAGACGACCTTTTACCATGTTGATCTTTTTCGTCTCGGCGAAGAGAAGGAAGCTGAAGAGCTAGGCCTGGAGGAGTATTTCCAAAGCAAGGGGATCACGGCCATCGAATGGGCGGACAAAATCCCCTCCCTCTTCCCGAAGGAGCTTCTGCTCATCCGTATTGCCTACGCAGGAAGGAATAGAAGGTCTTTGGAAATCATCGGAAATGGAAAGCACTACGAAGAAATAGTCAATCAATTGCGGAATTGATTTCAAATCCGCATTCCGCATTTTGCATTTCGTAATCGGAAAAGGGAGGCATATGAATGGCGCGGGTCGTTCAAAAATATGGCGGCACCTCAGTCGGGGATACCGATCGAATCAAAAATGTCGCCAGGAGGATCGTCAACAGTAGAAACCAGGGTCACGAGGTGGTTGTCGTCGTCTCTGCGATGGCCGGGGAAACAGATAAACTCATCCGCTTGGCCCATCAGGTCACGCCCAAGCCAGACGAAAGGGAAATGGACGTGCTCATTTCGACGGGAGAGCAGGTCTCCATCGCGCTGCTTGCCATCGCTCTGAAGGACATGGGAGCGGAGGCAAAATCCTATCTCGGGTTCCAGATTAAGATCGCCACGGACAGCGCTTTCGGCAAAGCCCGTATTACGGGCATTGAATCGGAGAAGATGCTAAACGACCTGAAGAACGGGCGGGTAGTGGTGGTAGCCGGGTTCCAGGGGGTGGATGAATCAGAAAATATCACGACCCTTGGTCGGGGAGGATCCGACACCACGGCCGTTGCAGTTGCAGCCGCTCTGAAAGCAGATGTTTGTGAGATCTACACCGACGTCGACGGAGTCTATACGACCGATCCCAATGTCTGCTCCAAGGCAAGGAAGTTGTCCAAGGTCTCCTACGATGAGATGCTGGAGATGGCCAGCCTCGGAGCGAAAGTATTACAGATCCGATCTGTAGAGTTTGCCAAGAAATACGATGTCCCCATTCATGTCAGATCATCTTTTAACGATAATCCTGGTACAATCGTCTGCAAGGAGGACAGAGAGATGGAAAGGGTTGTGGTTTCGGGTGTGACTTACAACAAAAATGAAGCAAAGATAGAGATCATGCGTGTTCCCGATGTCCCCGGGATGGCGGCAAAACTCTTCAAGCCCATCGCCGACGCGAACATTGTCGTGGACATGATTATTCAAACCTCCAGCACCGAGAAAGGCTCCGCCGATATGGCGTTCACTGTCCCCAAATCCGACTTCGCAAAGACCCTCCAGATCGTCAAAAACACGATTAAGGAGTTGGGCGGGAAAGAGGTCAAATCCAACGAAGACATTGCAAAGGTATCCATTGTAGGGGTGGGCATGAGGAGCCATTCCAATGTGGCCACCCAAATGTTCTCTGCCTTGGCCAAAGAGGGAATTAATATTCAAATGATCTCCACCTCGGAGATTAAAATCTCCTGCGTTATTGATTCCAAGTATACAGAATTAGCCGTCCGGGCTCTCCACGACGCTTTTGAATTGGATAAGTCTGTTATTTCAGAAGAGCGATAAACAATGGACTCCGGACGATGATCGATGAACAAGGGTATTGATTCATGGTTACAGTTAATCGTTTATCGTATAGTGCTCATCGTCAATCGCGCATCGTTCATCGTTAAATTGAGGAGATTTTGCTTTGAATCAACCCGATTTTGTAAAAATCTACGACACCACACTCCGCGATGGTTCCCAGGCAGAAGACATTTCTTTTTCTGTCGAGGACAAAATTCGAATTGCACAAAAGCTGGATGAATTAGGCATCCATTATATCGAAGGGGGATGGCCTGGTTCCAATCCAAAGGACCTTCAGTTCTTCCAGGAGATCAAATCGGTTTCCCTTTCTCTTGCGAAGATCGCCGCCTTCGGAAGCACCTGCCGAGCAGGAATTTTGCCAAAAGATGATACAAACATCCGGGCTCTGATCGAGGCTGGCACGAGGGTGGTGACGATTGTGGGAAAGTCCTGGGATATTCATCCTCTTGAGGCGCTAAAAATTACTCTTGATCAGAATCTCGAGATCATCTATAGCTCAATTCAGTTCCTCAAGGAGCGTGTCGAGGAAGTTATATTTGATGCCGAACATTTCTTCGACGGGTTCAAAAACAATCCCAAGTACAGCCTCTCCACACTGAAGGCAGCCCAGGAAGCCAGGGCGGATTGGATCGTCTTATGCGATACGAATGGGGGGACGTTCCCCGGCGAGATCCAATCCATCATCCAAGAGGTAAAGAACAAAATTGCGGTTCCCCTGGGCATTCATGTCCATAATGATACCGAGATGGCAGTAGCCAACACAATCCTGGCGGTCAAGGAAGGTGTCAGGATGGTTCATGGCACGATTAACGGCTACGGGGAACGATGTGGGAATGCCAACCTCTGCTCCGTCATCCCGAATCTCAAACTGAAAATGGGTATTGATTGTGTCACAGACGACCAGTTGAAAAAGATCACTGAGGTCTCTCGCTTCGTCTCCGAGCTGGCCAATCTACCCCACAACAAATATCTTCCTTATGTGGGGGAAAGCGCTTTTGCCCACAAAGGCGGTTTCCACGTCAGCGGGATACGGAAAAAGGATGCCACCTACGAACACATTTCCCCTGAGCGAGTCGGAAATCGCCAGAGGGTTCTTATCTCTGACCTCTCTGGCGAGTCGAACATCCTGTACAAAGCGGGTGAGTTCAAAATTGATTTGGAGAGCAAAGATCCAAAAGTGAGAAAGATTCTCGACGACTTGAAACACCTCGAAAGCGAAGGTTTCCAGTTTGAAGGAGCCGAAGGCTCTTTTGAGATTCTCATCAAGAAAGCGCTCGGACGACATAAGAGATTTTTTGAACTGATGGGATTTCGTGTCATTGTGGAAAAGAAAACCGAGGAAGAAGCCCTTTCAGAGGCAACCATCATGGTTCGTGTACGAGACCAGATAGAGCATACCGCAGCGGTTGGAAATGGTCCGGTCAACGCTCTGGATAACGCCCTACGAAAAGCATTGGAAAAATTCTATCCTGAGCTGAAAGAAGTGAACCTGCTCGACTACAAAGTCAGGATCCTTTCCACCAAGGACGGGACCAGAGCCCGGACGAGGGTTTTGATTGAATCGTGGGATGGGCAGTCAAAATGGGGAACGGTTGGAGTTTCTGAAAATATCATTCAGGCAAGCTGGCAAGCCTTGGTAGACTCGATCGATTACAAGCTTTTAAAAGAAGAGGAACGATAAGCATCAAATTACAAACTTCAAATCCTCTTAGTATTTGGTGCTTAACCCAAGCTCCTTTTTAGCTGAGGGGAAATATGAAATATTTTTCACTTCCCCAGCAATGGGTTCTTCTTGTTGTCGCCGTCCTCCTCTTTGGCAGTCTTTACTTCAGTTTTCTTCATCACTCGCCCTCCCCCGTTTCAGAACACCCGGTGAAAGAAGTCGCCGTGGAAGTCTTGGGAGAAGTTCGAACTCCCGGGGTCTATCTTTTCGAAAATCCGCCTACATTGAGGGAAGCCCTTCAACGAGCGGGAGGTCTGAAGGAAACTGCCCAGTTCGATATCCGTTCATCCTCGGAGATTCTGGAAACGGGGACACTTCTCACCGTCACGAGAGAATCTTTTCAACTCGCCCCTCCTGGTCCTTTCTCAAAGGAAAACCATGGGGAGACGAAGCATCAGGGCATCAAGATAAAAATTAGCAGGATGGCTGCTAATAAACTGCTCGTTCTTTCCATTCCTCTCGATCTCAATCGAGTATCGGCTGACGACCTCTGCTTAATCCCTGGAATAGGGGAATCCTTAGCGCGGCAAATCATAGCTTATAGGGATAGAAGAAAAGGTTTTCGATCCGTCGAGGATTTAAGAAATGTGAAAGGAATTGGAGAAAAGAAATACCGGAATCTCGATGGATTTTTTATCACCAGATAACGTTCTCAAATCCGTTTCTATACATGACGGCATAAGTCCTATTTAGTTTTCATTCCGGGCTGGACCCGGAATCCAGTGTTTTTCTGGATTCCTGCTGGAGTTTACCCCGCACTTGATACGGGGGAGGAATGACTTCCTTTTGCTGTGATTAATGTCGCTCTGCACAAGAAGCTCACGGACCTTCACTTGCTAAATTCGATGGGCTGGGAACACGCATCTCCACCTGCATTGTAATCGTAAACCATCCGCGCGCCGTAATCGGCGCCTGCTGTCATAATCCCCAACATGACCAAAAGCAGAAAAAGAAATAGCAATCTCTTTTTCTGCGGAAAGGGCCTTGGCACAATCGCCCAGATCGTCAATCCAATAGCCACTCCCAACGTAGTAAGCATGAGTTTCTCATGGGATTCCAAAAGATGATTTCTGACCGAGAATGAGACCATCACGCCCTCCTTCGCGTAAAGACCCGTTCCCACAGCCGCTCCTGCGGCAAGGGTACCCACGATGAGCAATAAGAATGCCGTATTCGAAAACATTTGATTGCGGAAAATCCAAGAAAGAAAGTAGAAGAGTGCAGCACCCATCAAAAATGCAATAGGAAAATGAACGACCAAAGGGTGGACATTTTGGAGGTGCTGCACTCCAGGGAGAAGATTTTCTAACATGGCCATCACTTGATGGATTCAACCGTCAAAAAGTTGCTTCCACCGCTTGTATAGGCTTTACCGGTGACCCTAACCAGACGCCCCATCTTGTCAATCACCCCTTTGGGTAAACCGGTCTTGTCTTTATTGGCCAATAAAACATAAACCTTACCGGTTTTTTCCTCAAGTAGTCCCGCTGGAATCCCAGTTTTAACGCAGTCGATGGCACACTGCCGATGGCTCTCGCCTTTTGCTCCCATCAAGGCATAGCAATAAGTGTCGATCACCTCACCTTTGACTGTCACGGTTTCAGCTGCACGGGCTGGAAGAACAACACTCATCACCATAAAGAGGCTTGCCAAGATACCGAGAATCATTGTTTTGCGCATTGTATTCTTCTCCTTTCTATCTCGATACCGTCCGCTGCACACAGTAATCCCGTTGCCATTCTACCGTCTGCTCATCACCCTCTTTGCTGATCCCATAATCTTCGGATTACTAATGGAAACGCATTTAATAGATTGTCGTTGCAAGGAATGAAATGACGGGGCAATCTCGTGCTTATGAGACCAGATTGCCAGGCTCTCCCGCCAAGGCGGGATAGCTCGCAATTACGATGCAAAAGATTTAACGTGTTCGTATTAGCAATAAGATACAAACGATAAATTTCTAAATAAATGGGGCGAGTACTGTATTTGATGCAGAAAAATACTGTATTTGTTCGATGCTTCATCTTATCTGTTCAACCGCCTTCTCCAATGCCTCGCCAATTCCGGCGAGATGACTCATTGCCTTGGGAAACCTCCGCGAGCGTTTATCGCGAGCAAACTGCTCTGGATACGGTTTGGAATTCCATCCAGAATTCAGAAATCTCGGCAAAAATACAGACTTTTTCATCTCAAAATAGTGAAAATTTCCGTATTGACATATCTACCTTTTTCCCATAAATTCATAAGAAATCTGATCGCCTATTTCTTGGCTATATTTTTGGCTTGAACTGCCGAGAAATTGGTGCGGGGTTATGATGGTCCCCCAATTAGTTAACCCGGGACGGGACTGACCAAACGAAGGGATCCTTAGGAGTTCGATGACAGCCTGATGAAGAGAGAGACTATCCATATAAAGGAGTGGATGAGCGACCTTCAGGATTTTTACTTCCTCTCCTTCCAGGGCTTTTTGGGCTTGGTGAAAAGACCTTTTTACTCGAAAGACGTTATTGAACAGATGGACTATTCCGGAGCAGGCTCGTTCTTCATCATTCTTCTCATCTCCCTTTTTATCGGGATGGCACTCTCCCT
>DATHCH010000125.1:0-11079 GCA_035319625.1 Thermodesulfobacteriota bacterium
GTATCCAAACAATATGGTATTCCGTCCGATATACACTGTGTCCCGATAGTCGTGTCTCCATGCATACATTATACCCTATCGCCGCCGCTCTCATTCACCCACGGGCAAGCCCGTGGAACTCTGCCCTACGGGCCGAGTAGATAGATAATCATCAAACCTTGGTTTGTCAACCCTTCGCCATGGCTCAGGGCTGATCCTGAGCCAAAAATTCGCTTGACTTTTTGCATAGAATCGCCTTATGAAAAGCTATGGAATTTCAATATCCTTTCGCCACAACAGGAATCGGATCCTTCCCGCATCAGGATCCGAAGGAGGTCTTCGGACTCATCCTCAAAAACTTCCCTGAAATCCCGTTCTGGCCCCAGCTGCCAAAGCGGTCTTTTCTGGAAGGAATGGTCGCTCAATATTCCGAGGGATTTCCCTGTCTAAGATGGAATGAAAAGGAACAAAGGGTCTGGATTGATACGTCTCAGGGATTCGAGAAAGAAATCGAGAAATTCTACCAACGTTTCGAGGGGAATGATCTTGAGCCTTTTCAGATCACGAAGGATTTTGCAAGAGGACTCGGGATCTTGAAAGACCTTTCGTCAAAAGACCAACGAGAGAAGATAAAATATATCAAGGGCCAGATCACAGGGCCGATCACGTTTGGTCTCGCCCTGGCCGATCAGGAGCAGAAACCCATCTTTTACGACCCGTCTTTAAGGGACATCCTGGTCAAACACCTTTCATCGAAAGCCCGGTGGCTGGAAAAGAAGTTCCATGACCTTTTTCCCGGGACCCAAACGATTATTTTTTTTGATGAACCATCTCTCTCCTCATTTGGCTCTGCCTTTTCAGGTTTGAACCAGGAGGATGTCATCCGTTCGTTGAATGAATGTTTTGATGCGGTAAAAGGGCTAAAAGGAATCCACTGCTGTGGGAATACGGACTGGAGTGTACTTCTCTCAACACACCTCGATATTCTCAGTTTCGATGCTTATGACTATCTGGAGACGTTCTCCCTCTATCCAAAAGACTTAAGGGCATTCTTGGAAAGAGGAGGCATCCTCGCCTGGGGCATCGTCCCGACAACTGAGGCTATTATCAAGGAGGATGCCCCAAGTCTGGTCAAGCGTTTCAAAGAAGGAGTGAAGACGCTTTCTAAACAAGGAGTTAATCAAACACTTCTTCAGAGGGCTTTGATTACCCCCAGTTGCGGAATGGCCTCGCTTTCCGTTCCTTTAGCAGAAAAGGTTTGTCAGCTTACTTCACAGGTTTCAAAAACATTGAGAGAAAATCGATTTTAGGAATTAAGGAATTTACAAATTTTCCGCTTTGCTATGTTTTAATTCCTGAGTTCCATAGTTCTTACCAAGCGGTTTGGAATTTGCTTTAGAAGGCGGAATTCCTCCGTACCTTATGATATCTTTTGGGACTCCATTGAGGACAATTCGAACGCAATCTTCAGAAATCTGAAGAACATCGACAACCACTTCCATCATCTTTCTATCAGTTCCTGCTCCTTCCGCCGGGTTTCATTGGGATTATGTTGATCTGAACAATCAGTATCTTTATCTCTCCATGTTAGAAAGTAACGTGGCCGTGTCCTTGCCTACCGGCAGGCAGGCATGTCACGTGTCTGTCATTTTTCAAACCATCATCATTCATCGCCCATCCATTTTACATTAACTGGATTTCGTGCCACGAGTCGCAAGAACTCGACATCTGCATATCCTATTGTAAATGTCACGTGGACCTGATGATCATCCGGAATTTTCAACACCTTTCTCAACTCTTCTGAACGCTTGAGCGCGGTAACCAGGAAACCGTTGAGACAGGTCCCCAGACCCATCGTTTCGGCCATCAAGATCATATGCATTGCTGAAAGACCCGCATCGACGTCGGCAGACGTCGTCGCTCCCCGCTTTGTGCGGATCAGGATCAGCGCCGGGGCATGATAGAAGAGCAGGTCTATTCCCCCCTCCCATTTCCTTGCCATCCGTTCCCAAACCGGCGGATAATTTTGGAGGGGGATAAATTCCTCCGGCAAAGGCTCTTTTAATTGGTCATGCCTGCGATAGGCTTCTTTCGTCGACTCCCCCAGTCTCTGTAAGGTCTGAATGGCCAACGAGCGCACCCGATCCAAAGGTTCTCTCCCTCGAACGACAATGTACTCGCAGGGCTGCCGATTTCCTCCCGTAGGGGCAAATCGGCCCGCCTCCAGGATCATTCTCAGTTTTTCAATTTCAACCGGCTTTTGCATGTAAACCCTTGTGCTCCGGCGGCGACGAAGAAATCTGAGAAACTCGGATGGATCGGGGAGTTTATCCGCGTTCGCAACACGTTCGAATTCCGTCTCGTCAAGATGGGAGAAACTCGGCGCATTCGTCGGACAAACGGCTTTACAATGCCCGCAATCGATACACGGCTCCGGGTCCGTGACCACGACCCCCTTATCGCCCTCTTCCAATATTCGTCTGACACAGACCGGAACGCAGAGGCCGCATAAACTGCATCGTTTCGCATCGATTGAGACCATTGGAACTCCTTTTGTCTCCCTCACCTTTCTTCTCTCCCCCTGAGACGGTGCCGTAATCCCGGTGCAGGATGGGTGACTCGTTTCACATCTGGCTTACTTCCGAATGATCTCATCTGCTTTTTTTAATAGCTCCGGGGGGAAAATGGCTCCCTGAGCCTTTGCGGCTTTCTCGTTGATCAGAAGAACCAATTTCCCTCCAACCTCCCAGGGGATGTCTCCCGGCTTTTCCCCTTTCAAGATCCGAACCGCCTTCCTGCCTGCAGAATAGCCGATTTGAAAATAATCCCATCCATAACCGGCCATCGCACCTTTTGTGACGCATACGAGATCACCGCCAAAGAGAGGGATTTTCTTTTCGTTACAGACCTTCACGATCATATCAAAAGAAGAGAGGGCGATATGATCATAGGTGATGTAAATGGTCTGGGCCCTCCTTGCGAGAAATTCAGCGGCTGGCAGGATCTCGTCACTGCTCGAAGTCGTCACTTCGATCAGTTCAACCTTCAATCTCTTGGCAGCCTCCCGCAGTTGTTTGATATAAAGAACAGACCTGGGATCTCCTGCATTGTAAATCGTTCCCCATCTTTTTGCCCTGGGAAAAATTCGGGTGTACATCTCCAATTGCAGAGTCACAGGCCAACGATCGCTGACGCCCGTGACATTGGTTCCGGTTTTTGTCCCAACGGGACTCCCTTTGGGTATGAGTCCGGCATAAACAGGCTCCGTAACCGAGGAGAAGACGATAGGGATATCTGTGATGACCTTTATCACCGCCCGTGAAGAAGGGGTGGCGATGCTGTGGATCAGGTCCACATCCGCATTTAAGAACTTGTGGGCAATGCTCCGGGTACGATTTACATCTCCCTGAGCATTTTGTCGGTCATAGATGACACGGGAGCCCTCTTTGAACCCGGCCTCGGCCAGGGCCTTCTCAAACCCTTTGGCGTCTGCATCGAAGTCTGGGTTGGAAACGCTCTGAGTCACGCCGATTCTGTTGACACTCTGTTTAGATAGTTTTCCCTGGGCGACGGAGAGGGCTGGGGAGACAACGAGTAACAGGATCGAAATAAGGTGTAGTTTCTTCGACATAGAGAACTTCTTTTTTCAATGTCTTAACGACGGCGCTCACCTCGTAACCCTTGGTGTTTCAACCCTTTATTTCCCCGTTGTCATCGGAATTCCATTTCACCGATCCTCATGATCCTTAGCGGAGGCACTCAAGAAATACCATCTTTTCACCCGCCTGTCAATTTTCAGCCTCCCTCTGCTCCGCTACTTGTGGAAGATGAGAAGGGACTTGAACAAGGTTTCCATTTGATATATTTTGAAAGTAATAGGTAAATCAAATATGAGATTTGTCGTCCATGAGCACCATGCCACCCATCTCCATTATGATTTCCGGTTGGAGATCGCGGGGGTCCTTAAATCATGGGCTATTCCCAAGGGGCCTTCGATGAACCCAGCGGATAAACGGCTCGCTGTGATGGTGGATGATCATCCCCTTGAATACGGCGAGTTTGAGGGGATGATTCCGCAGGGACAATACGGAGCCGGACCTGTCCTCATCTGGGACTCAGGCGAGTTTCAACCGGAGGGAGATCCGAAATCCGCTCTAAAAAAGGGAAGGCTGCGTTTTACCCTGAAAGGGAAGAAATTAAGGGGTGACTTCGCTCTCATCTTAATGAAGGGCAGAGGGAGCGGTAAGGACTGGCTCCTCATCAAAGGACAGGATTCCTTTGCCAAGAGGGAGTGGGAGATCAAAGAGGAACTCACGCCGGCGAAGAAGAAAAAACTTGCTGAAAAGATCCCTCCGTGCGAGACGAGCTAATCGGTAACAGGTTATCAGGCCATCAGGAGATCAGGATATCAGGAGTAGGGAACGGTCTTAAACCGTTCCCTACAGTTCTTACTTAATCAGCGCATTCCAATCGGCGGAAAATCGTTCCATGCCTTTATCCGTCAATTCGTGGCGGATATCATAGGCTTGCCAATTTTTCGTAAGGTCGATCTCTTTGAAGGGGATGGCTTTTAGATTTTCTGAATCGTAGACATAGTCGCCCTTGGGTAAAGGCAGTCCCTTCTCGCCCCATTCTTTCAAGACATTGAACGGCACAGTGATAATGTCTGAACCGAGCCTGAGGGCATAGAGGAGATGATCCATTTTTCTCACACTCGCGGTCAAGACCATGACATGGCCGTCTCCCTTCCGGTACATCTTAAGAATATGGGAGATCAGGTCCATTCCATTCTCTCCCCTGTCATCCAGCCGGCCAATAAAAGGAGAGACAAAGACATCGCCCCTTTTTGCACCCTTGGTGGCAGCGTAAACCGCCGCGGCCTGCTCCTGAGTAAAACAGAGCGTCAGGTTGACACGAATACCACTGTTGACGGCTTGCCCTGCGGCTTTCAGTCCCTCTCGTGACACGGGAAATTTAATATGGGCATTCGGAATCCAGGAAAACATCTCCTTGGCCTGCTTCAACATCGCTTCAGCAACGGTTGAAAGATCCGAATAGACCTCAACGGAAATCGATCCCTGAGGAACCAGTTTAGAAATTTCTTTTACTGTTTCCTGATAAAAATCGACGATCTCTTCTCTGGTGAATTTTTCTCCCTTCTCAAGGCGGGCACGGGCACTGGGATTTTTCGAGATAAGGGTTGGGTTCGTTGTTTGTCCGTCAAGGAATCCGAGGAGACCAATGGTCTTCCGCGTCTCACCAGGATCTCCTCCATCCAAAAATATTTTTGTCTTAAGATCTTTGGGTTTCATGTAACGTCCTCCTACGGTTTCCCCGTTTTAGTCTGGTATACCATTTTTGGGTTTCTTCTGCATCGAAAACGAATCCCTCTGCCGTAGGCGCTTACATAGAGAGCTGGGAACTTGCTTCCCGATCGATCACAAACAGAAGGTTTCCACTTCTCGGTCGAACCATCGCTGCCGGCAACGAGGGATCATCCCCGGCTATTATCTTTTTTAGGACAGGTGCCTTATTCGCTCCTCTCACAAAAAAAATGACGTGTTCTGCGTGATTGATAACCGGCAGGGTTAGGCTGATCCGATCATGTCTCATCTCGTCAAGCACAACTGCGGCAGTCAGGTGCCCGCACTCGCTCAAAGCTTTGCTGCCGGGAAAAAGCGAAGCGGTATGCCCGTCTTCACCGATACCCAAAAGGATAAGATCGAAGGAAGGGTATTGACCTTTTGAGACTTTGAAGAACCTCCTTAAATCCTCTTCATATTCCCTTGCTGAAGTCTCTAAACTCGTTTTCCCCGTAGGGATAGGATGAATATTCTCTTGAGGAATAGGGATCTTCCCGAAAAGTGTTTCCCTCAGCATCCTGTAGTTGCTGTCCTTATCCTCAAAGGAGACAAACCTCTCATCGACAAGGAAGACGTGCGTCCTCTTCCAAGAGGATTTACTTTCCCATTCAGCCAGCTTCTGATAAAACATGATAGGCGTTTTGCCTCCTGAAAGCCCTATGGTGAAATATCCTTTTCTTTGAATGCCTTCCTGTGAAATATCTTCCCATTTTTCTATCATGAATTTCAACATATGGTTTTCGTCATCGAACATCAACACGTTGTTCCCAGACTTTGAATTGGAAATCATGCTTTTCAGCCCTGCCTGTGCTGACCCTGTCCGTCAACAAAAAACCTTTTTAGAATAATCTTTTAAGTCTTTCAAGAATAATATCAAGGGTGGTCTGGCAAAGGAATAGGGTCTATTCTGTATTTTTGTGATAAGGAATACGGTATCCTAATCGGTGTGATCAGAGATTTCTGGATTTTTCCGGGAATCTTAGAAACGGTGGGAGCAGACCCCAATTTACGATTGACATTCAAAAATCTTTCAGCGATAGTGTGTTGGGTTAACGTAACGGTACGATTAGGGTATCCGGAACAGGGATGTAAGATAGAGAGATGAAAAAAATACTGGTTGTCGATGACGAGAAGGATACCGTGGAGATGATCACCGCGCTCTTGGACTCGGAGGGATATCATGTCCTGCCGGCTTTCTCCGGGGATGAGGCGATGAGAATCTTAGAGAGGGAAAGTCAGAAGGTTTCGGAAACAGAGACGCCCGTCGATCTCATCCTCTTCGATATTCTGCTGGGCGATGCGGATGGAAGGGATCTCTGTCTCAAAATTAAAGAGGATGAGAAGCTAAAATTCATTCCGGTGATCATTCTTACCGTACGTTCAAGCCTTCAGGATAAGATCAACAGCCTCAACCTGGGAGCCGACGACTACCTCACCAAGCCCTTTATCAACGAAGAATTGCTGGCCAAGGTAAGGGTGATGCTTCGGATAAAAGATCTGCATGACGAGCTGAAAAAGGAGAAGGACAAGAATATTCTCCTCACCCAGGCGTTGGAGAAACGATATAGTTTCGGAAACATTCTTGGAAAGAATGCCAAGATGCAAGAGATCTTTGAATTAATCTCGGACATTGCGAACACGGATTCCACCGTCCTCATTCAGGGTGAAAGCGGCACCGGGAAGGAGTTGATCGCCAGAGCGATCCATTTTAACAGCTATCGGAAAAACAAATCCTTTGTCGTCGCCAATTGCTCCGCGTATTCTCAGAACCTTCTCGAAAGTGAGCTTTTCGGCCATGAAAAAGGGTCTTTCACCGGGGCCACCCGGCGAAAGACTGGTCGTTTTGAAATGGCCAATGGAGGAACGATCTTCCTCGACGAGATTGGCGAGGTTTCTCCTCCCACCCAGATCCTGCTTCTCCGGGTTTTGCAAGATCACCGTTTTGAGAGGGTGGGCGGAGAGGAGACCCTGGCGGTCGACGTCAGGGTAATTGCTGCGACAAACAAAAATCTGACTGAAGAGATGAAGAAGGGGACCTTTAGGGAAGATCTTTATTATCGGCTCAACGTGATTCCCATTTTCGTCCCACCTCTTCGTGAGAGAAAAGATGATATCCCCATGCTGGCCTCTTATTTCTTGCAAAAGTTCAGCCAGGAAAGGAAAAAGGAGGTGATCAGTTTTTCTACTGAAGTCATGGAAATTCTCCTTGCCCACTCCTGGCCTGGAAACGTACGTGAATTAGAAAACGTCCTTGAACATGCGGTCATCATTGCCAAACAGGAAAAGATTTTACTAAAAGACCTTCCTCAATATCTTCTCTTGAGGCCTTTGCCCACGCAGGAATTCGCAACCATCCAGGATTACGAAAAGAACCTGATTACAAAAACGCTGCAAGAAACGAATTGGAATAAACATAAGGCTGCGAAAAGGCTTAAGATTAATCGTTCCACCCTCTATGGAAAGATGAAGAGATATGGGTTGAAAAAAGGACAATTGTAATAAAAACTGTTTAAAAACAAACATTAGCTTAACTTATTAAGATTTCAATATTTTTTAATCAATGTAACCGGTAAGCGAAGCGCAAACAGTTTAAATTTATACAAATTTTTCTGCCAAATGGGATCTCTCTTCGATCTCCTATTTTCCATAAATTCATAACACCTTGATATTTTAACAAAATAGTTTTCTTGGTACAAAAATTGCTTAATACTCCGGCAGCTCAGAAACGGAGGTCCTATCATGAAGTGTTATCGGTGTGGAGGAACGATGGTATTCGAAAAATTCTACGGCTTTTGTGAGGAATTTTTCGGGTGGAGATGCATTTTCTGCGGTGAGATCGTTGACAAGGTCATCCTGGAGAATCGGCTCGAACAGAAAACGTAATATTCCTTTCCAAAGGCTGCTTGAATGAACTCCATTTGGAAGGGGATAACGATGGTAAGTAAGATTTGTATTGTCGACCACGATCTTGCCAGTCGAGGTTATTTAAGAGAATGTCTGGAGAGAGAAGGCCACCGGGTGATCACGTTAGACAGCGGTTACCAGATCGAACCTCACCTTTCCAAAGAACACTTCGGTATCCTTATCCTGAACACGGATAGTCCCGGGGTTAAAGAAAAGGGGCTGTTGTTCGAGATCCAGAAGTCCCACCGGCCAAGAATCCTTCTTATCGTCTCAGAAAGGGGGGACCCCTTCCTCAAAGAGGCCATCGATGCGGGCGTTTATGGTTTTATTCACAAGCCCTTTAATCTCACGGAAGTCTGTACGATGGTCGATCATTTGACCCGATCGTGTGGGTAAGAAATTTCGAAATCCAAAACACGGGCGAAGCACCCCTCTGGGATCCATTCGAACAACCTCAAATGACCAGACTTAAAATGTTCGAAACAAACCCTTTCGATTTTTTGTGGCCCAACATCAACTGTTTCTGATAGAATAGAAAGTAGATAGTATATCTAATGAGCAAGGGGCCATTTAAGCATGGATGAATTATGGGGGGACGTGCCGGAGTTTCCTCAGTGGAGAGGTTTGGCCCTCGAAGACAAGCCTCTCTTCCATCGAGTCTTCGCTCAATTCCCTCCCCAGATTTCAGAATTCACATTTACCAACCTTTTTATCTGGCGCGATTGTTATCAGATCAAGATCAGTCGTTTTCGAAATTTCCTATGCCTCCTTTCAGAGAAGGAAGAAAGTCCGTTTTTCTTTCCCCCTATTGGAGAGGGAGATGTGGTAGAATGTTATCAGGCTCTACTGCAATATCTCCGTCGAGAAGCAGCGGCTCCTACGATTGCCCGTGTTCCCGAGACAGGGGTGGATCAGGTCGATTGGAAGGCATCGGGTATGAAAGCTGAACTGGATCGAAGCCAATCCGACTATGTCTATCTCGTCGAAGACCTGATGGAATTGAAAGGCAGAAGATATCACCGGAAAAGAAATCACATCAAACAGTTTCGGGACAAATATTCCTACCGGTATATCCCCCTCATTCCCGAACGGGTTCCGCAATGCCTCCAATTGGAAGAGGAATGGTGCGACCTACGCCATTGCGAGGCCAGCCCGGGTCTGTACAACGAATCCGTTGCCGTCAAAGAGGCCTTCACCCATTTCGAGGATTTGGGAGTGAAAGGAGGAGCGATCCTGATCGACGAAAAAGTGGAAGCCTTTACGCTGGGAGAGCCGCTCAACTCGGAAACGGTTGTCATCCATATTGAAAAGGCGAACCCGGCTTACGACGGGCTCTATCCTGCGATCAATCAGGCTTTTCTGGAACAGGAATGGTCAGGTTACACCTATGTCAATCGGGAACAGGATTTAGGGGAGGAGGGTTTGAGAAAGGCAAAAGAGTCTTATTTTCCTCATCACATGGTGAATAAGTATGCCATTACCTTCCTATAAGGAGAAAGGAGGGGAAATGCCAACGAAGGATTTTCTGCCGTTTTCTTACAAGCGTCTGGCAAAAGAATTCCCGGAGGTTGAAAAGGAGTATGATCGTCTCGCCAGGAAATGTCATGCCTCCGGACCTCTTAACGAAAAGGCGCGGAGACTGATCAAGCTGGGGATCGCTATCGGTTCGGAATCAGAGGGCGTCATCAAGTCTCACGCCCGAAGGGCCCTGGCCATCGGTGTGACCCAGGATGAGATCCGCCATGCCGTCCTTCTCGGGCTGACCACCATCGGGTTTCCTAAAATGATCGCCGCATTGAATTAGGTCCATGAGGCCTTTGAGAAGTGTCCGCTGAAACACCGTGGTGGCGACTAACGAAGTCCCGTCAGCAGCAAATGCCGATGCTATTCCATAAAAATGGCGCGCCCCGATGGGGGCCCGCTTGCACCCGGCTGCGGTAGACAGACGGGCGAAAAAGAAAGGATGTTCAGAATGGGAGAGAAGAAGGGTTACAAAGTCAAAACGTTTACGACAGAACTAAAAATTTTCCAAACGATAAGAGAGTTGGAGGTCTTGGACGACAAGGTCAATCGTTTTATCGCTGGGAACAAAGTCAAAAAGGTTATCTCGGTCAGCGACACGACGACGACGGACAATACTGGCGCTACGATCGGATTGATCCGGGTGTTGACGTATGAGGTGTAAGAAAAAATTCGCAGACGCAATGCATGAGCATTAAAATATTAGAGCACAGAATTTAACAAAAAAGAAAATGTGTTGACGTAGAACGATTTTAGCATTCACTTCGAACCTGAAATTTTATGGTGGAGGGAAACCGATGACCCAGTGGGAATATCAGATTACGGTCCACGAACTGCCGGAGCGGCAGGCGGGAAAAGCGGAGCGGACGATCGAATGCGACCAGGACGGTCTCTGCTTTGTCCACGATGTTTTTCCGGGAGGCGTTCAATGGCTAGAAGATCTCTTTCGTGCGAAAGGGAGGGACGGCTGGGAGCTGGTTCAATCCGGATACCACAACCGGGAGCTGCTTTGCATATGGAAGAAGGAAAAGGAAACCGGGGAGAAAATCTGACAAGGTTTATTCTCTCTCAAATGGAGAGGAAGGGTCCCCTCCCCTTTTCTCAATTTATGGAGTGGTGCCTTTACCATCCTGAATACGGTTATTATCAATCCAAAGGGGTTACGATCGGGGCACAGGGTGATTACTATACGAGTCCCTCGGTCAGCCCTCTTTTCGGACATTTGATCGCCAAACAACTCTTCCAGATGGCAGAGATCTTGGGAGGAGAAAACTTTGATGTCGTGGAGATGGGAGGGGGCAGAGGATTTCTC
>DATHCH010000126.1:0-9693 GCA_035319625.1 Thermodesulfobacteriota bacterium
CGGTCGCCCGCTAACATCTTGACCGCGATGAACGCTGCAACCCGCACTTCATAGTTCACACCTCCGGCCGTCGCGCGCCCACCAAAGCGGTGAACCCCTTTTTTCCTACCACCAGAACTATGTGTGTGATTCTTCCGTCGATTCATACAGAGCCAAGGGTTTGGTTGTTCTTAAGCATCCCGGAGTCGCATTCGTTTATGAAGTCATCCCTGCAATATTGAGCGAGCGTTTTGATCTCCGCTCCCGGTTCAGATCAAGCCGACCTATTAGTGTTCAAAAAGTTATCTCCCAGTACTAGGCATAGTCTTGTCCTAGATCCCCTCCTTCAAAGTCAAAATCATCAATCCCCTTGCGCTTAAACTCACTGTTATCCAAAGAACCTACTCCTTCCTGATCATGTCGATTAGTTTATCCAGGTCTTCAGGAGTAGGTTTTTCCCTCCTAATGGTTCGGAAGAACATGGGGAGCGAGTTTAATACCTTTTCATCCGACAAGATATCTTCTGGTATGATGCCAGCATCAATATTCGCCTTGTCTTTCATTTCCCTCCACAAGGCAGATCGGAATTTGATGCCGAGCGCCCGAGCTATTTCCCTTAACCTTTCTTGATCTTGGGGAGGTGCAAGCAGGCCTCGTTCGACCTTGCTCCAATTACTAGCATCAATTTTCAGCCGTTTGCAGAATTCTCTTAGGCTTATTCCTTTATTGATCCTTTTTTCTTTTATGAATTCTCCAAACATTCGTATCCCTCCCTTCTATTGGATTATTTCTCGGGATCGTGGTATTTCACTTACCATGTGGTAATTTTAATACCACAGCTCATGAAAGTCAAGTATTCTTTTGCTTCAGGGAGGTATGGCGCTCCGGCGAAGCCGAAGCGGGTTAGTCCGCATTCAATAATAAGGGCGCTGTGAGGGGAAGAGGTTTTGATGAAGCTGGAAAGGCTTAAGGGATGCTGGACAGCAATGCTAACTCCCTTTAATCGAGAAACGGAGCTACTCATTTGGGTTTCATTTGGCTTTCTTTAGCCCTTCGATCACGGCCTTGTACTTCTCGTGGATCATTTTGCGATCGAATTCCCAAAATTTCGCGAGCATGTCTTGATCTTCTTCGTCGCTGAGGTACGTTCGGGCCGCCGGAAAGAAAACCTTGTCCTCCTTTTCGATATGCTTCGGGTAGAATTCAACAAGCGTCTTCAGCTTTTCAGAGATATCTGCGAGGGCGGTTTTGTCACCGTTTCGGTAGCGCGTGTTGGCCTCAACCAGGGCTTGAGTCGTCTGTCGTGCGAAGACGTGTTCTTGGATGAGTTCATTCATGACTTGACGGTCGTCCGTTGACAACGGTCGTGCATCCAGATCACGGAAGAGAATGTCCTCTTCCTTTCCGTGGTGCGTGCGGTCCGCGTACATGCGTATAAAATCAACCGCCGTATCCACGAACAAAGGATCAACCCTTCGCGTCGATTCGATTTGGGCCAGGCCCTGCCTGATAATCTGGATCATGCGCTCAATCAGGCGGTGCTCTATCATCAGGGGACCGCGAGCTTGCATCGCTATTTCCTTTCTTGCTCCCGAACGGCGGATTCTATATCGGGCCCATTGTAGTCAAAAAAAATCAGTTTGTAAATGTTTTCTTCTTGAAATTTTAAAGTTTTCCTTCATAATAGAAGAATCGCGGGTATTAACTGCCGACGATTAATTCGCCCCTAGTAAATGGGGGCGCTACGAGAGGAGGAGGTTTTGATGAAACTGGAGAGGTTTGAGGGGTGTTGGACAGCGATGGTGACCCCGTTTAATCGAAAAGGGGAGGTCGATTTTGAGGGTCTCGAGAAGAACATCCGGTTCCAAATGGAGAATGGGGCCAATCTCATCCCCACTGGAACGACGGGTGAATCCCCCACGTTGGACTGGAAAGAACATGATCGGGTGATCACGAAAACGGCTAAGGCGGCAAAAGGTAAAGCCTTTGTCATGGCAGGCACAGGTTCGAATTCCACCAGAGAGGCGCATCGAGGGACAAAACATGCTATGGACGTTGGAGCCCACGGGGTTCTACTCGTCGATTGCTATTATAATGGGCCGTCCTCTCTTGAACTAAGGACCCAGTACTACGAAGTGATTGCAAAGGCGTTCCGAAGGGCCTTCGTCATGCCTTATGTGATCCCCGGAAGGACAGGGACGAAATTGGAAGTAGAGGACCTAGCTATCCTTCATCGGAAGTTTAAGAATGTGAGGTCGGTGAAAGAAGCCACTGGAGATCTCGAGCGCATGGCTAAGACGAGAACCCTGTGCGGAGAGGATTTTGATATTCTTTCCGGCGACGATGATAAAACCTTTGAAATGATGACCCGAAACGATATTCGTGCCGCTGGAGTGGTCTCGGTGACGTCAAATATCGTTCCAGGCCCTATCGGGGAGATGGTGAGGGCCATACAGAATGGGAATATGGAGAGGGCTCATCAGCTAAAGGATATTTTGGATCATCTATTCAAAGTGGTGACGGTCAACACCATCGAATCTTACGAGGGATTTGATGTCCCCTGCAAATTTAGAAATCCTGTAGCGATCAAGACGATGATGAAGGGCCTGGGATTACCATCCGGGCCATCCCGTCCCCCCCTTGGAAAGATGACGCCCAAGGGGGTACAAATTGTCAGAAACGCTCTTAAAGAGGTGTATGAAAAGGATAAGGAGTTATTGATGCCCCTTCAGGAATTTTATAGAATCAATATCGAGGAGCGTCTCTCCAACGACCGTTATTGGAAATAATCGATTGATGGAATGAGACAAGAGGTTTGAAGAGCCCGTCCCAAAGACAAGGGACGGGCCTTTTTATTAGTACTTCCAAGGGGTTTTTCTCATTGACTTTTTCTGCGGTTATGTTAACATCAAAAGCAATAATTTCCCCTCGCCCGCCTGGAGGCGTGAAATAATGACTTGAGTGCGAGGTCGGGCAGGGATATCTCCAAAGCTTTACCAAGCGATCATTTGGAGGTAAGGGTCATAGGCCACGTTAGATAACCGACTTCGCAAGGCTTTTGACCTTGTCATTAACACTGGGAAAGGTGTCGCTGTAAAGCTTCTCCGATACCCCTGCCTGACCTCCGTTTCTTAGCGCAATTTTCTAACAGCTTCTATTTGTTAAAGGGAGGGGGATTAGGAAAGGGTTTTGATTGATCCGATCCTTTCTGGCAATTGAGCTTCCCAAGCCGATCCTCAGAAAGATCGAGGAGGTTCAGGGAGACTTAAGATTAACCCATGCAGATGTGCGGTGGGTGAATCCTGAAAAGATCCACCTCACTCTAAAATTTTTTGGAAGCATTGAAGAGTCGAGGATTGATTCCATCTTCAAATCAATTGAAGAGCCCGTTCGGAACACCTTGCCATTTTCCATTAGGGTTCAAGGAATGGGGGCCTTCCCCCATTTGAAAAACCCGAGGGTGATCTGGGTGGGATTGGTAAACGGAAGCCAAATCCTCACTTCGCTTCAGAAAGAGATAGAGACTGAATTAGAAAAAATCGGATTTCAACCCGAAGACCGGCCCTTCCACCCTCACCTGACCCTGGGGAGAATGAAATCGAGCCGAGGAAAAGACGAACTGGTGGAGAGGATGGAGAAGCATAAAGAAGAGGGGTTCGGAGATCTTCAAGTGGAACGGGTAATCCTATTCAAGAGCGACTTGAAACCTTCGGGTCCGATTTATACAGCCCTTAGGGAGTTAAGATTGGGACGCTAATTTTTGCGAAGGATGTAAATTCGAAGCACGAGATCCGAAATACGAAACAAATTCCAATGACCGAAACACAAGATTAAAAAACCTGGTATTTGAAATTTGAATCCAAGGATTGTTTCGGATTTCGATAATCGGATTTCGAATTTTCCCTAGCGACGCGGGGGAAGGGGGATTCGATGACAAAAGGCGAAACGAAAGCCGAGACGAAAGTAGATTCGAGTAAAGGCAAGGCAGTGGAATTAGCCGTCACCCAGATCGAAAGGCAGTACGGGAAAGGCGCCATTATGAAATTGGGTGCGGATGCAATACTCGGAGAGATTCCTATCATCTCGACGGGATCCCTCTCCTTAGATCTTGCCCTGGGAGTTGGAGGATTGCCGAAGGGGCGTGTAGTAGAGATTTTTGGCCCCGAGGCTTCGGGCAAAACGACCTTAGCCCTCCATGTCGTTTCAGAAGCACAGAAGAAGGGAGGCGTTGCTGCATTCATTGATGCAGAACATGCCTTAGATGTTCAATACGCAAAGAAGTTGGGTGTAAAAATTGACGACCTTCTGATCTCCCAGCCTGACACCGGAGAACAGGCATTGGAGATTACAGAGATCCTTGTTCGGAGTGGCGCCGTGGATGTGATCGTCGTCGACTCGGTCGCCGCCCTGGTCCCTAAGGCGGAGATTGAAGGAGATATGGGCGACGCCCATATGGGGCTTCAGGCCAGACTGATGTCTCAAGCCCTGAGAAAATTGACTGCCACCATCAGCAAGTCGAATACGATCGTGGTCTTCGTTAACCAAATACGAATGAAAATCGGGATCATGTTCGGAAATCCGGAGACGACCACCGGAGGCAATGCCCTCAAATTCTACTCTTCTGTCCGGCTCGATATTCGACGAATCGCTTCCATCAAACAGGGCCAGGACGTGATCGGGAGTCGCACAAGGGTTCGTGTGGTGAAGAACAAGGTAGCCCCTCCGTTCAAAGAGGTGGAGTTTGACCTGATTCACGGAGAGGGTATTTCAAGAGAGGGAGATGTCCTCGATCTGGCTGTGGAAAAGAATATCGTTGAGAAGAGCGGAACCTGGTATACCTACGGCGGCCAACGCATCGGCCAGGGGAGGGAGAATGCAAAGCAGTTTTTAAAAGAGAATCCTAAGGTCCTGGATCAGATGGAGAAAGAACTCCTCGAGAACTTTCGCATTGCCAAAGCAGGATCGGTAGGGTGAGATAAGGAAGGAGAAGAAGATGGATTTGAACCAGATCCTTTTGGAAGCCCTTTCCCAGGAAGCCTCTGACGTTCATATCAAGGAGGGAGCTCCCCCGATTTTCAGGGTGAATGGTACCTTGAGACCCTGGAATGAATCGAAGCCGTTCGATCATAATGACTTGTCGAAGATGGCTTTCGGTTTGATGAACGACTGGCAGAAGGAGCGGTTTATTAAGAATCGAGAAGTGGATATGGGCTATGAGGTCTACGGCATGGGACGGTTTAGAGTCAATGTCTTCCAGCAGAGGGGGAAGCTCAGGATTGCCCTTCGCATCGTGCCTTATCAGATCAAGGGCTTGCAGGAGCTCCATCTCCCTGCTGTGATCAGAAGCATTTCTTTAGAGCAGCGGGGTCTGATTCTCGTGACAGGGACAACCGGAAGCGGAAAGTCAACAACCCTGGCCTCGATGATTGATATCATCAACAATGAGCGGAATTGCCATATCATCACCATCGAGGACCCCATCGAATTTGTTCACGAAGATAAGAAATCGATCGTAGATCAGAGAGAGATCGGTTCGGACACGAGCACGTTTTCCAGCGCCCTACGGGTGGCCCTCCGGCAGGATCCGGATGTGATCTTAGTCGGTGAGATGAGGGATTTTGAGACGATCGAAACTGCCTTGACTGCTGCCGAGACAGGGCATTTGGTCATGTCGACGCTCCACACATTAAACGCCACGGAGACGATCACTCGAATCATCTCCGTCTTTCCTCCCTATCATCAAAAACAGGTGAGGCTTCAGCTTTCGGGTGTTCTGAAAGGCGTCATTTCCCAAAGATTGGTTCCCAGGGTAGATGGAACGGGAAGAGTCCCTGCGGTGGAAGTCATGGTCTCCACAGCAAGGGTGAGGGAGTGTATCGTGGAAAAGGATAAGACCAACGAGATTAATGACGCCATTGCCAGAGGAGTCACCAGCTATGGGATGCAATCTTTTGATCAGTCTCTCATGTATTTAATGAAGGAGGGGTTGGTCACTTATGATGAAGCCCTCAAACACTGCACGAATCCGGATGACTTTGCTTTGAGGGTAAAGGGAATTCTCGCTCAGAGCGACACCTCTTGGGAAGATTTTGCGCAGTTAGAGAAAGAGAAGGAAAAGGTTAAAGAGGAAGAGAAGAAGCTGAAGGTCGCAAAGCCCTTGGATCCAAAAATGGATGGCCGACGGGGGACAGGTTTTAAGCAATGACCTCTGACGAGATTCGAAGGGCCTTTCTCAACTACTTTGAGGAGAGGGGACACCGTATTGTTCGAAGCTCCTCATTGATTCCCCAAAACGATCCCACCCTGCTTTTCACCAATGCCGGAATGGTTCAATTCAAAAGTGTTTTTTTAGGCGAGGAGATCCGAGACTATAAACGGGCCGTGACCTCTCAGAAGTGTGTTCGTGCCGGCGGAAAACACAATGACTTGGAGATCGTGGGAAAAACGGCCCGGCACCACACCTTCTTTGAGATGTTAGGGAACTTCTCCTTCGGAGACTATTTCAAGAAAGAGTCCATTCAAATGGGATGGGATCTCCTCATGCACCGATGGGGGTTGCCTGCGGAGAAGATGTGGGTCACCATCTACTTGGATGATGATGAAGCCTTTCACCTTTGGAGAACAGTTGGGATTTCGGAAGGCCGAATTATCCGGTTAGGGGAAAAAGACAACTTCTGGGCCATGGGCGACATAGGGCCATGCGGTCCTTGTTCTGAGATCGTGATTGATCAAGGCGAGGGCGTGGGTTGCGGCCGGCCCGACTGCCGTGTGGGCTGCGATTGCGACCGATTCCTGGAGCTCTGGAACCTCGTCTTCATGCAATTCAATCGTGATTCAGAGGGGAAGCTCCAGCCTTTGGCGAAACCCTGTATCGATACCGGAATGGGCCTGGAAAGGATTTCTGCCGTCCTTCAGGGTGTGAAAAGCAATTACGAGTCCGATCTCTTCACCCCCCTCTTTAAGGAGATCGAGGGGATTGCTCATATTTCTTACGGACAGGATGGTCGAACCGACACCTCCCTTCGAGTGATCGCTGATCACAGCCGGGCAGCTACGTTTCTGATCAGTGACGGCGTTCTTCCATCCAACGAAGGCAGGGGATACGTGCTTCGCCGGATCATGAGAAGGGCGATGCGCCATGGAAGGATGCTCGGAATGGACGGCCCCTTTCTCTATCGGACTGTTTCCAAAGTGGTGGATCTGATGAAAGAAACTTATCCAGAGCTACGGGAGACGGATGCCTTCGTTTCCAAGGTCATCCAAAATGAGGAAGAGCGTTTTTCCGAGACGCTCGATTCAGGGCTAAAGATCCTGCAAGAGGCGTTGCAGGAACTTCAAAAAAAAGGAAAGACTATTCTCTCCGGAGAGGTGGCCTTCCGGCTGTATGATACATACGGATTTCCCCTCGACCTGACCGTGGAGATCCTTCAGGAGAGAGGGATAAATTTTGACGAAGCGGGTTTCAGGGCCCAGATGGAGGAACAGAAGCAGAAGAGCAAACTGGCGGGGCTGGGAATCGATGAGGGAAAGACAAAAGAGATCTACCGCCGGTTGGCGAGCGAAGGGATAAGGACAACGTTTTTAGGACACGAAGAAACTCAATCTGAATCAAAGATTCTGAGATTGATCAAAGGCGGTGAAATTGTGTCTTTTGCAGCCGAAGGGGATGAAGTCGAAGTGATTACAGAGAAGACCCCTTTTTACGGGGAAGCTGGCGGCCAGGTAGGGGATCGAGGCGTGATCTTTCATGAAGAATTCTCCTTGGAAGTGGAGAATACGATCAAGCCTGCGGAGGAGTTGATCATCCATCAGGCGAAAGTGAAGAGAGGAAGAGTGAAAGAAGGGATGTCGGCTGTTCTGCAGGTAGACCGGGAGCGCCGAAAAGCCATTACCCTGAACCATACAGGCACCCATCTTCTTCAGGCCGTTCTGAGAGAAGTTTTAGGAGACCATGTCCATCAAGCAGGCTCGCTTGTTTCACCCGAGCGGCTGAGGTTTGATTTCACACATTTCACTGCCATGAAAAAGGAAGAGATCGAGCGTGTGGAGGCGTTGGTCAATCAGAAGATTCGAGAGAACCTAAAGTTAGAGACGAAAATCATGAACGTAGAGCAAGCTCTCCAAACGGGAGCGATGGCTTTGTTTGGAGAAAAGTACGGCGAAAAAGTCAGGGTGGTGATGATCTCGGACTTCAGCATGGAACTCTGCGGAGGGACTCACAGTACCAGAACCGGCGATATCGGTCTTTTCAAAATCATCAGTGAATCGGGAGTTGCGGCAGGAGTGAGAAGGATCGAGGCCCTGACCGGGCTAGGGGCCTACCGATTTGTTAAGGAAGAGGAGAGGGAACTTTGGGGGATCGCCTCCACTCTCAAGTCCGTTCCCGGGGAACTTTCTTCAAAGATAGAGCGGTTGATTGAGAGGCAGAGGGAATTGGAAAGGGAGCTTTCATCTTTTCAAGATAAATTATCCTATCAGGAGCTCTCGAATCTTCTCCCTTCTATTAAGGAGATAAGAGGCGTAAAACTCCTTTCCGCCAAGGTGGACGGGAAGGATGTCAAGCGAATGAGGGAGTTCGTGGACCAGTTGAAGGGAAAGATTGGATCAGGCATCATTCTTCTCGGAGGTCAAAGTGAAAACAAAGTCTCCCTCATCATGGGGGTGACTTCGGACCTTACCCATCGCTTCAATGCCGGCGAATTGATTAAGAAGATTGCTCTTCACGTTGGAGGGACCGGAGGCGGTAGGCCTGATTTTGCGCAGGCAGGAGGGACCGATCCTAAAAAACTGGACGAGGCGCTTAAGGCGATTGAAGATCTCATCTGAATCCTTGAACGGAAAACAGTATCCTCCCACCCCGTTTGAGGAAACGGGGCCGAGGGGGATTTTTTTGTTTTATGGCTTACCCGGCTTTCGTGTGGGTAGCATCCCCCTCTGATAACCCTCTTCTATTCCCCCCTTAAACTAAGGGGGGATGAAGCAGGGTTAAGGGTTTCATCAAAGAGGTTTGGAATAGTGATACAGGTGCGGACACGATTTGCACCCAGCCCGACGGGCGACCTTCATATCGGAGGGGCGCGAACTGCCTTGTTCAATTGGCTCCTGGCGCGCCATGAAAAGGGCGTCTTCATCCTTCGCATCGAAGACACGGATGTCGCACGGTCCACGCAGGAATCGATCCAGGTGATCTTGGATGCCATGACGTGGCTGGGAATGGATTGGGATGAGGGCCCCTATTATCAGACTCAGCGGATTTCGTACTATCAGGAGGCCGCAGAAAAGCTCTTGAAAGAGGGGAAGGCTTACCGATGTTACTGTACACCAGAAGAACTGGAGACAAAGCGGGAGGCTGCCTTGAAAGCCGGGATCAAGCCTAAGTACGACCGAGCGTGTCTGAATCGAAAATTTCCTCCTCCCGGAAGACCCTCTGCCATCCGCTTTCTCTCTCCGAATGAAGGGAAGACAGTGGTGGAGGATCTGATTCAAGGTCATGTTGAATTTGACAATACCGAACTGGATGACCTCATCATACTGAGAAGTGACGGGCTCCCTACTTATAATTTTTCGGTGGTGGTGGATGATGCCACCATGGGAATCACGCATGTCATCCGAGGAAACGACCATCTGAACAACACCCCCCGCCAAATTCAGATTTACCAAGCCCTGGGTTACCCCATCCCCCAATTCGGCCATGTCCCGATGATCCTCGGTCCG
>DATHCH010000127.1:0-17068 GCA_035319625.1 Thermodesulfobacteriota bacterium
GAGATCAATACCTACTTCGAGAGCCTTTTAAAAGAGAAGGCTTTGAAGCTCCTCGTCGTTCAGGCTGCCGGAAAGGCATTTTCTGCGGGCGTGGATGTCGGAGAACATCTCGGCGACTTGGTTTATAAGATGATCGAAGTCTTCCATAAAATGTTCCGCCTGATGGATGTCCTGAAGGTCCCTTCCATTTCAGTGGTGAACGGTTCAGCCCTCGGAGGCGGGTGCGAATTAGCTGTTTATTGCGACATGGTGATCGCAACGGAGAAGGCAAAGTTCGGACAACCTGAGATCCAGGTTGGGGTCTTTCCCCCCATTGCCGCTCTGGCCTTCCCGAGAATGATGGGACGGAAGAAGGCCCTGGAACTGATTCTCTCCGGAGACGTCATCAGCGCTCAGGAGGCATTGGCCTTGGGGATGATCAATAAGATCGTTCCCGAAGCCTCCCTGGCAGAAGAAGTGAACAGATTTGTTGAGAAATTCAAGAGGTTGAGTGGAATCGTTCTGAAATTGACGAAGGAGGCCACCCTTGCCGGTCTCAATGACGACTCTGAAAGGGGACTCAAAGTCATTGAGAAAATTTATTTAGATCGTTTAATGAAAACCAACGATGCCATGGAAGGACTGAAAGCCTTCTTAGATAAGCGAAAACCCGCGTGGAAAGATAGCTGATATCGAGGGGGGGCCTTCTCTGGCCTCCCCTCTTTTTCCTCATCCCCTCCTGCCAACGCACTCTTTAACGCTTCGTAAAGTTTCAAAAAAACTGGGGCGGGGCAAGAATAACACGTAGAATAACAAATAGATTGACGACCATCGGCCCATCTGTTAGAATTTTTTGGATTTTAGTCACTCAAAGAATATCTTGGTTTCATTAAGTAAAGAGATGAGACTCAAGGACAAGAAAGCGATCGTCACCGGAGCGGGGCAAGGAATCGGTCGCAGCATTGCGTTGAAGATGGCCCAGGAAGGAGCGGACGTGGTTATTGCCGAGATGAATTCGGGTACCGGTGCTCAAACGGCGGGAGAAATTGAGGCTCTGGGTAAAAAAGCCATGTTCGTTGCTGTGGATGTGGCAGATCAAAGTTCGGTTCAGACCATGGTGAGTCTGGTATTGGGTGCCTGGAAGAGAATCGATATCTTGGTCAACAATGCCGGGTTTGACCGGGGAGCAACGCTCCTGAAGGTGAAGGAAGAGGACTGGGATGCGGTATTGGGCGTCCACCTGAAGGGAACCCTGAACTGTATTCTGGCCGTCGCTCCTCATATGATCGAGAACCGCTACGGCAAGATCGTAAATATCTCCTCCATTTACGGGAAAAGCGGGGGAATAGCGGCGATCAGTTACAGTGCTGCGAAAGCAGGGATCATGGGTCTGACAAAGAGCGTCGCCAGAGAGCTCGGACGTTATCAGATCAATGTCAACGTGGTGGTGCCGGGATTAATTTTAACCCCCACCATCGCCAAAATGCCCGAGAAGTACAAAAATGTGATTCTCGACCACACTCCCTTGGGACGGATCGGACAACCTGAGGAAGTTGCCAATGTCGTGGTTTTCCTGGCATCAGATGAGGCGAGTTTTATGACCGGAGCGGCAGTTGATGTTTCCGGTGGATCGAATATGTAAGACATTGAGGAGAGCGAACGGATGAGTGATATCGAAGAGCGGAGAGAGAGTTGGAGAACAAAGGCCAGAGAGGTCGCTAAGAATGTTGTTGCCCCGCGGGCGACTGAGATTGATGCCGAGGGCGAATTTGCGTGGGATCTTGCCGAGGTGTATTCCAAGTATGGTTTTTTAAGCCTCCTCATTCCCAAAGAGTATGGGGGAATGGATACGGACGTCACTTCTTTCTGCCTGGTCGCCGAAGAGATTGCAAATGTCTGTGCCTCTTCTTCCCTCCTCGTGATCGTTCAGGCCGTAGGGACCATGCCCGTGGTTTTGGGAGGAACAAGTGGACTGAAGGAAAGGGTGTTACCGCGATTAGCCAAAGAAAAAGGTCTGATCTGCTTTTGTTTGACTGAGCCGGAGTCGGGTTCGGATGCGGCCTCGGTACGGACCAAAGCCGTATTACAGGGCGACCGTTATGTCATCAACGGCCGGAAATGTTTCATTACGAACGGTGGTGTGGCTGATTTCTATACCGTCTTTGCCACGACGAATCCTGATAAAAGAATAGAAGGGATCACAGGCTTTGTTGTGGAAAAAGGGACTCCGGGGCTTTCCGTAGGGAAAACGGAAGAGAAGATGGGCATTCGAGGCTCAAATACCACGGAAGTCATTTTGGAGGATGTCAAGGTTCCCGTAGCCCAAAGGCTCGGCGATGAAGGCGCGGGCTGGTGGCTGATGATGAGAACGCTCAATCGATCGAGACCGGCCATCGGCGCACAGGCAGTGGGCCTGGCCCAAGGTGCTTTGGATTATGTCATCCAGTTTGCTAAGGGAAAAGGCTTGGGAGAGGGAAAGAGAGACTGCCTGGGAGTTCAGTTAAGGCTGGCCGATATGGCTGTCGAGGTTGAGGCAGCACGTGCTCTGGTTTATAAGGCTGCCGAGATGATGGATGAGAAAGTGAAGGGGATCCCGGTTCAGATGTTCTCCGCCATGTCGAAATACTTCGCCTCCGATGTGGCCATGAAGGTGACGACGGAAGCTGTCCAGATTCTTCAGTGGCAGGGTCTCACCCAAAAGCATCCTCTTGAGCGAATGATGAGAGATGCGAAGGTGATCCAGATTTTCGAAGGGACGAATCAGATCCAAAGAATGGTGGTGGCCCACACGCTCTTAAAATCGAAATAAACGAACTGTAGCCCCTCTACCCACTCCATTTCAGGGAGAAATGAAGGCGGGTTTTAGGGGCAAGGGTCGAATCGGCAGGAATGAGGTAAATATGGCTGTTAATGTCCACATTCACAAGACTCATCGTCAATTCACCAACGGCTTGGACGTGGTAACGGTTCAGGGGAAAACAGTCGGTGAATGTCTGGCCCAGCTCATCAGGGCGTTTCCCGGGATGGAGAAGGCCCTGTTTGCCAGAAAAGATAAACTGCAGAACAATGTTGAAATTTTTGTAAATGATGCCACGGCATATCCAAATGAACTCGTCAAACCCGTCAAGGACGGCGACGAAATCCATCTCGTTGTGATGCTTGCCGGAGGATGAAGGGCATCACATTTCTCGTTCTAAGGCCGCGGCTTCCCTCCGGGCCATTGAAATTTTCTCGGCGGCGGTCTTTTTCTTTAAAATACTCACTCGGTCGGCCTCCACGTAATCCACGGCCTTCACCTCACAGAAACGAACGCACTGCGGGTCTCCATCACAGAGATCGCACTTAAAATTTTTTCGATCGATAGCGCTGAAATTCATTGCGCCAAACGGGCAGACCGCCACGCAGGAACGGCAGCCAATGCAGATATCGTGGTTCACCACCACCCGGCTGAGTTTTTCATCCCGGGTGATGGCCTTCACGGGACAAACGATCATGCAGGGTGCATCCTGGCACTGCTGGCAGGACATGGGGATGTAAAGCCCTTCTGATTCCCATTTCATAATCTTTATCCGGCTTCGACTGGCATTGGAAACGCCGTCGTGGAAGACCGAGCAGACCAGTTCACAAAGTCTGCACCCGGTGCACTTCTCCGGAGTGATCGCGAGTACTTTACCCATGGGTTCCATTCACATATTCTCCTTTCGTCTTCACAAATTACCCGAATGACACCGAATTTCGCGAACTAAAATTAGGTCCATTCGTTCTCATTCGCTAAATTCGTTTCTTTTAAAGCATGTGCGATGGTTCCTTGTCCAGGCCAAGTCTCTTGAGCGTTTCCGGTTTCGGAACGCCGTTCTTATCCAGGCCCTTATATTCATAAAATTCGTCAACCATTTTGTCGAATTTTTCCCGATCGATGACCCTCCCGACGACGTCAACGGCACCCCTTCGACAGGGCTCATCAAAGTAGCGGTGATTGAGCATATCGCCCTTTTTGAGGTCGTATCTTGTTAACCCTTCGCGGAGGTTAAACAATCGTTCCATCATATTAGCCCGAGCAGCAACGTCCCAGATGTCCCGAGGAGAAAGCTCCAAGCCTGTATTGTAATAGAGCACTCTGGACCAATCCTCGAAGTTTGGGAGCGTCGCGCCCAGAAAAGTGGTGTGATACTTGCAGATGCCCAAACAATCCACACCCATGTAACAGTTCTCATGCCAGAAGACCTGCCATGGTTTGCCGATGTATTCCGTATGTTCCGAACTCAGGGGCCCATCGTAAGGTACGGGGCTACTGTAGATTTTTCGCATTACTTCTTGCGGCAAATGGTAGAGGTCAATGGCCGGCCTGCTTCTTAAATGGTCTGAACCCCGGGAAGCCGTAGCGATATTAAGCGCAAGGCCGGGAGTCGCTCTCTCGTCAGAGTGAAGATTGCTGACCCCTTTGACCTGAATCAGATAGTCAAAAGAATTCTTCCCAATCTTCTCGGAGGCGATGATTCCCCCTTCGGCCAAGACGTTACCCAACCAGCCTTCCCTAAAACAAATACGTCTGATCATCTCTAACATCGCATCGCCGTTTCCAAATCTCAAATCCAAGCCCTCCGTCTCCTTATCGGTGAGGATCCCCAGTTCATAGAGTTCCATTGCCCAGGAGATAAGGCTCCCAATTTCCAGATTATCCACACCCCACTGATCAACTAAATGGTTCGCCGCTAACAGGTGTTCCAAGCTGGCGACATCTGGCTCTCCACAAAAGGCCCCTTGGGAAGTATATTCCGGGCCCTCATCGTACCTTCCAGCATAAGGTCCGGAAGGAATCTTGTACTTGGCCCGGCAGTGGACCTGACAACCAAAGCATGCAGCCATATGATAGGGGCCTATTGTTTTGACAGCGTTATCGTCGATTTCTTCCGGCTCAATCTCGTCGCAGTAAAGCATCTGGTTATACTGAAAGTTTCTGGTCCGGACACCGCCCCAGGAGTTGGTGGCTCCCCAAATAAAAGGGGTCCCAAGGGTTCCTTGGGTTTGGTTCACCTTCGCGCTCGTTATTTGGTCAATAAAGCGCTTGTTATATTCGAGAGCTTCCTTCGGATGGGCAATTTTTATATCCATGGTGCCTCGGGCAGCAATGGCTTTCAAGTTCTTTGAGCCCATCACCGCTCCCATTCCAGTTCTTCCACCGGAATTCTTAATTCCCGTCATAACATTGGCGTACCTCACAAGATTCTCGCCTGCAGGACCACAGACCAGGCACTTGATGTCCTCGTCCGCTAATTCTTCCCGGATCGTCCATTGTGCATCGGTAACCGATTTCCCCCAAATATTTTTGGCATCCCGGATTTCAATTTGGCCATTGTGAACCCATAAGTAGACTGGTTTTGACGCCTTACCCTTGATGACCAGATGATGAAAACCTGCCCAGGCTAATTCAGGAGTGAAGAAACCCCCTCCATTACAGCTCCCGAGTAAACCCAGCGGAGATTTCGCCATCGTATGGCATCGGGAGGTTGCTGAAGCCAGGGTAGCAGTGAGAATTCCGCCGCTGACCATGAGCGTATTGTCGGGACCAAGGGGGTCGCATCCTTTCTTCGTGTGATTGTAAAGCAAATACGCATCCAGCCCCCGGCCTCCCAAGAATTTTTTCCGCACCTCGATTGGAATTGGCTTCACATCTATTTTGCCTGTAGAGAGATCAATATAAGCTATCTTTCTATTTAGAGCCATCCTTCTTTTCCTCCTTCTCCCTCATTTTCCTCTCAAATGTTTCATCCGCTAATTTCTTGTTTACATCCCATACCGGTCCTTTAATGCGAGGAAAACCGGCTTTAATCCAAAAGATCCGCCATTCACTGCCACACTGAGAACATTTCACTGTGGGTTCTCCAGGTTTCGGGTCAAGTCTTCCCATGCATGTGGGATTATGGCACCTCACCTGACCGTAGGTGCGAGTTTTACGCAGACTCTCAGCTGTTGAAAGTCCTTCTTTTCCGTTTGCCATAATACCCTCCTTTCTTGAGATGAAAAAATAATGTTAAATACTTTGCGGGCCTTGACTCTTGTGACGTACGTTCACCATAGTGAACTTACGATTCGTACTGGAGGAGCCATTATTAACTTCATAAACTACATTTATTTCTTTGTCAAGGATAAACTTTTGTTTTGTAACTTGTTGATATCTATACAAGAACCTTCGACCCGCGACCTTCGGATTGAGTGAGTAATAATTCTCCGTAATGAGTAATTTTCCGTACGAATTGGTTTCTTTTTTATCTAATTTTGTCTCTTTTTCGGGACGTGTTCACAATAGTGAACTATCGGCTTGCTCCAGGTCCCCACAGCAGACTTCCCTTCTTCTGCTACAAAGACGGATTCCACCATTCTATCCAGGTTCCTTCCCGGCTGAACGTGACGTCCGTTGTCGATTCTATCTGCCGGATCCAATCTCCAAGGTACGAGGCGTGGTGGATGATGAGAGGAGTGCTGTGCTCGGGGAGAATATCTTCGAAGAGCCGATGGAGAAATATATTTCTGTCCATTTCCTGTAAGGTTTCACTGTCATCCCATGGCGTAGGCCGAATGAATCCATGATTCGCCCCTTCGTCTCGCCGGTAGAGGAAGTGGTTTTCGAACCTATCCTTTAGACGGCGCAGCGTCTCAACACATTTGGCGATATCTGCCACAGTAATCCCTTTACAGAAATAGCGAAGCAGCCGGTCGCTGAAGGATTCAAAACCGATCGAAGAAAACATGATCTTTATATCCCGGCTTCGCGCGAGGGATAGGATATCCCGCAGGTCAGAGGCACAAGCATTGATGTGATCGACCCGGCAAACCAGATTGATCCGGGAAAGCCTGATCTCGTGCCGTTGAGCATCCTCGATCAGCCTCCCGAGGGAGTGGATGGGGTATTCGTCTATGAGTTCGAATGGAATCTTCCTTCCGTCGACCTCGGGCAGTCCCGCGATCTGAGCAATAACTCTGTCCCGCTCTACGGAGCCGTGGTAACCCTTGTCCCGTGAAACATCGCAAAAAATACATCCCTCACTTTGCACTTCGAGATCAGGGACGCCGCTTTCCCGAAGGTTGGCCGGTGGCGGCAGGGTTACTGCCTGGGGCTTGCTGGCGTACGGGCAGCCAATTGTGTTCAGCACCTGTCCAAGCTGGACTTCAATCTTCTTCAGGGCGTCCGAGAATGTATAGATGTTCGACCAATCGAGCTCCAGGAATATGTCCCGAGCCCAGGGATACTCGAGGAGCCCTTTCACACTGCAGAGATGTTCCGACCGAAGGCCATCCACCGGGCCCTGGAAGGCGATATCGACAGTCGCTTTCAATCCCTTGAACCGGTGCGGGTATAAGTCCGTGTCCGGTTCGCCTTTATAATCTTGTCGGGCCTGAGGTCCTCCAAGAATCGTGATATACCCCCTTTGTTTTAACTCCTGGATCAGGTCGATTAGATCTGGTCTGCCACAGAGATGCGAGAAGGCTGCCACCCTTTCTCCCGTAAGCAATGGGTCATGGCTTTGGGACGTTAGCCGGGAGGTCTCCCCGCAGAAGCGATGAGTAGGTGCCATGGGCTCGCCCGCGAGGCTGCGCTCTCCTGTATAGTATTCATCTATGAAACGAAGCAGTCGTTCCTTTGAGAAGCTTCTCTCGATCCCAACGACGATGGAAGGTATTAAGAGCTTTCGCCGGAGGAATGTTGCAGCCACCTGAGCCCCCAGGATACCGTGGGGTTCTCCCGTGTGGTGCGTGAAGATGATCATTTTTCTCCATCCGTTGAATCCGTATACTGCGGCGACGTCACACCTCGAAGGATGGCTTCCATAAGAGTTGAAATGGACTTTCCTATTTTTTCTGGATCACCTCGAAGGAATCTAAGATCTTCTTAACATCCTCGCGGTCGTTCGCCCCTTGTTTCTCCAGTATGACGTAAAGAATAAAGATCTGGTAAGGTTCGGTGAAAGCATAAATCCATCCCTGCTCTCGGTTCACCCCGTTGAAAGGAAAGGTGACATATTTCTTCGCCGCATATTGGACACCCTTCAACGTGATCGGTTCTGTAGGATCGGTCTCCACCTGAAGGTCCTTTCCATAATCTTCCTTGAACTCGGAAATCGTCCCTTCTGTCATCATGCCTGTGAGTGTCTCGATCATCGCCTGGCTGAACTTTGCATGCCTGCCGGCGGGTTGGAAATCAATCTGAAGGTTCGAGTGCGTTATGGGATTGAAAAGGAAGAGCTGCGACGATTTCAACCCATCTCTTCCATAGCCTAATTCCTCCATAAAATCTGGAATCTCGGTGGTTACTTTCCAATGGGGAGGAGCTGAGATTTTAAATGGATACCTGATGCCGAAAAATTGATTTCCCGCTATCTTCCCTACAGGAAGACTGCGATCAACCTTGACCTCCTCACGGACAGGTGATTTATCGCATCCCATCAGAAGAACGAAAATTAGAATAATAAACAGACCTTTTTTCTTAACCATATTTCGCCTTCGTGCATTAAGGGGGGATGTACTAAAACTTTAACACTCTCCTCTGGCTTGCGCAAATGGTCCAGAACCCAAATATCATTTGACCGCGATACTTGATTATTGTATTTTACGGGATAAGTTTTACCCGACGGGTTCGTCACCGCCGAACCGATGACGTTGACTCTTCCAAGTGGCGAGATGAAAATTTGGAACCGTATCTGTGCCTGGCTGAGTAACCGTGAAAACCTGCTGCTTCTTATCCTTATTCTGGCCCACTTAATTCCTATCTGGGTATTCCAATTTTTTCCGTCTCAGGATGGACCCACCCACATTGAAAACGCTAATATTATCCTCGATTATTTTCATCCGGACCGATCCATTTTTCGGGAGTATTATATCTTCAATAAACATCTTGAGCCCACCTCGCTCGGACATTTCGTCTTGGCAGGTCTGTTGTATCTCCTGCCCATTTTGACGGCAGAGAAGATCTTCCTGAGCGGTTATATCATTCTCTTACCTTTGTCAATTCGTTATGCGCTGAAGGGGATTCGTCCCGACTCAGGATTCCTCGCCTTCCTGATGTTCCCGTTTATCTATAATTATCCCCTGCATATGGGTTTCTACTCCTTCTCCTATAGTTTGTCAGTCTTCTTTTTTTTAGTAGGCTACTGGATAAGGAACCGCGAGCAGCTGACTCTGCCAAAGACGGTACGGCTGACCTTCCTTTCGTTATTGCTTTACTTCTGCCATATTGTATCGCTGGTGATGGCCTATGTGGGTATTGCTCTATTGACGTTGTGGCTTGTTTTGTTTGACCTGACAGAAGATAAGACCGAGTCGCGATTCGACCTCCAAGTACTTTGGAAAGCATTCGGGGGACGAGTCGTCCCTCTCATTTCAGCATTTTTGCCGACGGTCATCTTAGCTGTGACGTTTCTTTTCCGGCGGGGAGTGGAATCTCCAGAGATAGGGATAAGGAGGTCTTTTCATTGGTTACTTAAAGATCTGATACAAATGGAATCGTTGGTATCGTTTCAAAAGGAAGAGTCGTTCTGTTCTATCGGACTGGGGATTCTTTTTGCCGGTCTCCTCCTTTACCTTGTGGTGTCGAAAATAAGGCGGCGACGGCCGGATCGTTGGGATGGTCTTCTGGCTGTCGTTCTTGGATATGCCCTGATTTACTTTTTCGCCCCGAATGCCATGTCTGAAGGTTCGTTCATTACTGACAGGCTTAATCTCTACCCTTTTTTTCCACTCCTTCTCTGGTTTGGCGTTCCGTCTTATCTGAGAGGCGTGAAGTGGGGAACCATGCTTGTTGCGGTTGTTATCACGGCGGCTTCATTAGGGTTGCACACATTGAAATACTCAGAGCTTAATAATTATCTGGCAGAATACCTTTCGGGAATGCACCTGATCGAGCCCAACAAAACTCTTTTGCCTCTGGCTTTCGATTCTCGGGGGCACGGGCCCGATGGAAGGGTTCTTTCATTGAAGGTTCGACCTTTCCTCCACGCCTCCGGCTACATCGCCGCCCAGAGGCATGTTGTAGAATTCACCAATTACGAAGCGGGAGCGTACAGATATTTTCCGGTTCTCTTTCGGTCAAATCTTAATCCCTATGACTATATCGGAATTAAGGACAGATCCATCGTGTGGGAACCCCCTCAAGTAGATTTCCTAACGTACGGAAACCGCACGGGGGGCCGGGTGGATTATGTTCTTGTTTGGGGTATTCAAGAGCGCCAGCGAAATCATGAGGCCACGAAGTCGATTGATCGACAACTTAAGATGGGGTACGAGCTAGTTTATAGCTCCCCAAGGACAGGATTGATGCAATTGTATAAACGAAAAGATTGACGAAACGGTCTCTCGTGCAGTGTGCTACGGTCTCAAAAGGCGAGGGGAAATGATTACCTTCCCTGTCTCATGGAGTCAGCAAACCTGTTAGCAAACTCCCGCTTCCTGGCCATGTTCGTCTTGTCCGCATCCAAAAATGAGATGGCCTTGACCTCACAGAAACGAACGCACTGCGGATCGCCGTCACAGTGATCGCATTTCACCGTGACCCTTTCGTTGACATCGAAGAAAGGATGCCCAAAGGGACAGGCGACGACGCAGGTTCGACATCCAATGCAAAGCTTTTTGTCGATGGTTACCCGGTAATTATTTTCAGGTTCTCTGTGGCAGGCCTTCGTCGGACAAACCTCCGCGCAATAGGGTTTTTCGCAGTGGTTGCAGGCCATGGGGAGGTACAGCCCTACGTCCTCCCACTTGATCACTTTGATCCGGGAACGGCTTGGGTTGCTTGCCCCTGTATGAAACACGGAGCACACCATTTCGCATAAGCGGCAGCCCGTGCACTTTTGTTGGTCGACGATCAACACTTTTTCGTCCATTCCAATTCTCTTTCTTCTTGATCAAAACGTGACGCGTGAGCGTGATCCGTGAATCGTCTAAGAGCCTAAAGGCAAATTCGTTGGTTTTCCCGCTCCTAACCTCTTTGTTCTCTCGGCCATGGCGTTGTACTGGATTTCCATCAACCGATGCATTGGAATCTGATCCCTGATTCCGGCCCGAAGAATGCCCAAACGGAGGAAAAAACCGCCCCAGAGGAGGAGGATGCCGGCGACGCAGATCAACAGTACATTTCCAGGGAAGAATGAGGCAATGTTCTCAAGGATGACGGGGAAGATGAAGCCCAGCAAGACAACTCCTCCCCAGAAAATCATTTTCATCTCACCGAATACCAGAAGGCGAACCGAATCCTTTCCCTGTTCTGCGGCCCGATATCTCCGGAAAAGGAATAGGTAAAGAAGGATTCCTTCGATCACTACGAGGACCTGCTCCCCGCCCGTCAATACTTTCAGCGCTCCGGTGTCATGGGAAATAAGACCGGTTCCAAGGGTGGAAAGGATGATGGCCATTGACCCGGTGGAGAGTCCTGACACCAGGAAGAGAAGGGGGAGGAGGCTGGTATTCCATAAAGGGATGGACTTCGTCGCTTTCAGGAGAATTCCGGTATAAATGGCCGTCCCGAAAGCAAAGATGAAAGCAATGATCTCCGGGATCCGCCAGAGGACTGATCCTGGATGGAGCCATTCAAAAGGCAGAACAGATTTGGCAAGAAGAACCAGACCGAGAATAATGAAGATGGAAAGGATGATAAACCCTCTGGCCACCCAGGAAGTTCTGGGATTCAGACAGGCATAGATGAATCTCCATTTGATTCCCAGGTCTAAGATAAGAAAAGGCGCGCCGATGGCGACCATGACCGGTCCCCAGAGGAGGGAGACGCTTGAAAGGTTTAGGGTATGACCGAAAAGATCAATGGATGAGAGGGAGGGTGGACCTAATTTCACATTGAACCAGCCGATCAGGGTGCCGATGATAAACGAGCCGGCTCCCATCCCCGCCAGATAGAGGTAAACAGCGATAAGCTCCTTCCATTCTTCCTGGGGTCTAAAATACTTTGTATTTCTTATCGGATGCGTATATCCTGTCCTCTGAAGCTTACTGTCTGTGAAAATGAGGAGAAGAATTCTTTAGACTGAACAGCCTTTTATATCTAATCATATCACATCCAATTATTTTGTCAATATTCTCTCCCCATTTCTAATGTGTGCAACCGTTACCAATCTGTATCATTGGAAAATCTTGGACCTTTGCCTATGATCCAGAATCACAAATGGTAGACGCACCCATTAAAAGGCTTTAGCCTGCGTGGACCCCGTCAGAAATTTTGGCGGGGCGTCAAACCCTGCCGGAACCATTCTGGAACTAATCGCGCCGTGGGCGGGGACTGCGAAGCAGCGTGGCGTCATTTCTAACGGGGTGGACTCGCAGCCTAAAGGTTAGGTTTTTGTGAACGCCAACTCTCTGTTTGATGCGCCGTTATTGTGGTTATCATCCCCTGGTAGATTCCTTGATACCTAATTATGGTTTGCAAGGGTATCTTGACAAAGGTGAATAGAATCTGGTACCCTTTTAAAAAGTTCAATCTGGTGAACGCATGAAAAAAAAGACTTATTCGGCGCCCTCAGTCAAGAAGGCCTTTAGGATTCTTAACGCGATTTCGGATGCTTCAAACGGTCTGGGCATAAGCGATCTCTCGAAAAAACTCAAGATCGGCAAGAGCACCGTTCATGGAATCACCGCGGCGCTGGAGGAAATGGGCCTACTCGTTCGCGACCCGTTACAGAAACGGTATACCGTGGGCTACAGCCTCCTGGAACTCTGCAGGACCGCCTACTCAAAGATTGAATTGAAGGATTTAGCCCGGAAGCCGATGGAGAAGTTGGTGGGGAAAGTCGGTGAGACCGTTTTTCTGGGTGTTTTAAACGGAGATCACATTACCATTGTGGATGTGGCGGAATCGCGGAATGAGATGAAGATCACCTCACCCCCTGGAACGAGACTCCCCCTTTTCGCAGGCGCTGCTGGGCGGGTCCTTCTTTCCCAGATAGATGGGGAAAAAGCAAAAGCGATTATACAAAAGAAGGGTCTGGTTCGTTATACTTCGAAGACTGTGACTGATCACAGACAATTTCTTAGAGAGATTGAAAAGGTGAGGAAGCAGGGATACGCCGTGGACGATGAAGAATACATCCCCGGCGTCCGGGCGGTGGCTGCCCCGTTGATTTTCGCTTCCTCGCCCCCGGCGGCCTTATGGGCAGTCGGGTTCACCTCTACCATGGATGATCACAAAATGAAAACTGTGATCCGAGAAATTCGGGAGACCGTTCAAGAGATCAAGCAATCCCTCGAAGGGGCCTTTACCAATGGGCTCTTTGCCTGACCCCGGCGTTGTCCCCAGTCGATCCCTTGCTCTGTTCTTTCGATTCTTTCGTCTCTTTGCTCTTCAGTTGTAGCTTCTCCACCCTCACGAGTATGCAAAAAGAATTACTGCGTTTATATTAGTTTCTTAAAAGGAAAAAACTCGGCTGTTCCAACCGGAAGAAGAGCATCCGTTCAAAAACAATCCCTACACCGCTGCTCAGTGCCAGAACCGAAGCAAAGGGTGCTAAACTTTCCGTGAACAGAGGAACGAAGGTCAGGATCGCTGGAAGAAGAAGCACTGTCACAAGAAAGGCCAGGGAGACCCTACGGTCTTTGCCTGAATCGATCCTTTTCAGAGAGACCCAGGAGGTTTTGCACAGGTGATTCAGATAAAGGAGAATGAGAAATCCCTCCGCACAGAGGAGAGTAACGGTGATGAGACGGAAAAAGGGGTTCGGGTACATGATGGAATAAAGGGCATAGCCCGTCATGGAAGCCGAAGCCAAATAATAGCCAGGAAGGATGTGCGTTTTCCAGGCCGGGTGCGTATGGAATCGATAAGCCCATCCGGTTGAAATCAGAAAAAGGATGCTCAGGGAAAAACTGGTCCAGGGTAAGAGGGTTTCAAAACCCGGGAGCATTCCCATGTGGGATAAAAGTTGCGCTCCAAGCGAGCTCGTGAGGGCCCCAGCAAGACGGATTTCCCAGACCAGGGGTGACCGGTGATTAATGATCATTGTGAGAAAACGAGAAGGAGCAGTGAGATGAGTAATGGAAGCAGCCGTTGCCAAGACCATGCACAAGAATGCGGTACTCACCCAAAGAACGGAGAGAGGGAAAAAAACAGAGAGGATGGAAAGGCCGGCGGCGATTCTTGAAAAAAAGATGAAGAAAGCTAAAGGTAAATCAGAAGCGTAAGCCGGAAACACCATCCTTTGCCTCTGGTATTCGAGGAGCCTCAAGTAGGTTGGCTTAGGAAGCGGTTCGGTCAAAGATGGATACATTGCGACGTTCCCCCTTTCTCAGAATCTGACTGATCTGCCCTTTCTCCAAATGGAGGAGGGTGGATTGGTCATTCCAATGAAGTTTCTTATTTTGCAGGCGAGATTCCGTTTGACGAATATTGGAAATGGTATCCTGAAGATCTTGAATCGTGAGGACATACCCTGTGGCCCCGTGGATCAAGTCGATAATATTTGAAACCGTCATCAGATTAAGGCGGTTGACTACGATCATGCAGAATGAGACGATATCGGCCAGGATGTCGAGGTCTTCGTTTTCAGAGACGGGAAGGGTTGATAGATGAAATTCCTTCTTGCCTCCGTCGATGATTCGACGAAGGAGAGCGTAGGCCCTTTCTCCTTGATCGTCAATCTGAGGGACCTGCCCCAGATCTTCCTCCGGAAGAGTCCTTGTTTCGACCCCCTCCATCATTCTACCCAGCAGAGAAGCAGTCAAGAAAGGATCAAGGCCTTGGGCCTGACAGAAACGGTGGAGCTTCACCGTCCACTCTCCGCTGGTCACCCCAATTTGGGGACCCAGGTACCATGCCTTTTCAAGATGAATTCCGGCCAAGCACTTCTCTTGATCTTGAATACTCCGGCCACAATGGACGGGGCATGAGAAACAGCCTTCCCAGCCCGAAAGATTAGCCCACAGAGAAGTGGCCCATTGCTTCTCCGATCCGGGAGGAAGCCGCCGATTGCCGATTCCCATTCCCGTTCTTTCCTCTCGGCCAAGGAGAGAGAGCGCTCCGTCCTCCTCCAACCTTCGCATCTTTTGCCCCTTATGAATCTGGTCTTTTAGAGCTAGGCAGAGGTCCAAGAACTGCTTGGGATACTGAAGGGTTACTGGTTTCTTCCCGCGGATCGCAATGGCTTTGAGCTGTTTGACCCCGAAGAGATATCCTAATCCAAGACGGTCACCTGTCCAAGAAAGACGATGGATCGCGTTGGCAAAGGGGATCTGTCTTTCGCCGGCAGGACCGATGCAGAGCACTTCCACGCTTCGATCCGACTTTTCCTCTTGAATGGCGACAGTGGTTTCGGTTGTCTCTTTTCCCCAGAGGCGGTTTGCATTTTCGAACTTTACCTCTTCGCCGTCGATCCAAAGATAGAGTGGCTGATCTGCCTTTCCCTGAAGAATGCACTGATCGAAACCGGCTCCTTTCAACGAAGCTCCAAAATGGCCGGGCATCCGGGTAATGCTGTAGCGAAGAGGGTCTAAAAGGGACGAAAACGATGCGATGCTGGTCCATCCGGAACAGGGGGCCAGGGTTCCCGCCAATGGCCCCGCTGCAAAGGCTATCGGGTTTTCGGGGGAAGCCGGGGAGACCGGATAGGGGAAGTGTTGTGAGAAAAAAAATGCATTCAGTCCTCTTCCGCCGAACCATTGGCGCAGGTCGCCCGGAGCAATGTCTTCAGCCCAGGCCTTTCGAAGGCTGAGATCGATATAAAGCCTTTTCCCCGTCCATCCTTTAATCATATTCGTGTCTCCTTATCTTGGCCTCATAAAATGAAGAAGAGTTTGCGCGAAGGCCCTCCTCTTTTCTGCCGAGACATCTCCTTCTGGCTTATAAGAAAGTGCTCCGGCAGCGCAGACTTGTGTGCAAAGGGGCTGGCCATTACAGAGGTCGCACGTCATCGTCCGTTTGGTAACCGGGTGAAGCACGGGTGCACTATAAGGGCACGCGTAGTAACAAGACTTGCACCCGACGCATCGTTTTTCGTCTGTTATTACTGTATCGGTTGCGAGGGCGCGTTTCCGGGCGCCTGTAGGACAGATATCAACGCACGGGGGTTTTTCGCATTGTTGACAGACGATTGGTATGAAGACGGAGATCTCGTCCCACTTCTTCATCCGTATCCGCGATAGGGAAGGGCTGCAGGAGCCTTCGTGGGAAAGACTGCAGACCATTTCACAAGCCTGGCATCCCGTGCAGCGTTCGGGGATGATGGAGATGGCGCTCATCTTGATAACCTCCCCTCTTGGTTCTTTATAGTGAACATACAACTTAAGTATATATTAGCATTTTCCCCTTGTTTGTCAAGCATTTTTTTAGAAAGTGTAAAAAGTATTCTGATAACATAGTTATATTGTTCATTATAGTGAACAAGTAAAGCACTCGCTGTTCTGCTCCTTCTGTCAAACAGGCTCTCCGGGTTCCCCGGAACATTGCGGATTTAGCCGTCGGTCTTGAGGAAGTGGTTTGGTTCCCTTCTTTTGGAGACTGCGTCGTAATCAGATAGGGTAGATACGGCCTCGCGCAGGCAGGTCTAATGCTTCGTCACGTAACCCCTGTTTCGTCTTGCAGCAGAAGGGGTCTCTCGTCAATTATGACACGTCTCTTGGCGGAAGGGCAGGAGGACTAAATGGATTTTATCCACTCTCGTCCTGACCTTGCTATCGGCGGGAGGAGGGTGTTAGAACAGAAAAATCTCAAATATCTTTGGTCAGGTGTCAGGGAAGATTTATGGATTGCTGGGGTTTTCAAAAAGAATTAAACGCCGAGGTAGGCTATCTTGACATGTTCATCGCTGAGTAACGAGGGACCCGTTCCCTGTTGAGTGATCCTGCCGGTTTCGAGTACGTATCCTCTATCGGCTGCCATAAGGGTTTGTTTTACATTCTGCTCCACAATGAGGACCGTTGTCCCCTCGCTGTTAATCTTTCGGATGGTGTTGAAAACCTCTCTGACGAGAAGAGGGGCAAGACCCAGAGAAGGTTCGTCAAACATCTGAAGCTTGGGCAACGACATCAATCCCCTTCCTATGGCGAGCATCTGTTGTTCTCCGCCGCTTAGGGTTCCGGCAAGCTGCCTTCTTCGCTCTCTTAG
>DATHCH010000128.1:0-5261 GCA_035319625.1 Thermodesulfobacteriota bacterium
CAAGACAGAAGCCGGACTGAAAAAAGAAGATTTGGGTGGTTGCCGATTTGTCAAGCTGATAGGGAAATATGGGTGGGAAAACGAATGAGAAGATTTTTTTAGTGTTGCTTTCTGTGCCGGCGGTATTTTTCTTAAATACCTGTGCTGTGCATAAGGCCCCGCGCGAAAAGCCATCTCAAACTCAAAGGATGAAAGGGGTCTATCACGTCGTGAAGCGACACCAAACCCTTTATCGCATTTGCAAAACTTACGGGGTTGATCTCAAGGAGGTTGCGTCTCTCAATCGAATTGCGGACCCGAGTAAGATCGAAACCGGTCAGCGGATTTTTATACCGGGGGCGAAAAAAGTTTTGAAAGTTGAGATCTATATTGATGATGTGGCGGCAGAGCAACCGGAAACACCAAAGATGGCTTATAAGAAGCTTGATTTCATTTGGCCTGTCGAAGGAAAAATTAGCAATCCTTTTGAAGAGGCAGAAAGTAAAAGGCATCAGGGGATCGATATCTCCTCCTCCCTTGGGACGCCGTTTAAAGCTTCGAATGCCGGTAAGGTGATATACTCCAACAACGGCATCAAAGGATACGGGAACTTGATCATCCTTCGCCATTCCGAAGAATATGTTACGGTTTATGCTCACAATCAGGTAAATCTTGTAGAAGAGGGCGCATGGGCGGAGAAGGGCCAGATCATCGGAAAGGTGGGCCAGACGGGGAACGCGACAGGACCTCATCTGCACTTCGAGATTCGAAAGAATAACAAGGCTTTGGACCCATTGCTATTTTTGAAATAAACCGACCACAGGGCATTAAACCTTGCCTCCTTTCTTATCTTAGAGTCAAAGGCTCCTGATAATCATATAATTGGACATATTTTTTGTTGACTTTTAGTAAAATAATAAAATAATATCTCGACAACCATAGAAAAGGAGGTAGTTCTCTCTCTACGAGTTAAGGGATACGGTTTCGTACACCGTCTTTAACATGGAGGGAGGAGGGAGGTATGAGTTTCTCCGGGTGGATTTAATGGGGAAGGGAGGGGGGTTATGAATGAAGTCAGACAACCAAAAACGTTTCCCGGAGGTTACGGACCTCCTTTTGAAGTCACGGATCTCCCGGAGCCCCCGGGGCATCTGACTCCAAGGAAACTTTTGGCGATCCTCGGGCCGGCCGTGATTGCCCTTGGCGGGACCATTGGTGGCGGTCAGTGGCTTGTAGGTCCTTCGCTCTTCGTAAAATGGGGTCTCGCTCTGCTCTGGATCACTACATGCTCTTCTACGCTCCAGGTTTTCCTCAATCTTGAGATGATTCGTTACACTCTCCATGCGGGAGAGCCGGTCACCGTCGGTTTTATGAGGCTTTGGCCTGGCAGGGCATTCTGGGGTTGGTTCTACACCGTTATTGGATTCTTGGAGCGAGCCATGCCAGGATGGGCCATGGGTGCGGCGACAGCCTTAGCTGCCGCTCATTTAGGTAGGATCCCAGGAGGTCCGGATAAAGCGACGGTCCTCATCTGGACTTATATCCTGTTTGCCTCCTGTGTCGTCCTTGTCTCTTTGGGGCGAAAGATGGAACGGACCCTCGAGTGGGCGAACTGGGTCATGATGTCCGTCGTCCTCGGCGGGCTTTTATTGCTGGATATCTATATTGTTCCGGCTTCTCTCTGGTGGGAAGGGCTTAAAGGGTTTGTCAGCTTCGGGTACATCCCAAAAGGTGTTGATGTGCTCCTCCTGGGCGCACTCGTCGGTTATTCCGCCTATGGTGGGTTTGGTAATAGCGCCATAACGAACTGGTACCGCGACAAAGGCTATGGCATGGGGCAAAAGATTAGCTATATCCCAGCTGCCATTGGCGATAAAGTCGTTCACGTCTCGCCCGCTGGAAAGGTTCCCATGCCCACGGAAAAGAACCTATACAGCTGGAAAGGCTGGTGGAAACTCGTGGATATCGGCCAGTTTGGCTTTTTCTGGTTTGGGGCGATGGCAGGGATGTTTCTTCCAGGCATTCTTTACGTGGGTGTGCTTCCAAGGGGAATGACCCTTCCGAGCTGGGGGATCGCTGCTTCTTCTGCAGGCGGTCTTATCCCGAAGATGGGCAATGTTGGCTGGTTCCTTGCACTCTTCTTCGGATTCTGGATTCTCTATTCTACAAGCATTAGTAATGTGGACCTTGTAGTTCGGCAGGGCACAGATATGGTATGGTTCGCATCAGAGCGAGTCAGGAAATGGGCAAAAGTGGACATTCGACGGATCTACTATTTCTTCCTGGCTGTGTTCATGGTCTGGGGTTGCCTTTTCGTAAATATCGCGGTTCCGCTCGTCATCCTTGCCATCAGCGCCAATATTGCCAATTTTACGATTGCCGTCTCAGCCGTTCTGACCATACGGTTGAATCGAAAGTTCCTCGCGAAGGAGTACCGACCGTCGTGGTGGAGGGAGGTATTCCTTATCTTCAACTTACTTTTCTTTGGGTTCTTCTTTGCGGCCTTCGTTGCTTTGGTGATCATACCAAAAATCTTCGCAGTGTTGACGAGAAGCGGTTAGGCAACGGTAGAGAAGGTTTGCCAAGAACGGGCAGGCCTCCCTATTCAAAGATATGGAGACTATCTCATTAGCCATCATCAATCGTCCAAAGAATGGGGAGGTCCTCTGCGGTGATTTCTTAGATCTTGAATCGTATCAATATCTCTCAGCGTTTTGAGGGTGTGAACCGTCAGATTTTCATGCTCTAACACCTTCATCGTTTCTTCAAAAACGCGCTCTGTACTCCAGAGGATTCCCTTAAAAGCCCGGGGGGAGAATTTCTTGTCTTGAAAACCGATAAGATAATACCCGCCATCTACGGAAGGACCGATCACCACATCCTTCTTTCCGAGAGAAATGAAAGCTTCTTCGATGAACTCCAGCGGCAGACTCGGAATGTCGCTTCCGATGAGGACGACTCTTTTGAAGTTCATCGCAAGGGCCTCCATAAAGGCGTTCTTCATCCTTTCGCCCAAATTCTCTCCTTGTTGCGGCATATAGAGATAATCCTCTCCCAGCCACGTTCTGAGACCTTCCAATGCATCCACTGGGTAAACGCATAGGTAGAAGAGGAAAGTTCCTTTATTCAAGGTGGATAGCATTTCAAGGAGAAAGCGCTTGTAAAGCCTCACTGCCATCTCGTCACCGATCGCAGAAGCCAGTCTTGTTTTAACTTGGCCTTTTTGTGGATTTTTTATAAAGAAGAGCAGACACCGGTCATCCAATGGATTGCTCCTTGCCCCGGTCAATCCTATGGGGACCACATAAATTTTCTTTCAGGAAATAATCCAAATCCCCCGCTTTCCTTAAGTGAAGGGAAGGGTTTGTACAAAAGATGCGAGAAAATTAACGGACATGTACCAACTCTAATTCGAGAGGAATCGGGTTGATCAGGCAATAGACTCCCGGGCACCTTTCACGAGTCAGTCTTTCGAGATCTTTCAGTTGCTCCCTGTTCGCGTCGCTTTTCACTTCGGTGACGATCTTAACCTTCTCTGTAATCGGGTTGTTCGTCAATCCTATTGTCTTACTCAAAGCCATGGAATTCTCCGAAGAAACCTTGAGTCTCTCGATTTTTATCCCCATCATCGTAGCCGTGGACATAAGAGTCCCGGCAAAACAGCCGGCTAAACCGAAGAGACAATACTGAATCGGGTCAGGAGCTGATCCGCTTCCGCCCATGAAAGGAGCAAGGTCGGAGTGAAGCGTGGTCTCCCCTTTCGGATGCTGAAGTTTCAACCCCATCTGAGGCTTTCTCTCATCGAAGTTCCATGAGCACTCGACTTTCTTGGTCCTTTTCAATTTTGCTAAATCTTGTTTGACTTCCTCTACAAAGCTTTTCATTTCTTCTAAATTGATGTTGTTCATTGCCATATTAAATACCTCCTTTAACCCTGAAAAGGGTTCTCTTTTTCCATGGCGAGGTGGCCGGATAACGATGCAGATGAGTGTTTTTCAGCAGCCTGTGAAGGCCTTTATTCGTCACTATCATATGGCTCGCTGAGCTCGCCTGACATCTGAAACTTTCTCATAAACTTTCTATCAATATAGTCCTTCAAAAGGAAAGCAAGGCGACTTTGCCATACCCAGTTCTTTTTCCAGAAAATCCCCTGACCGTTCCCCATGTTTAAGATCAACAAAAAAAAATTCTGCGGTTCGAAGGTCAGCATGTTTCCTCCCTCGAGCGCTGCCAGAAGGTTATGGTAAAGAATAGGGTTTTCCCTCACCGCATAGACACCCACCCGAGCCAGTGACTGCCGCTCCAGACTCACGCAATCCCCGCCTCCGAAGATATCGGCGTAGCGTACACTTTGAAGGTGAGCGTTAACAAGCAAACCTCCATCAGCGGAAGCAGGGAGACCAGAATCCCGGAAGAGGGAAGGAGGACGAGTGCCTATCGCAACAAGTGCCATATCAAAAAAAACCTTCCTCCCATCACTCAAGGTAACCATCCCATTTTCAATTGCCTTTGCATAGGTTCCTTCGATGACGTTCAGTCCTCTCCCCACAAGAGAATGCAGCACCAGAGACCGCACTTTATCGGGTGCATTACCCATCAATCTCCTGCCTCCGAGGAGCGTAATCTTTCCTCTTCCCCGGTTTTCGTGAAATAACCTCCAGAGGTTTGCCGAAATCTCTATTCCAGCCGGGCCGCCCCCGATCACTATAAGATTCATGACCTTATTCTCTTTTATGGCCTTTAAGAGGAGACGGCGAATCCTGAGAAGGTTGATGATTGGCTTAACCGGGATGATGTTTTCTCCTGGGGCAGTGTTTAGGGATTCCACGGGGACCTCGCTTCCCGCGTTAAACGAAACGACGTCATAAGTTACAGTCTCGCCGGAAGAGAGGAGAAGGAGTTTTTGGCCTGGATCTATCTTGATGACTTTATCCTTTATGAAGGTGGCCCCTTGATTCTCGGCTAATCTCTTTACATGAAAACGGACTTCCCAAGGTTGATAGATCCCGGAGAGCAGCCCCGGACCCATCCCCGAATAGTAGTGATAGGGGGACAGACTAATGAGTGTGGCCTGATGACCGCGATTCCTGAAGCTCAAAAGAGCTTTGAGTGAGGTCAGGTGGGCATGCCCTCCACCCACTAAAACCAGATGTTTACCCACGGAAGGTATCCTCCCTGTAACCGCTTTTGTAATACTTTACGAGGTGATCAGGGGAAACGCCCAAAAAATAAAGGGCTCGGAGCGTCCAATCTCTGACGGTGCAGTAAATAACCCCCTCTTT
>DATHCH010000129.1:0-4947 GCA_035319625.1 Thermodesulfobacteriota bacterium
CCTGCAACCTATTTGCTCCGCCATCTCAGGAGATGGTACGCCCATTCCCATATTCGCCGAGAGGGAAGTCTGAAAGCTAGCGCACCCGATCATCGACATGGTATACGGTGCACTCAGCGTATGGGTAGGGCAGGCTCCGACGCATTTGTTGCAGTCTTTCGAACACTCCTTGAGTTTTACGTCGCGAATGAGTTCGAGCTCCCGGTCTACTGCGAACATCTCTATGCGATTGTATGACCCGTTTTTGGTGTAGAAAAAATTATTCTGGCGGATGATGCCGAGCCCTGCCTGATACGCTGCCCAGCGGGCTGGCGCCGCGATTCCGTGATCACCGCCCAACATGCATTTGAGACCGAGGCTTTCGAGAAACGTTAAGAATTCTCTGCGTATCCTGAAAAACGGAGCGTTTTTGTCCGTCCTGGAGTCGAACATGTAGGCTTTGCCGTAGACGCCATCGAATTCGCCGGGCATGTTGTACCTGTAGGTTGGGACGATAGCGACTATGATGGATCTTATCTCCGGATTCTCCGCCGAGGGGTCCGCATAACTCCTAAAGCGTCCATATATTTGCTCTCCCATGGGTATCCGCGAGATGCGCTCTTCCAGCTTTTCGCGATAACCGGCCAAGGCGCCGGCTCTAATAATACCGCAGTCCTCGTATCCAAGTTTCAGAGCCTTTTCCTGTATTTTGTTTTCCATAACCATAACTCCTCCTTCTGACAATCAATTTTCTGAAGCACACACACTTTTCGCGGAATGTCCGGCTTTATCACCATGAGTTCTCCCGGCAACATACTTGCGAATTGCAAGTAATATAAAACATCTACTTGTTTTATGCAAGTAATTAGTATATCTTTTGAGTATGAAGAAAATCACCAGGAGATCGACGTGTCCTATCAGTACCACTCTTGACATTTTGGGCGATAAGTGGACACTGCTGATCATACGGGACTTGATGTTCAAAGGAAAAAGAACGTACGGCGAGTTTTTGCAATCCGACGAAAAGATCGCGACTAATATCCTTGCCGATCGTCTACTCATTCTGGAAAAGAACGGGATCGTCAAAAAAAGGGCCTTTCCCGGAAATAAGGTAAAAAACCTTTACCAATTAACTCCCAAGGGGAGCGATCTAATGCCTATCCTGTTTGAGATCATCTTATGGGGTGACAAATATTTCGAAATTCCGGACCGTGTCCATCGGCTTGCAGGAGAAATCCGGAAGGACAGAAACGGCATGATGAAGGAGATTTCAAAAAGACTTGCAGCGACGGACGCGGAGTCAGTGACTAAATGATCCCTCGGAATTAACTCGTGGATAGTGTCCTTACGTGGATGCAGTGCTCGGTAGGGAAATTATAGGGGGTGAAGAGCATGATTTCACTATCTGCTATCGATGGGGCGTTTCTCAAAGCCAAAAAACCTACGGTTTGAAGATCATACCTGCCTATTTCCTTGTCTTTTGGCAATTGAGGAATTTGGCAAGATATCTTCTGCTTTGGGTTTGAAACTCTTGATTCCGATCGTTTTCGTTTCTTCCTGATTGTCAATTTGAATAAACTCTACGTTGTTTGTCAGAATAAATCCTGACTTCGTTCCCCATTGTCAAATCGCCATGTATTTTGTCAGGGCTTATTAATGCCCTCGATTTTCACCTGCAAGATGACAGAGTTATGCAGTCGCTCCCGTCTCTTTTTAGTAGTGATGAAAAAGTGAGCTCAAAAGTGGTGGGATGGGGAAGTGGAGAAACAACGTTTATCCTTCGAACTGGTAGCCTAATATATTGCATTAGGCTTGCACTCAGATTTATTGTTAATCCACCGATATTATTATTCTAATATTATTAGATCGGCATGCCAAAAAAACGTGTGTGTCACGTACTTCGTCTATTTTTTTCTTGACAATTCTAATGATATTTGGTATTTGTGTCCAAAATACCAACATACATAATAAAAACTAATAAAATTAATTACCTACAGCTTTAATAAAACTTGGAATTTCGATGGCCAACAAGAATCACGAAGAAAGTACTAAGACCCGAATTGTCAAAGCTGCGACAAGACTTTTTGCTGAGCAGGGATACCAGAAGGCGACGATAGCAGAAATTTCAAAGCTGGCAGGATTGTCCGAGGCGGCTCTTTACGAATACTTTCAGGGCAAGGAGGATCTTCTCCTCACTATTCCAGACATGTGGGTAACAGAGGCAATCACCCAGGCAGAGGAGCAGCTTTTCGGTATTCAGGGGGCCTTCAACAAGCTTAGGAAATTCCTCTGGTGGTACCTGCGTTACATTGAGAGAGAACCCCTCACCGCAAAGGTGGTATTTCTTTTTCTGAAAACGAATAGTAATTTCATCAACACTCCTGTCTACCCAAATGTGAAAACTTTTTATTCGGTTCTAGTGAAAATTTTTGAAGAGGGACGGAATTCGGGAGAGATGAGATCAGACCTGAATCCCTACATCGCCAGAAGTATCTTCCTCGGAACGATTGAACATGTGGTCATCCGATGGCTCATCAAAGATATGTCCTATTCTCTATTCGACAATTTGGAACAAACTTTCAATATCTTTGTTAGTGCTTTTAAGAGTACCCCCTGATACGGAAGAATCGATTCCCTTTTCAACTGAAAGAATGGACACTCCTCAGACTTATCTGGAATTAAGAAACAAAACGCTTCCAGGCCTTCTTTTGGAGAGGGCTTCCAAAACGCCTAGCGATGTTGCTTACCGTACAAAGAAACTCGGTATCTATCAAGAGCGCACATGGTCAGCTTTCTATCAGATGGTTGTTCAGTGTTCGGTGGGGCTCATGAAATTGGGTTTAAATCAAGGGGATCACGTTGCTTTAATGGGCGATCCCTGTGAAGAGTATGTGATTTGTGAACTTGCCGCCCAGGCCTTGGGAGCAATTACCTTCGGGATTTATCCCACCTCCTCGCCTAAGGAAATCAATTGTCTCGTGAACGATGGCAAGACCTCCTTCTTCGTGGCCCAAAATCAAGAATACGTGGACCGAATTCTTCCCTTCTTCGATCAGATCTTTCACTTGAAGTATATTATCGTGATCGATACGCGTGGGATATTCATGTACAATCATCGAGCGCTCGTGCCTTTTGAGAAACTGATGAAAAATGGGGCGATGGAGAATGGGTCAGCAGATAAGCTCTTCAAAGAGAGAATCAGCAAGATTAAACCCTCGGATGGTTCATTCATCGTTTATACTTCTGGAACGGAAGGTTCTCCAAAAGGGGTCCTCATCAGCCAAGGGAAACACATTGCGGGCGCATACACATTGATAGATCGCTATCCCATCTTGGCCAACTTTCCTCACAGAACAGTGGCCTTCCTTCCTCTCTGTCATGTCCTTGGTAAAGACATCGCCATTACCCTCCCTTTGCTCACCCGGATCACTCCTCATTACGGAGAGAATATTGAGGACCTGGGCCAAACGATATTCGAAACGGCTCCCACCGTCCTCTTTACGACACCTCGATATCTGCAAAAATTTGTTTCTGGCATTCTTGTGGGGATTGAGAAATCGAGCCCTTTGAAAAAATGGATGTACAAGTTGGGGCTAAGCGTAGGACGCCGTTATATCCGAAATGTATGGGATGGGGAAAAACATCTTTTAACAAACCTTCTCTACTTCGTCTTTTATTGGGCGGCCTTTAGGCCCGTCCTGAATAAGATCGGGTTTAATCAATTGAAGATCGCTCTCTCGGCAGGAGCCCCCCTCCCCCCCGAGGTAATGGCCTTATGGCAAATTTATGGAGTGAACCTTTCTGAGTTTTACGGACAGACCGAGACCGGTGGCGCACTGATTTCCGCCCAGAGTCCTCACTTCCCCCGTCCGGGAAATGTGGGGTTCCCGCCTACCGGATGGGAAATAAAGCTTTCAGAGACCGGGGAGATCTTGGTCAGGGGAGAAGACATCTTTGAATGCTACTTGAATAATCCGGATTTGACAAAGGAGGTGGTTGACCAGGAAGGTTGGCTCCATACCGGGGATGTAGGACAGTGGACTTCGGAGGGAAGCCTTAGGATCGTAGATCGGGCTAAAGATATCGTTGTTACTTCGGGAGGCAAAACGCTCAGCCCCACATTGATTGAGAATGCTTTAAAAGCAAGCCCTTACATCAGTGAGGCCATTGTTTTCGGCCACAATAGAAAATACGTCTGTGTGCTTATTGAGATTGCTTACGAAACCGTATCGGATTGGGCGCGGCTTAAAAACTTTGCTTATACGGGATTTGCAGGTTTAGCTCTTCATCCTGAGGTTGGTAAATTTATCGGTTCTGAGATCGAAAAAGCCAATCAGGATCTTTCCCGCGTGGAACAGGTCAAGTGCTTCAGGATCATCCCTGAAGAACTTAATCCAGAAGAGGATGGAGGTCCGGTCACCCCGACTCGTAAGGTTAAGCGTGATCTTATCTATGAGAAATTTCGGGATCTCGTCGAGTCGATGTATAGTGACAAAGAGGAAGAAAGGATCATTTCAGAAATTGGAGACTTGTTAAAATAATACAAGGAGGTGCAACATGTTACGTAAACGATTTATTGGAATGGGAGTAGTTTCTGCTATTCTTCTTGTTTTAACCCCTGCTTTTGCACAGGAAGCCTACCAGGTAGGTTGCAGCATGGCCGTTACAGGACCTGGTGCAGAAATCTATGGAGCGCTCAAGGATGCAATAGACATTTACTTTAAAGAGGTTAACGCCAGAGGCGGAATCAACGGCCATCCTGCTAAGATCATCATAGAGGATGATGCCGCAGAGCCATCAAAAGCCGCCACGAACGCAAAAAAATTAGTCACTCAGGACAAGGTCCTTCTCCTACTTAACGGCAGCCTTTCCAGCACGTATGCTCCAATGATTCAGGTGGCTCAGCAGTTCAAGGTGCCGCTTCTTTTTGCTGGCGGCGTCTGCCCTGCTGATGTATATCCTCCGAAG
>DATHCH010000130.1:0-9266 GCA_035319625.1 Thermodesulfobacteriota bacterium
AATTCTTTTCCGTCCATCTTCCCTTTGATAAAATTAATGACTCTTGCCAGACGAAAAAGCGTGACCAGATCGATACGATTAAATTCTTTCGTCTCGATGGGAAAAGCGCTTGACCGCCACTGGCATCGGTGGGGAGGTAGAAGGTCGTCTTCCTTACATCTCTCAAAAAGCGGAGTCCCGGGTGTAGGGTAATAGACACTTGGGCCGATGAGATCTCTTCTCCCCATCAGGTAGGTTAAGGTGTCCACCATCTCTTCGATGGTTTGGCCGGGCATCCCGAGAATAGCGTAGGCAATCACGCTAAGGCCAACAGCTTCTGCCTCTTCCAGAATCTCATCAAACACAGTCTTTGCCTTGGGTCTTCCCATCCTCTCTTTCGTCGTGGGATCTGTGCTGACATAGGAAAGGTTGATTGTTTTAAACCCCGCCCTTTTCATTAACCCAAGAAGCTCTCCATTCAGAGAAGCAAAAGAGACACCATTCATCGCAGAAAGTTCCATCTTCTCTTCTCCAAATGTTTCGATAATGAGATTCATTAATCGCTTCGCCCGCTCTTGATCAAAGGTGAAATTGTCGTCTTCAATATCAAACATCCCGACCCCGTATCGTTCTTTACACTCCGCCATCTCTTGAACAATTGCCTCTGGAGTTCGAGCCCTAAAAGAAGAGCCCATGACAAGATGAGCTGAGCAGTACGCGCACCCATGCGGGCAGCCCCTGCTGGTAATGATCATTGTGGATCGTTTCCTCCTCATCCGATATCGTTCCAGATCGAGCAGTTCCCTCGCAGGATGAGGAACCGAATCCAGATCCTTTATAAAAGTTTGAGGAGGGTTAACCTGTATTTCCCCGTTTATTCGATATCCAATCCCATCGATCTTTCCAATATCCTCTACTTTTCCCTTCCTAATCTGCTCCAAAAGAACGGGAAAATGGCCCTCTCCTTCCCCCAAGATCACATAGTCAACAAAAGGGCTCCGTAGAACACCTTCAGGATCGCAGCTGACATGGGCTCCTCCCATCACGACGACCTTTTTTCTATCCCATTGCTTGATGATCCTAGCAATTTCCAGCGCCTCACCATGATACGGGGTAAAAGAAGAGGAGATTCCAAAAACATCGGCCTCCGAATCTTCAATCTTCATTCGGATCTCTTCCCATCCCATTCCGAAATGGTAATAACCAGAATAGAGTTTGAATGGACTTTGATCATTTAAAGGATAGAAATTTTTAAGATAGGAAAGTTCTGCGGGGATAGGAATCGACTTTCTCTTCTCTGTTTGACAGTCGAGGATCTCCACTTCGTGGCCGTGATTTCTTACCGAGGCAGCGAGATAGGCCAGCCCAATCGGCTGCGTCCGGATAGAGGTTCGATAGAAATCTTGAATCGGCGGTTGAAGGAGCAGGATTTTCATGGGTTTCGTCAATGAGCTAAAAAATTATATTAAACCAGGCGCTGATTGTCCACTTGTGGAACGGGTGACGATTCCTCTCACCCCCTCTCTCCCCGGCGGGGGGAGGGGGCGCGTGGGTGTTGATTTCTCCATGAATCGTAGCCATATTTATTTTAAAACGTAGTAATTTCAAACCAATGAGGAGGTGGGTACCATGGTAACTGACCTTGTGTGCGGTTCAAGCATTGACGAGATGAATGCAGGAGCGTCTTACAATTACAAAAGGCAAACCTACTACTTTTGTGGAACGTCATGTAAAGACGAATTTACGAAGGCTCCGGCTAAGTTCCTTAAAAAAAGAGGCTAAATTTTAAACAAAAATATTTCAAATTTCTCCTCACTCCATCCCTCTCCCTGGTGGGGAGAGGGGAAGGGTGAAGGGGTCAACGAAGGGATTTCAATGCCCGGTAGGTTCAATCAGCCTCAATCTGATCGTCATCACCCTCTCATAGTTATCCCTGTCACAATATTCAAAACCGAGCTTCCTGTAAAGTTTGATGGCTATGAAGTTTGTTACGCTGACTGTCAGCCAAACTGAGTCGAGCCCGAGCTGCTTGGACTTCTCCAAAGTCAACCGTGTGAGTTCTGTGCCGACCCCGAGATTTCTGTGGTCTTGATCGACAAAGATCACAAATTCACCCGATCTGCCCTCCCTATCGGGAATCAGCGCAGCGTGGCCTATAACGGTATCGCCTCTCCATGCGAGAAGATTCTCCCCTATTTCGAAAAGCTTCTTCACCCAGCTGTGGCAGATTTCGGGGTCTTCGGGTGGGAGGCCCTGGGAAGCAGGCTTAGGAGAGAACATGCGGTACATCTCACAAAGAGATGAAAGATCTTCGGCACAACTGATCCCTATGTTAAACGGTTTTCCAGACTTGTCAGTCCTGGTGATGCGCATGGGCTTCATAACGAAATGAATTTGAAAAGGGAATAGCTCTTTCCTAATTCTTCGCCCCTCTTGGTACAACGAATATACTTCAAAGCTTCGGAAAAGGCAATTTCTATTCAGAGTAATAGCGAGACATCATGATCTCTGGTTGCAGGATGAGATTCCTTTTCAAACTGAAATTCTGGAGATTTTTGGATCGGTATGAGGATTCCGGATTATCTCTTTCGGACGGCCGGTTTCTCGATGGGTGGGGAGATCATTCCATTTGGGGTCATCATAGAATCGATTTGTTCAATTATATGTCAAGCAGTGTATTCTGGTTTTTGTGCATGGTCCGTTAAGAAATTCTTCAAAACATCTCTATCCTCGCGGGAGATATCGATAAATCTCACTCCCGTCTGGTAATCCCACGCCCAGTCCTTCCTGAGTCGAACATCCATCCAAACCACCTGGGCGATCATCTCAATGATATTCGAATCAGCAGAAGAAGGAAAAAATAATTTCAATGTCAATTGTTGACCAACCTCTAATTCCTCTGGAAGATGGAGAAGTAATCCCCCTTCACTCGCATTGACGGCCCGGGCGTACTTGGAAAATAAGCTGCTTCGACTATACTTGATCGGCAAATCGACATTGAATCTTGGATATTTTCTTTTTTCTGAACTAAGATCCCTTTCCACGAACTCCATTGGCCAGCTCCCTAGATTTATTTTACTGACCTAATGCAGCAAAAATTATACCAGAAAGAGACTACCCATTCTAGTTTCACAACTACCTGGAATCTAAGGATCAATTTAATCATAAATAAGGGCTTGAATTGCAAAACATCCTTACAGGAATTGACTATTTGTCAAAATAGAAACATTTTTGGCAAATAGTCCTTTTGATTTGTGAGAGGAATTTCAAAATCTCCTCAAAGTTTAATGAACTTAACTTAGGTCGCCTAATTCGTACTGAAGAATCCCCACCATGGTGATGGCGACGGTCTCAGTCCTCAAAATGCGCTGTCCCAATTTAACAGGGATAAATCCCTTCTTTTTTGCCAGCTTCACCTCATCCTCGGTAAAACCCCCTTCTGGCCCAACCATCGCATAAATCTTTTGGGTGTCATGCTGCCTTAAGGCGCTCTTAAGGTTTCCCCCTTCCTTTTCCCAAAGGAGAATTTTAAGCCCATCCTCACCGCAACCTTCCAACACCTTGTGGAACGGTAGGCATTCTCCTATATAGGGAACCCTGGCCCTTCTCGATTGCTGGACTGCTTTCACGGCGATGTGCTGCCACCGGTGCGCTTTTTTCTGTTTTGCTTCCCTCTCCTTTAGGGACGTAGATCTTTCAGACTTGAAGGGAACGATGGTCGTGACTCCCAGTTCCGTTGCCTTCTGGATGATCAGCTCCATCCTTTCCTTTTCCGGAAGGGTCTGAAGAAGGATGATTTCCAAGGATGATTCTGTGGGAGATGGAAAGACCTCAAAAATCAAAATAGAAGCTTCGGTCTCAGAGAGACGAGTGACTCTTCCCCTGAAATCACTCCCTTCCGAATCGGTCAAGGTGACGAGGCTTCCCACACGGCTGCCCTGAAAACAAAGGGCCTCCAACGGAGGCCCTTTAATCAAAACTTCTTTCCCAATATCAACCTTTCGGTCAAGAACTATCCTGTCCATTGCAAGAAGGTTTCCCTCTTTTCTTCTTTTTTTCCTCTTTTGCCCCTTCCTCTCCTCCTTCAAATTCCTTGATCTTCATTCCCAGTTCTCTAAGCTTCTTATCTACCCGGTCATTCACGGTTCCCTCCTTAAAGCGCCCATCCTCCATTCTTCCGCCGGCCTCCATTCCTGTGAGGATCTCGATCCCCTGGTCAATGGTTTTAACCGGATAGATATGGAACCTCCCCTCCTTCACTGCCCCCACTACATCCTTCCTCAGCATCAGATCATCGATGTTGAGATGAGGAATCATCACACCCTGCTTGCCCGTAAATCCTTTTGCCTTGCAAACGTCGAAGAACCCTTCGATCTTTTCGTTCACACCGCCGATAGGCTGAATTTCTCCTTTTTGATTGACCGAACCGGTCACAGCGATGTCCTGCCGGAGAGGCAGCCCAGAGATGCTTGAAAGCAACGCATAAATTTCTGTGGAAGAGGCGCTGTCGCCTTCCACGCCACTATAGGACTGCTCAAAACAAAGGCTGGCACTCATGGTAATCGGTTTATCCTGAGCATATTTCCCTCTCAGATACCCATTGAGGATATAGACTCCCTTGTTATGGATGGGGCCGCTCATCTCTGCTTCCCTTTCGATATTGATGATGCCCGCTTTGCCCAGCGAAGTCTTAGCAGTGATCCGCGAGGGTTTTCCGAACATATAATCCCCAAGGTTATAGACGGAGAGACCATTGACTTGGCCCACCACCATCCCGTCGGAGTCAATCAGAATGGTTCCGTCATCGATCATCTCCTGGATCTTCTCCTCAATAAGGTTTACCCGGTAATTCCTCTTGTCAATCGCCTTATCCACATGTTTTTCAGTCACCACACCACTTCCGTCCTTCTCCGCCCAGTAGTTGGCTTCCCTCAGGAGGTCAGCGATGAGGTGAAAGCGTGTCGAGAGTTTTTTCTGTCTTCCCGTAATTCTCACTCCATGCTCTACTACGGCTGCAACCGCTGTCTTATCGAAGGCTTTTAATTTGTCCTCGTCACAGATCTTTCGAATAAAGGAGGCATATTGCTGGATCTTGTCACTTTCCTTGTTCATCACCGAGTCGAAGTCCGCTTTGATCTTAAAAATCTTTTTGAAATCATCGTCTAAGCTGTAAAGAAGGTAGTAAATCTGGGCATCTCCGATCATGATGACTTTTGTGTTGCAATCAATCGGCTCCGGCTTCAGAGCCGAGGTGGAAAAGAAGTAGAGCGGGTCGAAGGTCTGAATCTCAATCACCTGGTTTTTCAATGTCCTTTTCAACGCCGGCCAAACCCACGCCTCGGTCAGGGCATCCAGAGCATTGAAAATCAAATAACCTCCGTTGGCCCTTAAAAAGGAGCCTGCCTTGATATGGAGGAAGTCGGTCTTCCAGATTCCTGTTCTTTCAACCACCCGCTCGATGGTGCCGAAAAGGTTTCGGTAGTTGGGGGTCGTCTCGACGATAATGGGGGCTCCTTTTGTATCTGAATTATCCACCAATACGTTCACCTGGTATTCACTGAAGGAGTCTACCGCCTGAGGCAAGACCAGCCCGGGGATTGGCGGAGGGGTTTCTTCCTTTTCTCTGAAGCGGCCAAGATTGGTCAAAATATCTTCTTGAACTTCATTCAGATATTGGTGAACCTTCTCATTGTCAAATTTCTCCTTAATATCGGAAATGGAGTCTTTGACCGCCGGCGAGATCACCTCATTGTCCAAGGAGGTCAGCTCTTCTTTGATCTCCTTCTCTGCCTTTCGGGTCTCCTTGAAGATGTCCTCCAATTCATTGATCAACTGAGCTTGCTTTTCTTTAAGCTTTTCCAGCTCCTCTTTGGAGAATTTACCCTCCTCCACCATGGACTCCACCTGTTCAATATTGACAGGGTTCCCGTCGATTAAGGGGAAGATGCCGGGACGGGAGTAAGGGCCCATTTGGATCTGAACCAAGGCAAAGCCCTCTTTATTGACCTTCTTTTCAAACTCTCGGAACATCTCGGCCTGCTTGTTCCGAAATTTTTCAACCACCTCTTTCTTTTTGTTGAGATACGTCTCATTTTCAAACATCAAGGGGATTTTCTTCTTCAGGGTTTCGATCAAGGTCTCCATCTCTTTTCTGAAGGCATTCCCTTGCCCCGGGGGGAGGGTTAGCATATGGGGCATATCTGAGTTTTTGAAGTTGTTTACGTAACAAAGATCGTTGGGAATCTTCCCCTGTATCTCTGCTTCTTCCAAAATACATTTGATTGTGGTAAAACGGCCTGTACCTGTCAAACCCGTTACAAAGATATTGTACCCAATGCTATGGATGTTCAATCCCAACCGAATCGCCTCTTGGGCTCTCTCCTGACCGATGATCTCCTCGCAGGCTTGAATCGCCTGAGTGGTCTCGAAGGGCAGCGTCTCCGGATCACAGCGCCACCTTAATTTCTCAACCGGAACTTCTTCATAGAGTTTGTCGACCATAGCTTCCCCCTTTGTCCTTGACCATGCAACTTATTTCACTTCCAATTTTCTCTCAGAAGCTGAGAAATGTCAACGAGGTTTTTAAAAAAACAAGGATTAAGAGTGAAGAGTGATGGAATATAAATTATGAATTATGAATTAAGAGCGAAACATCCAAATATCAAAATTCCTGCCCGCCGGCAGGCCCCGAACCGTGATGGTGCAGGGCAAGCAAATGTCAAATGAATGTCAATGCCCAAAAATGTTTGACATGATAGTGAGTTTCGGATTTGTTTTGAAATTTGAACTTTGGAATTTGGATTTTGGACTTTTCTAAATGCCTTCTTTGGCAAGCTCCTGGATCAGCCCTTTGCTCTTCTCGGACACTCTTTTGGGAACCTTGACGATCACCTTGACGTATTCGTCCCCCTTGCCTTCCCGTTGAAAATGCGGCATACCGAGGCCTTTCAGCCGCATCTTGGTATGGCACTGGGTTCCGGGAGGAATCTTGACCTTTTTCATCCCCTCGAGGGTAGGAACTTCAATGGTCGTCCCGAGAGCCGCCTCTGAAAAATTAACCTCCTTCTCTACAATGAGGTCGTCCCCTTCCCGGCTAAAGATCGGATGCTCCCTAATAGAAACCTGAAGGTAGAGATCACCCGGCGGGCCGCCGTTTCTCCCTTCCATCCCCTTCTTGGAAAGTCTGAGCTTCTTTCCCGAGGGGATCCCTTTCGGAACTTTCACAGAAATTTCTTCAATCTTTCCATTCTTTTGAAAGGAGATCCTCTTCTCTCCGCCAGAGGCAGCTTCTTCCAAAGAAATGGCCATCTCGTAGACGATGTCTTCTCCCCTCTGGGGCACCCGACCCCTATCCTCGTCGCCCCCTTGCCTGCCATAAAAGTCTCCAAAATCAAAGCCGCTTCGACCTCCGGATCGAAACTCCCATCTGCCCCTTCCCCCGAAGAGGCTGGATAAGATCTCGTCAAAATCAAATCCCCGGAAGATATCCTCCTGAGTAAATCGTTGGTGAAATCCTTCGGCGCCGAAGGCATCGTATTGTTTCCGCTTCTCCTTGTCGCTCAGGACGGCATAGGCCTCGTTGATCTCTTTAAAACGTTCCTCGGCCTCTTTTTTATTGGGATTTCGGTCGGGATGATATTTCATCGCCAACTTGCGGTAAGCCCGCTTGATCTCCTCATCACTGGCATTCTTACCGACACCCAGGGTAGTATAATAATCCTTGGCTGCCATTATTCCTTATCCTCAAGCCTCTGGTCCGACTGTCGCCTGTAAACCTCACGGATCATCCGGTTAAGATATCCCTCCGGGTCATCGACCGTCTCCCTCGTCACGATGAACTCTTTTTGACCCGTCTTATCGCGGATCAACTCGAAACCGTATTCATAATCTTTTGAAAGCCGCGAGAAGAGCGCCACCCCCTTTGTCTCTTCATTCAGGATAATCTCTGTGATCCGATGAATGGCGTCTTCGCTGAACTCAAGATCAATTCCAGTCCGTCGTTGAAAATCCCTCTCAAACTCCTCCACCTGACGTTGAACCTCTACCACCTCTTCCGAAGCGGTGTTGACATCGTATCCTTTTTCGATCATCCGATTGACGATCAGGTCGATCCGCCCCTCCCGGAAAACAATTCCGTAACGTTTTTTAAACTCCGCTTCTCTCCGCAGGACGGACTCTTTCAAGACCATCTTCTCGCGGGAAAGGAGGCTTTCAAATTTTTCCAACATCTCCGGGTTGGAGGGATCCTGGAACAATCGTTCCAACTCTCGGCCTGGATCTTCCACCAGCTCCCGGGTGACAACAAATTTTCGGATATCCGTGGACGGAAGTCGCTTCTCGAATTTGATGAGAACCTTCTCCACCGCACTGACCAGTCCTCTCGCACCGGTTTTTTCTTCATACGCCTTCACGGCCAGCCCGTAAAGGGCTTCCTCTTCAAACTGAATGTCAATCCCGTAGGCCTTGAAATCTTTCTTCTTTCCAAGGATAATAGGATTATTGGGATTTTTCAGAATCGCATGGAGGTCATCCACCTCAAGTTTTTCAAAAACGGTGGTCACCGGCAGTCTCCCGATGAACTCCGATTCGAATCCGTAAGCGATCAGGTCCTCTGCCTTCACCTGCTTGAGGTGTTCAGCCTGTTCATCCTTCGAACGAATCTCGGCACCAAAACCAATGCCTTCTCGGTTCAACCGTCTCTTGATGAGCTCCTCCAACCCGTTGAAAGCACCACTCATGATAAAGAGGATGTTCTTGGTATTAACAGTCCGTTTCTCCCTCTTGCCGGTCTTCCGGTAATGCTCGATCGCCTCCAGCTGAGAGATCGGGTCATGGGGGACTTTCAAGTCCACCTCCGTCTCTTCCATCGGTTTAAGAAGAGCCCGTTGAACCCCTGTCCTCGATACATCCGGACCAATCAGGTTATTCGAGGAGGCAATCTTATCGACTTCGTCCACATAGATGATGCCGTACTGAGCCGTCTCAATATCTCCGTTGGCTTCATAGACAAGATCTCGGACGAGATCCTCCACATCCCCACCGACATAGCCGGTTTCGCTGAACTTTGTGGCATCCCCTTTCACAAAAGGGACTCCAATCTTCTTGGCGATCAACTTGATCAGGTAGGTCTTCCCCACACCGGTGGGACCAATCATCAGGATGTTGTTCTTGATCTGGCCTACGCCTTCGTATCGGTTGCGGCCCTTGGTCATTTCAGTGAACTTGATCCGATTAAAGTGCGTGCAGATTTTGGTAGCAAGGATCTCTTTAGCCTCACGCTGCCGGAT
>DATHCH010000131.1:0-2061 GCA_035319625.1 Thermodesulfobacteriota bacterium
CGAAACGATATAATCTTTTCTCTTCAAGTCCATCAGCGATATCAAAGAGTTCATCGGCAATCTGAATTGCTAACTGCCAAATTTTTAAGTCCTGAAATCTGAATTTAATCACTTAAAATCCCTTTCTCGTCTTTCGCTATGCGCCATGCGCTCTGCGCTATGCTGTTAGTTGATGGCCGGGAGCGTAATAATAAACTTCGTCCCCACGTTGACTTGGCTCTCTACCTCTATCCTTCCCCCGTGTTGCTCCACAATATTTTTTGTAATGGCTAACCCTAAACCGGTCCCTTCCGAACGGGTGGAGAAGAAGGGATTGAAAATCTTCGCTAAGTTCTCTCCCGGGATTCCAACGCCGGTATCCTCGAATATGATCTGGACCTCATAGACCTCTTTCCCATCGTCTTTCCTCTGGGGAAGGGCGACCGTTGAGACGGTAAACGTCCCACCTTTGGGCATCGCCTTCTGGGCATTGAGGATGATATTCAGAAAAGCCTGCTCCATGGAACTGGGATCGATCATCGCCTTGGGAAGGAAAGAGAATAATTGCTTTTCAATTTTGTAATTCGCTGGTATTCCTCGTTGGGTGACGAAGAAAGAAAGGACTTTGTCGACCAATCCGTTAATGTCCGTGGGCGCGTAATTGGCTGGGACAGGTTTGGCGTAGCTCAAGAGGTCCCTCACCAGTCGTTCCAATTTATAGATCTGTTTTTGAATCTCATCGGTGACTTGTGTTCGAGCATCCTCTTTGGGAAATCCCTCTGCCAGGATTTGAATAGCTCCTTGAATACCTGCCAATGGATTCCTAATTTCGTGGGCAATCCCGGAGGCCAACTCTCCGATCGAAGCCATTCGATTAGCCCTCTGGATCAATTCCTGATGGTATTGTTCTGCCTCTCGCTTTGCCAAATTGAGTTTCTCGATCATGACGCTGAGATTTTCGGCCAGACTTCCCATCTCATCCCTGCTCTTTATGTTCACCCGCACCGTTAAATCGCCCCCTTCTGCTTTTTTCATCGTGTCGGTCAACTTCCTGATAGGAATGTTGATGAATTTTAAAGACAGGAAGCCTAACACGAAAGATAAAAATGCAATCGTAATGATGGCAAGGATAACCGAATGGATCTCAATCTTCCAAAGCATCGTATCCATTTCTTTCAGGGAATTGGCCACGGTCAGGACTCCAATGATCTTCTTGTCCTGGTCGTGGCATTGGAAACATTCTGGCCGGTTCGAAATAGGAGTATTGAAATAGTAGACCCTCTCTCTTTCTCTACTTCCGTCCTTGAACCGAACCCATTCTTCCCGAATAAAATGGCGGTTTCTCAAATAAGACTCGAGGTCCCCAACCTTCCTATTTAATTCATCTTCCTGCGTTGAAGCCTTTATCGTCCCATCGATGCTGAAGAGGAAAATCTTCCGGACATCCCTATAAACGGCGAATGTCCTCAAAATAAGGTGCATATCAAAATGTCTTCCCTTCTCCATTGCCCGGATGACATTCTCCTCGATGAATTCTGAAATAATCTTTGTTTGCTCGTGAGTTAATTTTTCTATGCTGGCTTCGTGAAGGCTCGTGTTCCACCAGACATTAAAAGAAATGGCAAAAATCACGATGAGGCTGGTGATCGAGATCACCTTAAAGAATAGAGAGGTCTGCCCAAGGATAAACCGCATTGAATCTTCCCAAAAACCTTAACTATTTTTTAAAAATGCCCAAACATTCGGAGGGAGTACTGACAACTTATACCCTTTTGTCGCCCAGAAATCAATAATGGCAACCCTCTGAACTGATGTTGCCGAATGCTGCTTAAGGGCACGACAGTTTGAGAAAAAAGAGGATGTTTTTATAAAGAACCCTTCGTTGAGGAAATGAGTGAACGAAGATCGGCTTTAGAACCAGAATAGAGTTCAAAAACCTTACAACTGTTGCAATCTTTTTTGATGCCCAGAAGAATCTCACACTTCGTATAAGCTATTTCCCAACAAGGCCTTTCTTGGTAAAGATAGGCAGGACAATCTGCGTATACGTATTTCGAACAATCCAAAACTGTCCAGCAGGGA
>DATHCH010000132.1:0-10611 GCA_035319625.1 Thermodesulfobacteriota bacterium
CTGCTCAGATCCAAACCTTGAAGGAGATCGTCAAGAAAGACTCCAAAAACCTTCCAGCTTGGGTGGAGTTAGGAAACCTTTATTTCGATTCCGACCAGCCCAAAGAGGCCATTGAGGCATACAGCCATTATCTTGCCGTCAAACCTGATAACCCGGATGTCAGGACAGATATGGGCATCATGTATAGAAAATTGGGGCAATTTGATAGAGCCCTCGAAGAGTTCAGAAAGGCAGCCCAAAGCGATCCAAAGCATGCCAACAGTCGGTACAATATTGGTCTCGTCCTCCTTCACGATAAACAGGATATGAAAGACGCAATCAAGGCTTGGGAAGACTACCTCAAAGTCGATCCGAATAGCGAAAGAGCTCAACGAATAAGAGCCCAGATCGAGAAGATGAAAGCGATGCAGCTACCGGCCAAATGAATTTCCTCTTGCCCTTCCCTTCTCCCCTCAGGCCTGCCTGCGCGAAGCCGCTTAGGCGAAGGCAGGGGAAAGCCTGCCTGCCCCGCCCTCGGTCTATTAATGCTGCGGGACCGGGCCGGTAAGCAGGGGCGCGGGTGGGAAAATGACATTATGAAACAAGAAGACGAAGAACTCGAAGAAGCAAAGGAGTTGTTTAAGGAAGGATTGAAAAAGATCTTTCAGGCCACCCAAAAAGTTGTCGAGAAGGTCGTGGAAGGTTTTCGCGAAGGATATGCCATAGACGTCACCGAAAAAGAAAAATAAAATGGTGACATTAAACCGAAATACCCAACTGTTTAGCATTTTGAAAAAATATTCTTTCCTTATCGCCCTCTGATAAAGGAAGCGTCTCCGCAAATTCGTGGCATTCCCTTGGATCATCGTAAGGATAGTCCGTTCCGAGAAGCATCTTGTCTATCCCCAAGGCTTCGAGAGTACACATAAAGGCCGGCTTATAATAATTCCCGCTTGTTGTCACAAAAACATGATTCTTTAGATATTCACTGGGGGTCTTAGGTAATGTCCGGAAGGCTGGAGGAAGTGGCCTGAGATAGGCCCAGTCTATCCTCCTCATGAGAAACGGCAGGACCTCACCCAGATGCCCAAGGATGACTTTCAACCTGGGAAATCGATCAAAGGCGCCGCTGAAGATGAGGCGCATAATGCACAAGGCAGTCTCCATGCCGAACCCGAATGGCGCTCCGGCCAAAGCAAATCCGTAAGTCCTCGCCTGCGGTATCGCTGGCACCGTCGGATGAATGTAGATCGGCACACCGAGGCTTTCCGCTCTCTCGAGAATCGGCCAGTATCTTTTCTCATCCAGGTAGGAATCACCATAGTTCGAATGTGTATTCCACCCCACAAACTTTAAATCTTTTACAGCTCTTTCGAGCTCATCAGCTGCCGCCTCGGGATCCTTCGGGGCAAGGGCGGCATAACCCATGAATCGATCTGGATATCTATGAATGACCTCGGAAAGGGCGTTATTAGTTTTTTTTGCCAGTGAAGTGCCGACCGGAGAAGCCAGCTGTTCAATGCCGGGGGCGGACAGACTTACGATTTGGACGTCCACGCCAAGTGAATCCATGACCTTCAGCCTCTCCTCACCCGTATTGAGAAGCGAGCCGAGCAGAGCTTCTGAAAACGGCTGTACGAGGTCAGCGAAAAAAGAGAGCTTTCCGCTTTTTTCGTTCTTATCATCATAGACGAATCGGGGATATCCCAGGTTTTTGCTCAGGGTCTGAAGATATTCCCTGGTGTAAAAGTGCGCCTCAAAGTCGATTTTTTTCATAAGAGATTTCTCCTTTCTAAATGGGATAACGACTTCTGGTTTTCTGGGAGCTCGTCCAGCACAACTCGGCAAATTCGTCCATAGCCTCGAAACCGTTTCTACCCCATCCGCTGTCCTTCATCCCAACCAGCGGTGCATGGGACTCGTCATGGAGCGACTAAGCATTGATATGGCAGACGCCGCTTCCGAGCTTTTCTGGCACCCTATCTCCTGATCTATTGTTCTTTCATGACTCCTACCTGAACATTCCTGAACCTGGCGGGCGCTGTGCCGTGTCCCACATGCGCCACCTGGCCAGGCTCTCCTTTTCCGCAATTGGGCGTTCCCCACAGCTGCCAGTGATCTCGATTTCCAATTGCGTCGCAAGAATTCCAGAATTTTGGAGTAATTCCGGTGTAGGTTGGATTCTTAACCATCTCACCAAGTTTACCGTTTTGGATCTCCCAGCCAACCTCGGTTCCGAATTGGAAGTTTATCCTCTTGTCGTCAATCGACCAACTTCGATTGGTCGTAAGGAAAAGCCCTTCCTCCGTATCCGCGATCATCTGCTTCAATGTCCACGCTCCAGGTTCCAGATTGATGTTCGTCATCCGGATCAAAGGAATACGACTCCAGCCGTCGGCTCTCATCGTCCCATTGCTCTCTTTTTTCAGGTGATGGGCCGTCTCCCTTGACGTCAAAAGATTGATTAACGTCCCCTGAGAAACAATGGGAACTCTTTGAGCCTTTATCCCTTCATCGTCGAAACCGAAAGTTCCCAACCCACCGGGACAGGTAGCATCTGCAACGATATTGATCAGCTCTGAGCCATATTTGAAATGCCCTACCATCTCCGGTTTCAAGAAACTGGTGCCGGCATAACTTGCTTCGGTCCCGAGAATTCGATCCAGTTCAATGGGATGGCCAATGGATTCGTGGATCTGTAGAGCCAGCTGGGAACTATCTAAGATCAACGTGGTTATTTTGGACGGGCAGGGCTTTGCTGAAAGAAGTTGGACAGCTTCCTCAGCGATCTTCTCTGCCCTGTCTTGAAGGGCTAATTTCTCAATCCACTCATACCCACGAGTGGCAAAATTCCCCCGAAAGGAGTTGGGATAAGAACGGACCTGTATTTCGCTTTCCTCAATGGCTGTGGCGGAGATGCCTGCTCCGCACTCAATAATTTCCTGCTCGATATAAGAGCCCTCTGTGGAAGCGAATGTCTTCTCCGTTTTATAAGAGCCCATAAAGGCTTCGGAGATCCTCACCTTTTTATTTCTGCGGAGGATCTCGTCGGCTTTCAGAAGAAGACTGAGTTTTATTTCAGGAGCGACATCAAAGGGATCAACAGAAATTGGGGTTTTATACCTATCGACTATAGGAGAAGCGGACGGGAAAATGATCTCCTTCCCTTTGATCCGTGAACTGGCTTTGGCAATTTTCAGGGCCTTGGCAAAAACTGCCCCCATTTCCCCCTTCGTCACTTTTGAGCTGCAGGCAAATCCCCAGGCGCCCTGGCAGAGGATTCTGATTCCGAAGCCGAAATCGTCATCGTGAGTCAAAGCCTCCACTTTTCCGTTCTTCACTTCGATCTCTTCGCTCTGGCGACGGACGATTCGAATATCGGCATAGGTCACCTTTTTCAGCTTCGCTATATCAAGAATATTCTCGACAAGGTCTTTCATTATCACAACTCGCTTTCCTTTTTAACCTCCTCTACCCATGGGGGAGAGGGGGAATTGAGAATAAAGTTATTTATAATGCGGACACTCCCGAGAAGTTGAATCCGTCTATTTTGACGGCAGGGACCACCGTGCCGGTAACAAAACGTCTCGAGTAGACCGTCCCTTCAGAGCAAATTCTTCGATTCTTTGATACGCCGGTCACCCGCGAAAGTGCTTTTAGAACGGATTCTGTAAATCTCAGATTCTTGATCGGTTCCTTGATCTCTCCTTCGTCAATCAAAAAAGTCCCGTCTCGGGTCATCCCGGTGATGACGGCTTTCATAGGTTCCACCACGTTGGTGTAATGGAACCGGGTTATATAGACTCCTCTTCGGACCGATTTGACCATCTCCTCCAAAGAGGACTCCCCTTTCTCCATAAAAAGGTTAATAGGAATGGGGCCTTCCGTATTGGGTGGTATCAAGCCGTGTCCGGTAGATTTTTTCCCTTCCCGGCCTGCAGTGAAAGAATCGTAGGTTACTTCTTTCGCCACCCCTCTGTCAAAAAAAGTGATCCTTTTCTTCGCAATACCTTCGAAGTCGAAAGGAATTTGCAATCCTTCCGGATCAAGGCCGTCATCGTAAATGGTGACCTTTTCATCCACTATTTTTTCCCCGAACCGGTTGGAAAAAAAACTTCGGCCTTCCTGGACCGCCAACGCATGAAAACCCAGATAGCCCAGAAACGACAAAAGCTCACTCACCGCATAAGGCTCTAAAATAACCTCATATTCCCCTGGCTCGACCTGAATCGGCTCCTCTTTGGATGTTTTTTGGATTGCTTCTTGGGCCAAAGAATCAACGTCCAATTGATCAGGGTCCCTTGCCACAAAACTCGCATAGCCGGAACTTTTCTCATCCTCCACGATCAGATGAAGGAACAGGTCGGAAAATCTCTGGTAGGCCTCCACTCCAAGGGAATTGACTACGGCCATCTCAACCTCTCCATTCGAAAAGGCACCAGAGCCTCTACACCCCTTTTCTTTTACTCGCCTCAACAACTTTTTGATCATCCCCATCTTATTATTGGGTGTGAGGCGGCTGATATTCTCAGAAAAGGTCTTCGTCTCGGGAAGGAATTCGGGCTCCGGCAAAGAAACAAATTCATCGTTGGGGTGTTGAACCTTGGCCAGGGAAATGGCCTTCTGAAGAGATTTTCTTAACGAAGAGGGCCGAAGGATATTGGTTGTAACCACAGCAATCTTTTTCTCCAAAACCGCCCGGAGGATGACCGTCAGGTTTTTCTCCGCCACGTGCTGGTGAACGGCAGATCCCGCAAAACGGGTGAGTGAAGAGTCCTCCGTCAACAGGATAGCTTCCGTCTGATCCGCAGAGGAGGATTGAACCACTTTCTTTAACAAATCGACAGCAGATTCCCTTTCGATCATCTCATGCTCCTCCTACCTTCCGCTTTGGCCCCCCTCATCCCATCCCTCTTCCCTATGGGGAGAGGGTGAGGGGTTTTTCTTCCGATAATCTGAAACGGCTGCCTGGATTGCTTTCTCCGCCAAGATGGAACAGTGGGCCTTGGTGGGTGGGAGTCCACCCAGGGCGTTGTCGATCACCTGATCTGAAATCATGAGAGCCTCTTCAATCGTTCTTCCTTTGATCATCTCTGTCGTCATGCTCGAAGACGCGATCGCGGCCCCACACCCAAAAGTGAGAAACGTCGCATCGATGATCCGATCCGTCTCAACTTTAATGAAGAGTCGCATAGTATCACCGCAGACAGGATTTTGAGCTTGTCCAACTCCGTCCGGCTTCTCCATCTCCCCCATATTCCGTGGGTGCTTCAAATGATCGAGAATAATCGCGTTATAAGCTCCAATTAGCTCTTTCATATTTCAACTATGGTAATAAAGTGACTAAAGTGAGCTACAGTTTCAAGTAAGCTAAAATTAACTTTAGGCACTTTTAATTTTAGTCACTCGTAAGTTTACGGGCAAATTCTCTTCCAAATTGAATCCCATTCTTCAATTCTTCCGTATCCGGAACAAACTGGACGGACAGCTCCTTTTCCCAGATCTCGAATTTCTCCTGTTCGAGAACCTTTCTCATCTCTTTGATTGCTCCGCCTCCCCATCCGTGGGATCCAAAAAGGCCGAACATCTTTCCCTTGGGCCTCAATCCCTTCATGTAAGTCAGAAAATCTCCCATCGTGGGAAACATCCCGTTATTCAAAGTGGGAGAGCCCAGGAGGATGCCTTTTGCCTCCAGCATCTCCTCGATGATGTCGCTCCGGTGGTTGGATCGCAGATGGAGAAGCCTTGCCTCGGCTCCCTCCTCGATCAGGCCTTTGAGGATCGCTTTGGCGATGGCCTCCGTGCTTCCCCACATCGTGTCGTAGACGACGAGGATTTTATTCCCGGCTTTTCCCTGGCTCCAGTCCACATAGGCCTGAATGATCCGGCTCGGATTTTTTCTCCAGATGAGGCCATGGCTGGGCCCAATCATGTCGATGGGGATACCCATCTTCACCACTTCGTCTACTTTTTTCAAAATGAGCGGCGCCAGAGGCCAGAGGATATTGGCGTAATACTTTGCGGCGTGTCTCATCACCTCATCCCCGACTTCATCCTCGAACCTTTGGCAAGAAGCGACGTGCTGGCCGAAGGCATCGTTGGGCAGGAGAAGCTGATCCTCTTTGATATAGGTGAACATGCTATCGGGCCAGTGAAGCATCGGGGCCTCCACAAAGGTTAGGGTCCGATGACCAATCGAAAACGTCTCCCCGTTCTTCACGGTCTTAAATTTCAACGATTTTTTGTAATGCTTGGTTAAACCCTTCTGGCCTCTCTCAGAGGTGATGACAGTGGGATTGCCAATCCGTTCGACCATCTGGGTGAGCGACCCGGAGTGGTCCATCTCCACGTGGTTCGAAACAATCACATCAATTTTTGCCGGATCGACGATCTCTGAAATTCGCCCCAGCATCTCAAGATAGAAAGGGGCCTTCACCGTATCCACAAGAACAACTTTCTCATTCAGGATCAAATAGGCGTTATAAGTTGTCCCGTAAGGAGTGGAATAGCCGTGGAAGTCCCTCACATTCCAATCGATGGCTCCAACCCAATAGATCCCTTTCTTCAGTTCCACCTTCTCCATGAAAGCCCTCCGTCATATCCTAAATTCAATATTTCTATTAGAAACCATGACTCCCCAAAAATCAAGGCCCTTCAAACGATAAGGTTTGAGGGGCCTTTCAAGATTCCTCTTCGTTGGGGGGCAAATTGCCAATCCTTGAATTCGTAATTCCTCAATCTAACTCTTTATCTTTTTGGGTTGGCACACTTCGTCTTTACCCACTGCCACCCGGCCACAGGCATCACACACATAGTTTAATTTCGCAACTTTCGGCTTGCAGACATGCCTTGGATCGCTGACAGTGAGACCGCAATACTCACAGGTATAGGCTTTCTTGACCGCTTTAGGACTACATAGATGCCCCTTTTCAGTAGTCACCAATCCACACGTTTTACACTTGTAAACTTTTGTCGCTGGTTTCGTTGCCATGGGCTGCTCTCCTTTCTCATCTGATTTTTACTTCTTTTGGAGGACCTCAAAAGAATCAAGAATCTTTTTCAAGTCCTGGCGGTCGTTCGCGCCTTCCTTTTCCAGCATCATATAGAGGATGAAGATCTGATAAGGTTCTGTGAACCCATAAATCCACCCCTGCTCCCGCTTCACACCTCGCACCGTGTAGGTGGCATACTTCTTCGCAGCAAACCGGACACCTTTCAAGGATATTGGTTCTGTGGGGCCGACCTCAACCTTTACAACCTTCCCATAATCCTTTTCTATTTCGGACGTAAGGCTATCGGTTGCAGCAGTCACAAGCCGCTCAATCTTCTTCTGATCGAAGGTGGCATACCGACCTGCCGGCGTGAAATCGAATTGCATATTTGATCTCGTTTCCGGATTATAAGCATACAATTCCGTCTGCTCTTTTTCCGTCGGAGAAGGTTTGTCATAACCCAGCTCTTGCAGGAAATCAGGGAATTCTGTTGTCATTCTCCAATGGGGAGGGACCGAGACGTTGAATGGGTACCGGATGCCAACGAATTGATTTCCCTCGATCTTACCGGAAGGAATACTGAGATCTTCTTTGAGCGCCGGCCGAACAGGAGCGGTTGTGGCGCACCCGATTAAGAGAACGATAAAAAAAGGAATTAACAGTAAACTTTTTTTCCCTACCCCTACCATGATTAGCCCTTCCAGAATTTAGTCGATTCACCTAAGAATTTATTTCCTGACCCTTTCTTGAAGATTAATCATAAAGGTCTAAAAAGTAAATAAGGTAAAATAGGTATTTTATAATGAGAGATACTGTACGTTGAGACCGAATCTCTAAGGCGGTTAGCATGCCGAATGCTGAATCAACCTTTCCTTTGCTCTGAGGTCAGATGGACGGATCTCTTTTATCGAATGTGCCCAATGGCTCCAAGATAGACAGAAATCTCATTCTCCCCATCCACACCAATCACACGGTCTACCTCTTCATCGAAGAAGGCACCGACTGTGCAGCAACTTAGGTCCAATGCCGCGGCAGCTAAGTAGAGCGTCTGACCGATATGCCCCGCATCCATGTAGATGTAACGATAAGCCCTCTCCCGATATTTCCACTTTGATCGTCCAGCAACGGCGGTCCAGACGAAGACGCAAGCAGCCTCTTCAAGCATCTCCTGACCCAAGCCGGCTTCGGAAAGCTCGCGGCCAAACTGGCCTTCCTTCAAAAAAGTTAGCTGGGCCTCCTTCACATTGTAATGATAGATCCCCGATGGAATTTCCTCGACTCGGTTCACGACGAGATAAGTCTCAATCGGGTAAAGCGCCCCAGCAGAGGGCGAGGCCCTAAATTCGAATCCCCAGGCCTTCGTGGTGATCCCTTGCGTGGCCCAGAGTAAACGGGAGAGCTCGGAAAAAGTGATGGATTGATCAGAAAGCTCCCGGATGGATCGCCTTTTAGCAATCGCGTGCCAGAGGGATTTTCCACCCATCTGATCAACAGGACGAATGGGAAAATGCTTTATGGCATTAGGGAACTCTTTATAAGGGGAAGGCTGATGGGCCCAATCGAGTCCTCCTCGGGGCATGGCCTCTCTTCGATATTTTGTCTCTCGATGATACACGTCACCGATTCCCTCTGTTCTCCGATCCATGCAGCACCTCCTTAAAATCAAGTTAATAAAGATAGGCTCAAAAAGCAAGCGATATCTAACGTTTGCCCCCCCAGTTTTTTCTTCCAAGGACAAGAGGATCTCAGAAAAACCATCGAGATAGAGAGGAAAACTTTTTCTGTAAGCCCCACCTGGGGGGCCCCTTGGAGAGGCTTCATTGGTCCGACCGTTTAGCGGTTCGGGTACACGGGTGATGGCCGTCACCGGAGTTTCTGCTCTGGTTGCGTCTTTGTCCCATTCCTATTAAGTACGGGCCTTATGAAGGCTCGGAAAGGGATTCCCCCAAGTCGCGGGCAAAAACTGAGGGAGGGCAAGGTATCTAAGGATGGATTCGAAAGGAAAAAGACTTTACAATTCGGCTTGCAAACACTAACATATGTCTTAATTAAAAACGGACTGGAGGGGTTCCCATCAAATGGAAGAAAAAAGAGAGAAGCCAAATAGACGGAGAAAGAGGACTTTTGTCTTTATCCTACTCCCCATCATTATCCTTGTTGGAGCAGCGGCGATATACTTTTATATCCGTTATAAAGCGACTCATGTTTCTACGGACGATGCCTTTGTCGACGGCAGAGTTCACGTCATCGCTTCAAAGATTCCCGGTACCGTCAAGGTTCTTTATATCAACGACAACCAGTTTGTGAAGAAGGACCATCTCCTCCTCGAGATCGATCCCGTCGATTATGAGGTCAGAGTGAAGGAAGCCCGGGCTGGCTTTCAGGCTGAGAGGGCAAGGCTTTCTGAGCTCCAAGACAGGGTGCATACCGCCAGAAGACAGCTGGCCGAGGTCATCGCATCGTTGGAGGCGGCCCGGGCGAATGTCGAACTCCAGAAGGCCAACCTCGACTTGGCAAGAGTAAACCTCCAAAGATCAGAAGCCCTTTTGAAAAAAGAGGCCATCCCCCGGCAGCAATATGACAACGCAAAAACAGCCTATGAGGTGGCGGTAGCTCAAGTGAAGGCAGCGCAGGATCTGGCCGGACAAATTGAGGCATCCCTTGAGACACAGGGCGCGCTGATCAAACAGAGCGAATCGGGTCTCCCCACGCAGGAGGCTCAGATTCAGCAGAGAGACGCAACTTTGAAGGGAGCTGAACTGAACCTTGGTTACACGAAGATTTATGCACCTGTAGACGGGTACATCACAAAGCGAACGGTGGAGACAGGGAATCAGATTCAAGTCGGCCAACCCCTCATGGCCGTCGTGCCCCTTGCCCAAGAGGAAATCTGGATCACCGCCAACTACAAAGAGACGGACCTCCAAGACGTAAGACCAGGTCAGAAAGTGAACATCACAGTGGACACCTATCCGGGAAAAGTTTTTTATGGAAAGGTGAACAGCATCATGGCAGGAACCGGAGCCGTTTTCTCTCTTTTCCCGCCTGAAAATGCGACAGGAAATTTTGTAAAGGTCGTCCAGAGAGTTCCTGTGAAGATCGTTCTCGATGAAGGGGCTGACCCTGATCATCTCCTCCGAATCGGGATGTCCGTGATTCCGACGATTCTGGTTCATTCTAAATAGGACGTGGGCGCTTATGAACCGGTGGATTGTTGCCATCGCAGTCATGTTGCCCACGCTGATCGAGATCATCGACACCTCGGTCGTCAACGTATCTCTCGATCATATCCGTGGGAGCCTTTCCGCTGGAATCGACGAATCCACCTGGATCATCACGTCCTATCTTGTATCCAACGCCATTATCATCCCCATCTCCGGATGGTTAAGCAGATTCTTCGGGAGAAAACTCTACCTCATCCTCTCCATCTCCCTATTTACCATCAGTTCGTTCATGTGCGGTTCTGCCTGGAATCTGGAGAGCCTCATATTTTTCAGGGTCCTTCAGGGCGCCGGGGGCGGCGGCCTTCAACCTCTTTCCCAGGCCATTCTTCTCGAAACGTTCCCGCCGTATCAACATGGGATGGCGATGGCGATTTTCGGCGTCGGCACCATGTTCGGACCGATCATCGGCCCTCTTC
>DATHCH010000133.1:0-23437 GCA_035319625.1 Thermodesulfobacteriota bacterium
TTGAAGATATCGACTGGACTGGTTTCTGCCAGACACCGTATCTTATCAAGAAATCTCAGAAAATAAAGTTTCGTCCATCGTAACCCCCTCATCCCCCCTTAAATTAAGGGGGGAACAGAGAGGGGTTACTGATTTTCTTCGCCTGTATCTAACCCTTGTAAGTCTGCACCCGGCCCCAGAGGCTCTTCGTTCCCCAGATGCCCGACCGAAGGCATTCTAATTGGACAATCTGGCTATGATCGACAAAGAGGTTTACTTCCGGGCCGTAGTTCTTGATGTACCATGCAAAGACCTCTGGCTCGGCCGCCTCGAACATCACCTTATCGAGACCCAGGGCGTTGACGATTTTAGCCGGTACATCCGTGCGCCAAACCTTTACATTTTCAGTGATTCCCTCCGATTCGACCATGATGCTATAGGCCCCGGCCTCAAGAAAACGCTTTGCCTGTAAAATGGCCCATTCAGGATCGCGCGTTCCTTCGGCCTCCAACTCTTCCACGACACTGGCGCCGCCTGCCCCGAACTGGATTCCCACTTCGGGTTTTGGCTTCAGTCCGGCCTTCTTCACTTTTTCAACCAACCTGACCCAGTCGTCGATCGGAATGGTAATGAACCCGCTGGAGATCTCGATAATATCGAACCCAAGCTGCTTGCACTCTTGGATATAGCGGTCGACCATCTCCGGCCCTTGCGTCAGTACATGTTCCATAAATCCGCCCGTGTCAACCAAAACCTGGTACTCGTGGCAGAGGTCAATAAGCTCTTTGACTGCCTCGCGGGGCATTAAACTGAAGGAACCTCCTGCAAACTTGAGAACGTCCACATAAGCTCCCATCGTTTCCAGGATGTCTTGCAGATATCTCTTGCCCATCGGAGTATAGTAGGGACCGCGGATCTCCGTCACCCCACGGGAGCGCGGTTTTCCCGGACGGCTATTGGTTTTTAGGAAGGCGAATGCCCTGTCCTTTGATTGAGCATTAGGTTTTTCCATTTTGAATCCTCCTCTCTTAGAAGTTCTTAACTCTTTACCTCTGCCAACAATTTGGTCAAATCGGAGACCTGGATCGCTTCCAAAGTAGAGACGGCATGGATGATCTCACGGCAGAGTAATTGTTCAGTATAAGGCGCTGTCAGCTTCTCAAACTTCTCGGCAGCCCTCTCCCATAACATCGGCCGGGTCCGAAAACCTTCGTAGTCCTGTTTGTCCTTTGTCACCCTTCTGCCATCGCGCAGTGTGATGGTGATACGGCATGGCATTTCCTGCGGAAATCTTCGACTGAAGCTTGGAGAAGGTCTGATGCTAACTTTTCTCAAAAGCGCCTGGACATCCAGACTGTGGATGCGAGCCGGCTTGTACTGCTCGGGCATAACCTGGCCATCCAGGATGGCGACCGCTACCAGATAGGGCAGGCTGTGATCAGCCTCTTCCTTAGTTCGAACGGTGGTCTTACTCCCTTCCTCCCCTCCGCCGATGATGTTGTACGCCACGTCAAAGATCTCAATCTCGATCTTTGTGATCTCCTCCCCGCTCAAACCGTACTCCTTCTTAAGTTGCAGAACACCTTCCAAAGCAGACTGAGAATGGATCTCAGCGTTGTATTTCTTTAGGATCGTCTGGGTCACTCGTTCGAGGTCTTCTTTAAGCCAGTTGATCTTGAACTTTCCGGCGATGGCGTCCATAAACCCTTTGTTTCCCTCGAAAACTTCCAGGGGGCCGGTGATGCCTCGCATGGCAAGAAAGGTGGCATGGGTGCAACTGAAAGCAGTATTCGGATAGGCGAGGCCTTTCCAGTGAGACAGAGCGCCGGTTCTGGAAACCCGCAACGCGTTAAAGGCCGTCCCGCAAATGGCAATCGCATTTGCCGTGCGGACTTCATCCAGACCCAGAGCCTTGGAGACGCCTGCGGCCACGGCATAGGAACCCTGAGTGGAATGGTCAAAGCCTTTTGCCCGCACAGGGGCCACGTCGCTCAGGCGGCACTGAACCTGGTAAGCGATGGAAAGGGCGGTTAAGAGTTTCTGGCCGCTCTGCTTCGCATACTCGGAAGCGGCCAACACGGCTCCAAGATTATCGCTCGGGTGGCAGGTTTCACCTTTGGCCAGATAGCTGTCGTTGAAGTCCAGATAGCGCACCAAGGCACTGTTATAGAGGGCTGCACGATCAGGGGGAGCCTTTCCGCCTCCGATTAGAGTACAGTGGCCAGCACCATCAAGCTCATCAATCTGTGCCCTGAGCAAGCGAATCGGTTCTCCCTGCTGAGCACCTATCGCACAACCCAGCCCGTCTAATACGCGAATTTTGAGCTGCTGACGCGCGGCCTCCGAGAGGTCATCATAATAGGAAGCCCGTACAACGAAGGCAGCGAGTTGCTCGGCATGTGTCATGCTACTCTCTTCTTGTCAACCATAACATTCCTGATGCTCCCCTTCAACGTGTCCACTGCCTCCGTTTGAGCTTATGCCTTGGATACGAGACCCAAAGATGCCAGGGCAGCTCGCGTCGAATCGTAATCTCGATGATGAATACCCCGGATGCCCAAACTTTGAGCCACCTCCACAAACATGAATCGATCCTCGATGTAAACCACTCGCTCCGGTGACACTTGAGCGACATCTAAAGCGAGGCGGTAGATATCGGCATCGGGTTTGCGAAAGTGAACGAAGCACGATGCAATGAAAAAATCGACAAACTCCGCCAATCCGAACTTCTGAATGCGGTGGACCGTTAGCTCTCGGCCCTCGTTGCTCACCACAGCCACCTTGATGCCATGGGATCTCTTGATACCCCTGACCAACTCGATCATCTGGAGATACGGCTGAGATTGGGCAAACATAAATGTTTTGAACTCCTCTACGGAGAAGGAGCGATCCTTGTAGAAAACCACCCGATTGAGGTATTCGTCGAGACTCAATTTGCCCTCTTCGTAGGTGTCGAAGGTCAAGTGATGACGTTCATCCATCTCGTCGTAGTCGAGCTTAAAGGTTCCCGCCGCTCGCTCACGCATCGACCGGTCCCACCCGTTCGTAAGCAGGACACCGCCCACATCAAGGAACAAGGCTGAAACTTTCATCTATGTGCCCAGTAACTCTTTCAATACGGTCGCATTGTTGTGTTCGACGTCTTTTGCTGAAAAGAGAAGCGTTACAGTCTCTTTCTTTGCCTCTTTTTTGATCCTTTCGAGGATTTCAGAATGTTTCTCCAGCTCCTTCGTATATCGCTTTTTGAATTCCGCATATTTTGAGAGGTCATGACCGAACCACTTGCGCAGGCTATCGCTTGGAGATACCTCTTTTAACCATTCGTCGATCTTCACCTCTTCCTTTTTCATCCCCCTCGGCCACAGCCGGTCGATATAAATCCTCTTGCCATCATCGGGTGAAGCCGGATCGTATATCCTCTTGATCTTGACCATCGCACACTACCCCTTCTCTCTTGGCGCGATTTTGAGCTTTCCAAGAGTTACACAAGCTTCCTCAACGCACTCAGTACTGCGTCATAATCCGGCTCGTGCGTTACCTCTTTAACCAGCTCCTTATATTGAAGGACGCCTTTACGGCCCACCAGGAAGATTGCCCTGGCGAGCAACCGTAACTCTTTGATCAAAACACCGTACGAGGTGCCAAACGAGGCGTCCCGATGGTCTGACAGAGTTTGAATTCTGTCCACACCCGCTGCACCGCACCATCGTTTCTGTGCGAAGGGCAAATCCATGCTCATCGTTAGGATCGCAACATTCGGATCCAACCGGCTGGCCTCTTCATTGAATTTCCTTGTCTGGGAATCGCATACGGGCGTATCCAGAGAGACTACGGAGGAAATGATGCAAACTTTGCCGAGATAGGATGAAAATTTGACGGGGGAAAGATTGTTGTCAATGGCGACGAAATCCGGCGCCTTTTGACCGACATTCACCTGGTTACCAACTAAAGTCAGCGGATTTCCTCTAAAGGTAATAAGCCCTTTCTGTTCAGCCATTGGAGCCTCCTTTCTTTATCCAGCATTGCCTTTGCTCATCACTCAAGTTCCAACTTTAGTGAAAGAAACTTCAACATATCCTTTAATGTGATGACTCCTACCAAACGATTTCCCTCAACCACAATCAGGCGGCCTGACCCCGTTCGAGCCATAAGAGAGAGTGCTTGCGTCGCGTCAGCCTGCGGTTCGATGGTGTTTTCGGCTGAACATTTCGTAGTAACCTCCCCCACCTTTTTTTGGTCCCACTCCTCTCGGGGAATTTCCTTCAGCTCTTTCGTGGTGATACAGCCAAGGAGTTTCTCGGAGCCTTCTGCAATTGGAAACATCTGGAAGTGGTATCTGTAAACATAATCTTCCACAAGCTGTCGTATCGAAATCGAAGGAGAGACTGCCACTGGATCGGTTTTCATAAATCGGCTAACGGGTTCCCCCTCCAAGGCCTTCCGTATAACAAGTTGCTGGTATGACACCCTCGCGGCATTCTGGAGGAACATCCCGATCAAAAAAAACCAGATTCCTCCGATCATATTTCCTGTGAGGAATTGGAAAACACCTATAAGAATGAACAGGACGCCAAACCCAAATCCTACGGAGGACGAAACTCGGGTTGCCCATCGAAGATTTTTCCGCAGTCCCCACAAGATGGCTCGTAGGGCTCTCCCTCCGTCCAATGGAAAGGCGGGTAAAAGATTGAAGGCGGCCAACAAAGCATTAATGTAGGCGAGATAATACACTACCCCATCGACCGATTCAGGCCATCCGCTGCGTAACCCCTGCATGTGGATCCCGTAACAGGCGAGTGCGATGGCGATACTGGAAAGAGGTCCTACGATGGCCATCAAGAATTCGGCTTTGGCACTCGTAGGTTCTTCGCCCATCTCAGAAACACCACCAAAAATAAAAAGGGTGATTCCCTTCATGAGAATGCCAAACCTTCGGGCAACCAGAGAATGAAACATTTCGTGAAATATAATCGAAAGAAAAAGGCCTATGGCGGCGGCAACTCCCATCAGCCAATAGGTCTGGACTGAAAGGTTTTTGTAGCCGGATGGGAAAACATATGTTGCGAGGGACCAGACGACAAGAACCGCGATGATGACCCAGCTTAAATCAATCCGGACTTCGAAGCCGAAGAGCTTGAATAACTTGATCCGCCTGCCAAACATGGTTCGCCTCCTTGGACGATGGGTCAGTCCATCATTAGCCCATTTTCCTTTGAAATGAGGAAGATGTCCATAAGAAGAACCTCGTATTTTCTCATTTTAAATCCTGTATTTTAAGGCTGGCCCAATAGGATTGACGGGAGAATTCGCTTTTCGAGGTCACCAACAGAAATTTTTTAAAATACATCATTTGTCCTTCCAAAATACAGGGTTTACCCCATTATCTTCAACACTCCCTCGCTATAAGCTTTTGGTTGATGATCGGCCCTCCTTTCCCTCACCTCCTGCCTGCCAGTAGGCCCTGAACCAAGGAAGGCAGAGGGGGAGGGTGCCGTGAGGGAGCATGCCGAGCATTCGAATCAGGAAGACGGATGGAACCAATTCCGAACATTAATGTCCTTTCCCCGTGGGAGCCAGGGATTCTGGCTCTGGGACTTTTTACTCTGATGAGTCTCATCCTGATCATCGCTTTGCTCTTTCTTGCCAAGTGGCTCGGAGAGAAAAAACCGAACCCTGAAAAGCTGAGAGCCTATGAGTGTGGCATCATTCCAACCGGCACGGCTCGATTTCCATATCCAATCGCCTTTTATCTTATTGCCGCTTTTTTCCTCATCTTTGACGTGGAAGCTGCCTATATTTTTTCCTGGGCCATTGCTTTCGAACGCCTCGGTTGGTCCGGCTGGCTGCAAATTTCCTTCTTCACCGTTATCCTGCTGATCAGTCTCTTCTATATCTGGAAAAAAGGAGGCCTCGAGTGGGGATCGACAGCCCGGAAAAACCCGGCACCCTCGGAAACATCGTCCTTGCCAAGCTCGACGCCCTGATCAACTGGAGCCGTCAGTACAGCCTCTGGCCCCTCTTTTTCGGGACGTCGTGCTGCTTCATCGAAATGGCCGCTGTTTTTACACCGCGCTTCGATCTCGCGAGGTTTGGGGCTGAGGTTCTGCGCGGTTCTCCCCGCCAGGCCGATGTCATCATCGTGGCAGGAACGGTCTTCAAAAAAATCGCTCCGATCATCATGAGGCTCTATGAGCAGATGGCAGAGCCGAAATGGGTGATTTCGATGGGTTCCTGCTGCAACTGCGGCGGGATGTACGACGTTTACAGCGTGGTGCAGGGGTTGAACCAACTCATTCCGGTGGACGTCTATGTCACGGGTTGCCCTCCGAGACCCGAAGCCCTTGAGTATGCCCTGACCATCTTGCAGCAGAAGATCATCTCGGATGAAAGACCGGCTCGCTCTGTTTTGCATCTTGGAGGTGGCACCCAGGGAACAACCAATCCCATCTTGGTCGATGGAGAAACCAAATCAAGAGATACACGGGGCCCTGGGATGGAGGGGATTCCTATCAGAGGAACATCAGTCACATCCCCTCGATTCTGGGACAGCCGCTCTGACCTGATGTGGACTCCACCTCCCCGCCTGATCGAATTGCATGAGCAGGACAAATCTTTGGCCCAAATGCTGAAGGAAAAATTCGGTGATGCGATCCGGCAGACAGCAGGAACCTCAGATATGTTAACCTTTCATATCGCGGAAAGCCGCCTCAAGGAGATTCTCAAGTTTCTCAAGACGGAAGCGTCACCAAAATACCTGCGGTTGGACGATTTAACTGCCATCGATGAGTCGGCACGGCGTGATCAAAAACCCTTACCCTATTACGATGGCACGGTGGCCAACGAGATCGGCCAAAACGGAAAGTCTGTGCGGCCCGACAAAGGGGTCTATCCGGATTACACCCTGGTCTACCATCTGCTCTCCTTTGATCCTCCGGGCCGTTTACGACTTAAAGTTGGATTAACGGGCAAAGACCCGACAACTCAAACCGTCACGGATATCTGGCCTTCTGCAAACTGGTACGAGCGCGAAACGTACGAGATGTTTGGAATCCGTTTTGAGGGTCATCCCGATTTACGCCGCCTCATCATGCCTCACGACTGGGAAGGATACCCGCTACGCAAAAGCCATCCTGGCCGGGCTACCGAAATGGCTCCCTACACGCACGCGTCTGCTCTAAAGCACCAACCTCTGGATGCCGACGCTTTCGTGAAGCAAAAAGAAGGGGATCAAGAGCTTCTGGTATTAAATGTCGGCCCCCAGCACATCGGTACCCATGGTCTGATGCGTTTTATTGTCTCCCTTGACGGAGAAAGAATCTCCGATATCAATCTGGATATCGGATACCATCACAGAGGCGTTGAAAAGATTGGTGAACATCAGTCTTGGCATCAGTTTATTCCCTATACGGATCGAGTAGACTATATGGGCGGAGTGGCCAACAATCTTTCCTATCTACAATCTGTAGAAACCTTGGCAGGAGTCGAAGTTCCTGAACGCGCCCAGTTTGTCCGGGTGATGCTGAGTGAAATCTTCCGTATTAATAATCACCTCGTCTGGTTCGGCACGAATGCCCACGACGTAGGCGCGATGACGCCAACCTTTTATACCTTTCGTGAGCGTGAGCAGCTCATGGATGTGGTCGAGCTGATCACAGGCGGCAGACTCCATCCGGCCTGGTTTCGCATCGGGGGATTGGCGATGGACCTACCCAAGGGCTGGAAAGAGGCGGTTGACAGATTTGTCAAGACCCTTCGAGCGCGCATCGGAGACTACGAGGCATTGATCACCAAGAACCCAATCTTCAAAGCCCGAACCCAAGGGGTTGGCATCCTTTCTTTAAGAGATGCCATGGAATGGGGCGTGACCGGCCCCAATCTTAGAGCCTGTGGCCTCGAGTGGGACCTAAGGAAAAAAATTCCTTACTCAGGCTATGAGAATTTTGAATTTGAGATCCCGACTGCCACGAGGGGCGATTGTTACGCTCGTTATCTTGTCCGGGTCGAGGAAATACGCCAGAGCCTGAGGATTATCGAGCAGGCTGCAAACCAAATGCCGGGTGGAAGGTATGTGACGGATGATTACCGTTATGCGGTCCCCGAGAAGAAAGATACTTTAAAAGATATTGAGAGCCTCATCCATCATTTCATCAATGTGACCCGGGGGCCGAAGATCCCCAAGGGAGAAGCCTACACAGCCACGGAAATCTCCCGCGGCGAGCAAGGCTACTATGTCGTTAGCGACAGCCTCAACATGGCCTACAGGATGAGGATCAGAGCGCCGGGGTTTGCCAATGTTCAGATCATGCCCCTCATGGCGAGAGGAGGACTCCTTTCAGACCTCTTGGCTATTATCGGTTCGATTGACTACATCTTACCGGATATTGATAGATAAAAAATGTCAAAGGTCAAAGTTCAAAATCCAAATGAAACTGAACAAAGTCAAATGTCAAAACGGAAATATTAAATGAATGCCAGACTCCGACACATAAAATTTCTGACTCGGGAGGTTTCGATTTGATTTAACACTTGAACTTTGACATTTTGGCCTTTAATCTTTGAACTTTGGTTTTTGACATTTGGGCTTCTCGCTACACTGGATTAAGAGGGAAAACAGATATGCTTCAAGGAGAGTGGCTTGAAATACTTCAGAAAAAGATAGCGAGCGTGGATCATCCCCGAGAGCTGGTTGTGGATATCATGCTGGCTTTGCAAAATCACTACGGTTATCTGAGCGATCAAGCGGTTGAAGAAGCGGCCCGGCTCCTCGATATGACGCCCCTTGAGATCGAGGAACTCGCTACTTTCTATGATTTTATTTATCGGGAACCGGTTGGAAGATTCGTCATCCACGTCTGTGATGGGGTCGTCTGCTGGATGAATGGGTATGATTCGGTGTTGAACCATCTCTCTAAAAAACTCGGGATTAAACCCGGAGAAACAACAGAGGATGGATTTTTCACCATACTGCCCACTGCCTGTATTGGCTACTGTGATCTATCGCCGGCCATGTTGATCAATGGGAGAGCTTACGGTCCTCTAACTCCTGAAAAAATCGACGGCATACTCGATCGTTTGAGATCTGAAGCGCCGCCACCGAGGATGGCGAGGTAAACCGAATGTTTCCGCAAGTGATCTTTCAGAATCGCAAACCCAACCGAATTGCCACGATCGATGAATATCGTCAAAGCGGAGGCTATCAGGCTCTTACGATGGCCCTCCAGAAATATTCTCCAAAAGAAGTACAACAGTTGGTTGTTGATGCAAATCTTCAGGGTCGCGGAGGGGCAGGGTTTCCCGCAGGGCTTAAATGGAAATCGGTTGCTGACGATGCTCCTTTCCCAAGGTACCTGATCACGAACATTGATGAAATGGAACCCGGCACGTTCAAAGATCGCATCATGGCTCACGCGGACCCTCACATGATCATCGAAGGAACCATCCTTGCCGGATATGTTGTCTCCGCGGAAAAGGGTATCATCTTCGTCCGGCCTTCTTACGAAAGCAGCGCTTTGATTTTGGAAAGAGAAATAAGGATTGCTCAAGAGGCTGGCTACCTTGGTCAGAACATCATGGGAAGTAACTTCTCCTTCGATCTCATTGTCCACCGAAGCGGCGGCCGATATATTTGCGGGGAAGGAACAGCACAGATCAATGCCATCATGGGGATGAGAGCTCATCCTAAGCAGCCCCCACCGCGCTCGACAGAGAAGGGATTGTGGGATCAACCCACGGTCTTGAACAATATCGAAACCCTGGTTAACGTTCCACACATTGTCAGGCATGGGGCAGATTGGTTCAAGGGTTTGGCCAAGACCAAAGTCAGTTCTGGAACGAAGCTTTACTGCGTTAGCGGCAAGGTGAATCGGCCCGGCTGCTACGAACTCCCCATGGGGACGCCCCTCAGAGAAATCATCGAAGAACACGCGGGCGGGTTGCTTCCCGGGTCCGAATTCAAGACGTGTCTGCCAGGGGGAGCTTCCACCTGCTTTCTTGGGAAAGAAGATTATGGTGTCGAGATGGATTTCGAGGGCCTAAAGAAATGCCGGAACAGGCTGGGCACGGGCGCTGTCATCGTCTTCGACCAGAAAACCTGTCTGGTTGGAGCTACTTTGAATTTGATCGAATTTTTTGTCCGGGAATCCTGCGGTTTTTGTACCCCCTGTCGTGAGGGGTTGCCGTTTATCCGGGATCTGCTCTGGCGAATTGAGCATGGAGAGGGTGAACAGGAATTTATTCCGATCCTTCGCCGTATGTGTGCGCATATGTGGAAGTCTTACTGCGCTTTCGCACCCGGAGCATCGATGCCGGTAGAGAGTCTGCTAACGTATTTTGGGAGTGAAGTCCAAGAACATATCAGTCAGAAGAAATGCCCATTTAAACAATAACAATAAACGATGAACACGGGATTTTTTTATTCATAGTTCATAGTTCATTGTTCATCGTATACAGTTGATAGCCATGCCCAAGTTAAAGATTGACGGTCTTGAAATAGAAGTTGAGCGCGGGACAAAAGTGATTGAAGCCGCCGCACGGCTGGGGATTATCATCCCGCGGTTCTGCTTCCACCCGGGTCTCGGACCTGTCGGTGCCTGCCGCGTCTGTGCCGTGAAGTTTGAGGAAGGGCCGGTCAAGGGAGTGCAGATGAGCTGTATGACGGATGCCCAGGAGGGGATGGTCGTATCGACTACAGATGAAGAGGCAGCCGATTTCCGCAAACACGTCATTGAATGGCTCATGACGAACCATCCCCATGATTGTCCGGTCTGCGATGAGGGAGGCCATTGTCTGCTTCAGGATCTGACAGTGGCCGGAGGTCACGGGATACGACGCTATCTCGGGAAAAAGAGAACTTACAACGATCAATACCTGGGGGTTTTCGTCCAGCACGAGATGAATCGCTGCATCCAATGCTGGAGGTGCAGGCGCTTCTATCAGGAGTTTGCCGGTTATCGTGATCTAGGAGCTCTTCAAATCGCCCACCACACCTACTTTGGCAGGGCGACAGACGGCCAGCTCGAAAGTCCCTTCTCGGGAAACATCATTGACATCTGTCCGACAGGCGTCTATACGGATAAACCCTCCCGCTTTACCGGCCGGCGGTGGGACTTTGAGCGAGGCCCTTCCCTCTGCATTCACTGTTCTCTCGGATGTCACATCATCACCAGTACGCGCTATCGCGAAATGGCACGGCTTGAGGCTCGTTTTAGCGAATCGGTGAATGGCCACTTTATCTGTGACCGGGGCCGGTACGGCTTTTACTACACCAATCATCCTGAAAGGCCACGGCGGGCGAGAATAGGAACGGAAGAGGTCTCACTGGACCAAGCTTTTCAAACGGCGGCGCAAAGGATTATTCAAATCAACCAGAAAAACGGACCGAAAGCGATCGCCTGTCTCGGATCGGCGCGGAGCAGCCTTGAGAACCAGGCCATGCTGATTAGACTTTGCCGGATCCAGGGATGGGATGGTCCCGCGTATTTTGAAACCTCTGCCATGGCGAAGAAGGTTAAGAGGGCCGTGGCAAGGCTTGAGGAGCGGCTGGCCATCTCAATGCGGGAGATGGAGAAGGCTGACTTCATCCTTGCCGTTGGAGCTGACCCGGTCAATGAGGCCCCGATGCTCGCCCTCGCAATGAGGCAGGCCTTTCGAAACGAGGCAACCATTGTCGTCATCGACCCCCGACCTGTTTTTCTTCCCTTTGAGTTCGAACATCTGCCGGTGGCACCCGATGATTTAGAGCCCTGTCTGACCGCTCTTATCAAAGGAGCTGTGGACCGTTCCACCACAGAAAAAATGGGAGAAGAGGCCCTTCAAGTTTACGACGCAGCCCTGGCTGAGTATCCCAATGCATCCATCAAAAACCGCATGGTCAAAGTAACGCAAAAGTTAAGGCAGAGCCGTTACCCTGTCATCGTCTGTGGGACGGCCATTGTCCGAGAGACAACTCCTGATGTGGCTGCGGACAGTGCATTGCTCCTCCGTGCCACAAGGGATCGAGCTGGACTCTTCTATTTGATGTCTGAAGCCAACACCTTTGGTGCTGCACTCCTCTCGTCCGAGGAAGGTTCCGTGATGGATGTGATCGAGTCCATTGAAAAAGGGAGCGTCAAGGGGCTGATGCTGGTTGAGAGTGATCCTTTCCGGTCTTTTCCAGATTACGAAAGGCTGAAGCAGGCCATTGACAAGCTCGACTTGTTTCTGGTCATGGACTATCTTCCGTCTTCCGCAGCCCGGCTTGCACATCTCTTTCTCCCAACGCAAACTCTTTTTGAGATGGAGACATCCTTTGTGAACCAGGAAGGCAGGGTTCAATTCGCCACATCCACTTATCGCGGTGGTATCCCCATCTCGCAGATCAGCGCGGGAGGACATCCGCCCCGTCTGTTCAGGCGTGATATCCCAGGAGGAGAATCCCAGCCTGCCTGGCAAATATTGGCAAAGCTCGCCAATACCATCTCATTGCCAGGACGTGAGATGTTCCCTCTTTCCAGAAACGAACTCTGGAGTTGGATTTCAAAAGAATATCCCATCTTTGCTAATGTTCCAATTGCCGATGAACTGCCTGATGACGTTCGAGTCCATCTGGCGCAGGGGAGAGAACAGCTTTTTCCCTCTGGTGGGCAGATCCGATCTGGAGGAGATAGCCGAGAGAATAGCAGATTAGAACTTCTGATGGGGGACTGGACTTTTGGAACAGAGGAGCTTTCTACCTATTCCAAATATCTCCAGCAGGTTGAAAAAGAGCCGTGCCTCTTTATGAGCCCAAGAGATGCCTCGATGTTAGGCCTTAAAGACAGAGAAAGAATCACCCTTTCTCTGGATAAAGGTCGCTTAGAGATGGAATTGCGCATCGTTGACACCATGGCTCCTGGCGTGATCGTAATGCCAAAACACCGGCAACTCGCATGGCAAAAGATAGAGAAGTGGCCGATGAAGGTCGCTATGGATCAGATAAGAAAATAAGGACTCTTATGCTCCTCGAATGGATTCTGGGATTCGTTTTTCTGATCGTCAAGCTGAGTATCGTGTTGATCATCCTGCTGACGGTGGCTGCCTATCTGGTCTGGGTGGAACGTAAATTGCTTGGCCGGATTCAAGCCCGATACGGCCCGAACAGAGCTGGGAAGTTTGGACTCCTTCAGCCTCTTGCCGATCTCGTTAAATTGATAACGAAGGAAGACACGGTGCCACAAGAAGCGAATAAGGGGATCTTTCTTCTTGCCCCGGGGGTGGTCGGCCTAATGGCCTTGCTCATTTTTGCCGTCGTCCCCTTTGGAAGCGGTGTCAGGCTTTGGGGCAGATCCATCCCTCTGGTCATTACGGATCTGAATGTCGGCTTACTCTTCATCCTTGCACTTTCTTCCATTAGTGTTTATGGAATTGCGCTCGGTGGATGGGCCTCCAACTCAAAATATAGCCTCCTTGGAGGAATTCGCGGTGCGGCTCAGATGATCAGCTATGAAGTGCCTATGGGACTTTCTCTTGTCCCAGTGGTCATGCTGGCTCACTCTCTCAGCCTCGTCGAAATCATAAATGCACAGAGCGCACGTCCTTTCATTCTCGTGCAGCCGGTCTCTTTTATCCTGTTCTCCATCGCGGCTCTTGCTGAGATCAAACGGATTCCCTTCGATCTGCCCGAGGCTGAAAATGAACTCGGAGCGGGTTACCACACCGAGTACAGCGGAATGCGCTTCGGCCTTTTCTTTCTCGGTGAATACATCACAATGATCATCCTTGGCTCGTTAATCGCCGTCTTTTTTCTGGGGGGATGGCACGGCCCGCTCCTGCCGCCTATCATCTGGTTTCTTCTGAAGGTTGGAATCATCGTTTTTGCACTGATCTGGTTCCGCGCAACCTTTCCTCGAATCAGATACGATCAACTCATGAATACCGGCTGGAAGGTGCTCATCCCGATTGCGCTGTTAAACATTGTGGTTACGGGAGCGCTGGTCTTGGGAACGTCTTAAGGATGGGAGGCGCTATGGGGACAATCAAGAATCTCGCGGAAGGCATCACAGCACTGTTGAAAGGGCTTGCGACCACGCTCAAGATCCTTTTTCGAAAGCCTGTCACCGAACAGTATCCTGAACACAGGCGGCCCTTGCCCGCGAGATCACGAGGGGTGATCGTTCTTACCCGGGACCCGGATGGTGAGGAGCGTTGCGTGGCCTGCTACCTCTGCTCGGCCGTCTGCCCGGTCAGCTGTATCTCGATGCAGTCGGCCGAACGCGAGGACGGACGACGTTACCCAAGGTGGTTCCGAATCAACTTCGCCCGTTGTATCTACTGCGGACTGTGCGAGGAGGCGTGTCCTACTCTGGCCATTCAATTAACACCTAACTTTGAGACAAGCGGCCGGAACATCCTGAAACTCGTTTATGAGAAAGAAGATCTGCTCGTCAATCACGGCGGGAAAAACAATGAATACAACTTTTATAAACGCGCCGGCGTCACCATGGTAGGAGATAAGGGAACCCATATTAACGAAGATAAGCCGGTCGATCTGAAAAGCAATCTACCCTAAGAGATAATGAAAGGATTCAAGTGGTCGAGGGTTCAAGGTCTCGAGGGTAGAAGGTGGAATGTGGTCTTCGACTACTTTCTACTCTCTACTTTCCACTCTCAAACATTTGGACCCTTGAATCCTTGGACCCTTTCTTAGTAATGCTGGGGGAATAATGACTTTGTATGCTGTGATCTTCTACGTCTTAGCGGTCGTCATTCTCGCATCAACGCTGCTGGCGATTATCCAGCGTCAAGTGATCCATGCCGTCGTCTACTTGATTGTATCATTTTTTGCCACCGGCCTTCTCTTCTATCTCCTGGGAGCACCATTCTTAGCAGCTCTGGAAGTCATTATTTATGCCGGTGCGATCATGGTCTTATTCCTTTTCATCGTCATGACCGTCAGGGCTGAATCTGGTGAAGATAAAGGAGAAATCTACCATTGGCTGCCGGCCGTTGTTTTGGCTATTATTTCTTTCTTTGTCGGCGGAGTCCTGATATTCAAAATTCCGGGTAGTAAGATGAGCCTGAACACCGGTATGGCCAGCCCGGCGACTTTTGGCCAGTTCCTCTTCAAGAATTACTGGTTCCCGGTAGAAATTGCTTCTTTCCTGCTCCTCATCGGCCTCGTGGGTGCACTCTACCTGGGTCGCCAGGAGTCGAAGAAAGAATCGGAGGATAGACGATGATTGTCCCTTACGGAGACGTGCTCCTTCTGGCAATTATTCTGTTTCTACTGGGAGCAGTCTGTTCCATTTCGCGAAGGAACCTTCTCATGATTTTGATTGGAGTCGAAATTATGTTAAATGCGGCCGGGCTGGCTTTTGTCGCCGCGTCCCTGAAATGGAGCCTGCTGGATGGGCAGGCCTTCGTCCTGTTTATTTTTGCAGTTGCTGCGTCAGAAGTCGCTGTCGGACTGGCATTAATCGTCTATTCACAGCGCCGAACCGGTTCGTTGAATGCGGATCGCTATGATTCCATGAAAGGATGAAAGTATAAAAGTCCATTCCCCCTCACCCCGCCCTCTCCCCGCTGGGGAGAGGGAAAGGGTGAGGGGAGCGCGCGCTCCTTTATGAAAACGATACTATTTCTCTTACTTTCTTTCCCATTCTTGGGCGGCTTTATCCTGGCGGTGATTGGCAGGTATCTGCCGAGACGCGTTGCAGAATGGATCGCCTGCGCGAGCGTCCTCGCATCGCTGCTCATGGCCGCCCTTGCCTTTGGATCTGCTGGCGAGAAGCGATACCTCCTCACGCTCTTCGACTGGATCCAGGTCGGCGATTTCTCAGCTTCGATGACTGTCTACTACGATCGCCTCGCAGCGATCATGGCCCTGATGGTCACATTTGTCTCTAGTCTGATCCATCTTTACTCCGTCAGTTTTATGCGCGACGACCGGGATTATGTGCGGTACTTCTGTTACATGAACCTTTTTGTCTTCTCGATGCTCGTCATCACCCTGGCAGACAATTTGGTATTCTTATACTTAGGCTGGGAAGGAGTGGGTTTTTGCTCTTATATCCTGATCGGTTTCTGGTATTCAGACGTGGTCAATGCGACAGCAGGCCGCAAAGCTTTTATTCTGACGCGAATCGGCGATGTCGCCTTCGGCATCGCGATCGTCCTCTTTTTTCTGATTCTTGATCAACTGTCCATCTTCTCGATCAACAGCAAGGTGGCATCCCTTAGCGCCGGAACAGCCACCCTTCTGGCCCTTCTTCTGTTCTGGGGTGCCGTGGGCAAATCCGCCCAATTGCCCCTCGTTGTCTGGCTGCCGGACGCCATGGCCGGACCTACACCCGTATCCGCCCTGATCCATGCAGCCACCATGGTAACGGCTGGCGCCTACTTGCTCATGAGGTTGTTTCCGGTGATCGCACTGTCTTCGATTGCCATGGTAACCATCGCTACGGTGGCCGCCTTTACGGGCCTCTTCGCTGCCCTCGCCGCCTTAGGGCAAAAAGATATCAAGCGCGTTCTGGCCTATTCGACGATCAGCCAGGTGAGCTACATGTTCCTTGCCGTGGGAGCAGGCGATGTCACGGGAGGTATGTATCATTTGTTTTCTCACGCGTTCTTCAAGGCCCTGCTTTTTCTCGGAGCTGGATGCGTGATCCAGGCGCTCCATGAAGAGCACGACATCTTCAAGATGGGAAATCTACGTAACCGTCTGCCCGCGGTCTTCTGGCTTTATCTGGTAGGATCTATATCGCTGGCTGCGATCCCGCCCTTCGGGGGTTTCTTCAGCAAGGACCGGATTCTTCTTTCGACCTTCAGCCATCCCGAGCCGATCTATAAGTTTTTGGCCCTCATTGCCGAGATCGGCGCTGTGATCACGGTGCTTTATACCTTCAGGATGTTCTTCGTCGCCTTCCTCGAGAAACCTTTTGCTGGAGAGAATTTAGCAAAAAAAGATTTGAAGTTCCCAAAATTTATGGTGTGGATCAATTCTCCTCTTGCTCTCCTCGCCATCTTCGCAGCCAGCCTCAATTTCCCTGAGGCCTTTGGTGGAAAAGCTTGGCTGGCGCACTACCTGGCCTCTATCCCAGGTGGTATCCCTCTTTTTCCGGCCTCCACTCCCATCGAAAGATCCATGGAGATTGGAAGCGGGCTTTTAAACATTGCCGTATTGATCGCTGCTTATTTTGTCTATCGGCCCGAGGCCAGATTTCTCGGATGGCCCACTCCTCTGGTCTTTCGGCAACGTTTGGAAGAACTCCTTTCTTCCGGTTTCCACCTGGATCGACTCTATCAGGTCGCACTGGTGAAACCCTATCAGGCAATGGCGCGAACCCTCTGGTTGAAGGTGGATGAGGCAGTAGTGGATGACCAGTTCGATGCCACCGCGAACATCTTCCGCTTCTTCTCATCCGGATTACAGCTCTGGACGACCGGCAGACTTTCAACTTATCTCAAGATGCTTCTTCTCGGATTTACGGCAATTGTGTCTGCTCTTGCCCTTGGCTGGTATTACTTAAGGTAAAGGTTCGTTTTGTTTCAGCCCCCCTCACCCCACCCCTCTCCCCGGCGGGGAGAGGGATGGGGTGAGGGATGACAGTGACGAATGACCAATGACTCGGTGACGAATGACTAATAATTTCCCCTGGCTTACAACCATTATCTTTTTGCCCCTTGTCGGCAGCTTTTTGGCGTTGTGTTTTGCCCGCAGACCGATGTTCTGCCGCTGGACGAGCCTCTGGGTGTCATTGGCGGATCTCTTCCTCGTAGCATTGCTCTTCACATCGAACCTCCAAGGACACTCCTGGTCCACCGGGAAATGGTTGTTGGCAGAGGATCATCCGTGGATTGAAAGTCTTGGAATTCGTTACAGCCTCGGGTTGGACGGTATCAGCCTGATGCTGATCTTCCTGACGACCTTTCTCACCGTTCTCTGCATCCTCGTCTCCTGGAAAGAAATTAATGCAAAAGTTGGAACATTTCATTTCTTTTTACTCTTCCTGGAAACTTCCATCATGGGAGTCTTCTTGGCCACGGATCTTTTCCTCTTCTATCTGTTCTGGGAGATACAGATCATACCTATGTTCTTCCTCATCGGTATCTGGGGGCATGAGGAGCGCGTTTATGCGACTGTTAAATTTATCCTGTTCACCCTTGCAGGCAGTTTATTTATGTTGATCGCGCTGACCGGTCTCTACCTTATTCATGGTGCTAAGACAGGCCTGTATACCTTCTCTCTCTACCAGTTGATTCAAACGCCCCTGGGCCTCTCTACGGAGCTCTGGCTGTATGGAGCTTTTCTTCTGGCCTTTGCCATAAAGATCCCTATCTTTCCAGTTCATACCTGGTTGCCCGATGCACACACCCAGGCGCCCACGGCAGGAAGCGTCATACTCGCTGGGTTGCTTCTTAAGACCGGTGCCTATGCCCTTTTGCGATTCGGGTTCCCTCTCTTCCCTGTAGCTGCCAGATTCTCCGTGCCCCTCCTGCTCGCACTGGGTTTGATCGGGTTATTTTACGCAGCCTGGATCGCCCTGGCACAAAAGGACCTCAAGCGGTTGGTTGCATACTCCAGTATCGGACACATGGGCATTGTGGTTATCGGAATCGCCGTCTGGAACACGATGACACTCTCCGGAGCCACTCTCCAGATGATCAACCACGGACTGACAACTTCGGCACTCTTCATTCTCGTTGGAATGCTGGATGAGAGAGTCCACACCAGGGAAATCGCAAATTTCGGCGGGTTCTGGAAAAAAATGCCCGGCTTCAGCGCTTTCTTTCTCTTCTTCGCGATGGCTTCCCTCGGATTGCCAGGGCTCAATAATTTTGTCGGAGAATTTCTGGTTCTTGTCGGAACAATCAAGACTTGGCCCCTCGTCACATGGCTTGGTTTTGCAGGACTTGTCCTAACTGTGATTTATATCCTCACCGTGGTCCAAAAAACGGTCTTCGAAGAAACGCGAAATGAAAAATTGAGGGAACAACCTCTTGCGGATATCACTGTCCGTGAGGTGCTCATTTTGGCACCCTTGGCTCTCGCTGTGCTGTTCATCGGACTTCATCCGCAGCCCGTATTAGATCTGTTCGAAGGACCGGTGGGGGTACTGATAGGTTTTTTGAAATAACAAGAAGGAAGTGACTAAAATTACGAGTGACTAAAGTGTCTAAAGTTAACGTCCGAACGTTCGGCGTGCTTTATTTGCAAATTTTAGTCACTTTAGTTCACTTCAGACACTCTAAACTTCTCTAAGGAAAGCTTATGCAGCCAAATTGGGTTGATATTCTTCCTCTCATCTTCCTTGCCGGAGGGGGATTCCTCGTTTTCTGCTTGGGCGGCTTCTGGAAGGGCAGACCTCAGGGGTTACTTTTCGGAGTCGCTCTGGTCACAGCAATCGCTGCAGGAGCAGCAGCTATACTGCTGAAGCCGGATCAGACCCACTTCTTGAAAATGGTGGAAACTTCCGGGTACGGGCGATTCTTCACATTTCTTCTTACTCTCATTACCACCCTCAGCCTTCTCTTTTCTTACCAGTATGTAAAACTTCGGGGTATTGGAGGCGATGAATTTTACGGACTCCTTCTCTTGAGCGGCCTTGGAATGATCTTAATTGCGAGCGCCCTTCACTGGCTGGTGTTTTTTCTTGGCCTTGAAACCCTTTCGCTTTCTCTCTATGTTCTCATTGCAATTCGTAAACCTCACCCTGCATCGAATGAAGCAGGCCTGAAATATTTCATGATGGGTGCCGTGGCGAGCGCCTTCCTCACCTTTGGCATCGCCATGATCTATGCCGCGACGGGAAAGATGGATATCCTCCAGAGCCTGTCTCCCGGCGTCCAGGCAACCAGCCACCCGTCAATGCTGCTCGGCCTCAGCCTCATTTTGATTGGGATCGGTTTTAAAATTTCCATGGTTCCCTTTCATCTGTGGACTCCGGACGTTTACCAGGGAGCTCCTGCCCCGGTGACCGCGTTCTTGGCAACCGGCTCGAAGGTTGCTCTGTTTAGCGCACTGCTGCGCTTTGCCTTTTACTATGCCCGAAATTCCGTATGGAACGACTATGTCTTTGTCTTCTGGATTCTGGCATTTCTAACCATGGCCGTCGGCAATATCACCGCCCTCGCCCAAGTGCGCGTCAAACGGCTATTGGCTTACTCCTCCATCGCCCAGATGGGATACTTGTTGATGACCCTTCTCGCTGTCAGGGGGGGTGGTGTCTTCGCCATCATGTTCTATCTCACAGTCTATGCTTTAATGGATCTCGGAGCCTTCGGCACTCTGGCAACCATTTCAGCGGAAGAGGAAGATCTCGATTCCCTGGAGGACTTCAGGGGTCTGGCTTACGTCCACCCCTGGAGGTCTGCCCTTCTCACCGTCTGTCTTGTTTCACTGGCTGGATTGCCTCCTACCGCTGGTTTCATCGGAAAATTTATTCTATTCCGTGCGGTTCTTCAGTGCCACTTCGTAGTCCTGGCGGCCCTTGGGATCGTGACCGTGACCGTATCCATCTATTTTTACTTCAAGATCATCGTGGCCCTTTTCATCCAGCCGGCGGAGAGAAAACCCGTCATTCCGGATCTTGATCTCTTTGCACGCATGGCCGGCATTGCAATTCTCGTTCTGATCCTATGGTTAGGTCTTTTGCCGTCGGCCTTGTTATCCACCATTACGCGCATCCTCCCTCTTTCCATTCAATAAGGATGAGGGAACTCTCTATCCATCAGGCAGGATTGCAAAACCTACTGAACTGAGATATTATTTTTCGAAACGGTATAGAAAGGAGGTTATCATGAGAAGCAAATTGCCTCTGAAGTGGTTGTATTTGTTGCTGCTCGTCATATTCATTCTTCCCCCCGCTAGTTTGGCGGAAAAAAAGGAAAAACCTTTAGTGGGCGAAGAAACGCTCTACTTTTCTCTCCCGTCCACACATGACCGCCTGATCAGCTATCTCAATGAGTATTACGGGAAGTACTATCTGATCATGACCTTTTTCCCGGCTGCCTTTACTCCCGTCTGAACGGGCGAGATGGAGGGTCATCAGAGGAATCTCTCCCTCTATGACCGCTTCAACGCCCGGGTCGTGGGCGTCAGCGTAGATGATGTGATCACATTAAAATATTGGGCAAAAAGTTTGGATTTGACCTTTCCACTCCTTTCAAATGTCACAGGATTCTTAGGAGCCTTTTTGGGGGTGGGCCCTTCCCCTGAGATAAAAGGGTTTCCGGTTTTCAGCAGGAGGACAGTGATCGTTGACCCGAAGGGGGTCATACGTTATGCCAAAGATGGTTCGCCTGACTTCAAAGACATTCTCCTCTTTCTCAAGAAAATGAACAAGGAAGGAGAAAAGCCATGAGAAGGCACATCCGGATGCTTCTGTGTTTTGTGTGGATGGGCATGATGGTTTCTGCATGTGCCACCCCTGGAACGGCCCAGAAACTGTACACATTCAGCCAGCAAGGGATGATCATCTGGCAGGATGAGTTTGAATTCAAACCACCTCCCTCCGAATGGAGAGTCATTCAAGTCGAGGTAGGAGGTGAATTCGGTTTTGGATTTTTGAAAGCCGACTCAGGTCCATTCCCTTCTCAATCCATGTTTGTTTATGATGAGGAACCTTTTGGTTGTTCGACTGAACTTGGCGAACGAGGGAGTGAATTTTTTAAGCGCTATCTATGGTCCACTGCTATGATTGCGGATATGCAAATATTAGAAAAAAAGAAGGTCAACGTGCTTGGGGGAGAAGGACTGGCCATGGTGGCTGAAGCCAAGGACCCTGTGAAGCAGGAGAAGGTCAAGTCAAAAGTTGTATTCGGGAAGAGAGGGGATCGGGTGGTTGCCTTCTATCTTACCCAATGGCGGCCTATGGACGGCACCTACGACCCTTCGGCCTTTGAAGTGTTTGATAGATTCTGGGGTTCTTTTAGATTTCTCAAAAAATCGTTTTATCAAACCCTCGTGGAAGATCCTTAGCTTTTAGATAGGAAGTTTTTGAGGGCGTCAAGGGTGAGAGTTATCTCACCCTTTTTTATTTGTAATGGCCAGGTGTATTTAGAGGAGAAAACCGGTCGAGGAAACAATAAGGGGCCATGGAAAAGAATCTGTAAAATCTTTCAAATACCCGCCAGAGGGCATTCCCAACTATCTCCTTCTATTGACGAGGCCAACTCTTTCTGGTATGGATAATCTCAAGATTGAAACAGATTGGATAAAGGGAGAGAAGAAAGATGAAAGCAACAGTTTATCAATCAACACTGGAGGTGGTCCAGGGGGACATCACCTTGCAGGACACCGAGGCCATCGGGAATGCGGCCAATTCTGCATTAGCAGGAGGGGGTGGCGTGGATGGTGCGATCCACAGGGCGGGGGGACCCACCCTTATGTCAGAACTAAGAGCAAAGTATAAAGGTTGCCCTACGGGTTCAGCGGTCATCACAGGAGGCGGGAACCTCAGGGCTAAATACGTCATCCACGCAGTGGGACCGAGATATTCAGGGTCGCCTAAAGACCCTGAGCTTTTGGCAAGCGCCTACCGAAAGAGCCTGGAACTGTGCAGCCAGAACAAAATCTCTTCGATTGCTTTTCCATCGATCAGTACCGGAATTTACGGATACCCTGTAGAGGAAGCTTCCCGTATCGCTTTAAAGACGGCTGTGGATTATTTGAAGGATCATCCAGAAATTAAATTGGTTCGATTCGTCCTCTTCGATTCAAGGACCTTTGAGGTTTATGAAACCACTCTAAAGACATTAATCAAATCTCAATAAACGCTAATATCCAGATGGCATCGCAAAAAATAAAATTTGAATTGGTAGACAATTCAAAACGAACCTATGTCGACTTCACCTACGAATGCTCAAAAGAAGCATGCTTGAGGAGCCGAAGATTTCTGATAGAAATCATGCATGGGCATTCAATATATGAGAATCAAATTGGAACATTTTCCGTAGTCCAAAACCAGAGCATTGGTGCAGTTATTGTAACCTCTCTGACAGGGTGGTTCCCAAAATATACAGTCTTTATTGTTTTGGATGTCGCGTTTTCGCTGAGGCTTCATGCACCCCTATCAGCAAAGACCACGTATTGACGCTGGCGGATGTCAACAGGAGGATCATTGGGGCTACCAGCCAGTACAGACTGTCGGCATTGGCGCGAACCATCACTAAAAAAGATACAATAATCAAGACTAAAAAGGCTATCAACGTGATAGCAGCTCGCACGAATGACCCCCTTCTGGGGATCCCTTGAATAATGTTAGAGAGTAGACTGCGCAGAGTAAATACAGTCCTTATCAGACCTGCAATACCAATACACAGGAGAGGTACTCCGAGTCCAATAGGCCATTGTCTGGGGATCAGAAAAATAAGCGCAAAGACGATAACGTATAGGAAGTTGTTCAAGGTCTGGTTTGCGAGCTTTTTCAAGCCGATGTTCTCGGGGTCCGCGAGCATACCTACATTCAGTGCCATCGAGACAAAGAGCAAACCGACGAGGGTC